>CAZJBJ010000006.1:0-48459 GCA_964544295.1 uncultured Bifidobacteriaceae bacterium
AACGTTCCAGCAGCTCAAGGTCCTCTACGACGTCCGCTCAGGGCTGGTCCACGGATCTGTGGTCAAGCCGACGAAGCGGGAGCTGGCGAACGCCTACGCCCAGTCGATAACACGCGCACTAGTCCATCGGGCCGTGACCGACGGCTGGCCAGACATCAAGAAGCTCGACAAGCTGGCACTTAGCTAGAACAGCCCGATTTTCTTGCCTGAATCGCTGCTCCTCTCAGGGATCTAACTCGGCAAGGGTCGCCTTCAACAGGGGCGGTGGGCTCGAAAGAGATCCCACAAGGCCCGCCGAGATCGGATGAGCGCGGTTTGCTGACCGCGGTCGATGGATTGTGGCTATGATTGGTTTATCAAAAGTGGCGCTATCGCAATCGAGGCAACCGTGGAAGTCGGGATTCGTGACCTACGAGACCACCTGAGTCGTTACATCGAGGCCGTTCGTTCGGGCGACGAGCTCACTGTGACTGACCACGGAACCGCGGTGGCGCGCATCGTGCCGTTGACCCAGGAGCGCCGAGTCGATCGACTGATCGCCGAAGGCCTGATATCGCCCGCGGCGTCGAGCGCTCGTCGACGCCCCCGGCAACGGTCGAAGGCGTCGAGCTCCGTGAGCGAACTCGTTGCCGAACAGCGACGGTGATCGCGTATTTCGACACCTCGGCCTTGATCCCGCTGCTCGTTGAAGAGCCGGGCTCCGTGGTCGCGGCTCGCATGTGGGATATGTCCGATCGGGTCGCATCGACACGGCTTGCGTATCCCGAAGCCCGCGCCGCGCTCGCCCATGCTCTGCGCCTGCGCCGAATCACCACTGTTGTGCACCGTCGCGTGGTTGCGCATTTGGATGAACTCGTGAATGAACTCGACATCGTCGACGTGGACACCGACCGTGCGGCACGCGCCGGTGATCTTGCCGAGGCGCATGCGCTACGGGGCTACGACGCTGTCCACCTTGCCTGTGCGGAGCTGTTGGCCGATGACGAACTCGTCGTGGTCGCGGGCGATGGTCGGCTGCTCAAGGCCGCGGCCGCGCTCGGACTGCAAACGGCAGCGACCTGATCGCAAGACGGACTCACGCCCGTCGCGGCGCAGACGTCAGACGCGGACGGGGATGCCGTCGTTGCGCAGGGCGAGGTAGGTGCCGCCCTGCACGATGATGGAGCGCCAGCGGTCGATCGTCTGGTACGGGGTTCCCGCCGACGTCTTGGCGGAACCGAAGCGGTGGATGCCACCGAATCCGTCGATGATCCCGTAGCCCTTCCCGTCGGGCCACACCGTGATGTCACGCGCGATGTTCCAGCCGAAGTAGGTGGTGCCGTAGTGCTTGGCCCCGCCGAGGGCGAAGACCCCACCGAACGAGTCGAGCATGTAGAGGGAACCGCTCGGCGTGTAGGCGATCGACTTCGCGATGTCCCAGCCCGGCCAGTACGGCGCGCCCGACAGCCGCTTCGCGGTGCCGTACGGGTGCAGTCCCCCGTACCCGTCGAGCACGGTGAATCCCTTGCCGTCGGGGGTGACCGCGATGGCGCGCGCGATGTCGAACCCGAACCACGGACCGCCCACGCCGGCGAGCGTGAAGATGGCGCTCCCGAATCGGTGCACCCCGCCGAGGCTGTCGAGGATCACGTAGCCGTTGCCGTCGGGCATCGACACGATGTCGCGACCGAAGTCACCGGGGAAGGAGGGCGATCCGTAGTTCGGTGCGCCCTCGTACGCGCTCACCCTGCCGTTCCCGTTCATGATCCAGAACCCACCTTGGGGTCGCGCCGCGATCGCGCGACCGGTGGCGTCGAACGCAAGAAGCGGGCTGGGTCCGGGTGGGGGGTTGCCGTCCATGAACACTTCGGCCACGTACATCTGCCCGTTGCCGTACGCGACGCCGACGCCGACCCAGCGGTAGGGGCCGACCATGTTCGCGAGGTGGGACGGCGAGTTCACCAACGCGTTGTGAATCGAGTCGACGCTCGGGCCGCGGCCGATGTTCTCGGCGAGGGCGCGCCAGCCGACAGTCACGCCGTCGGGCAGGTTCGAGTGACAGAGGCAACCGCTGGAGGCCATGTGCTGCGCCCACGACTCGGCCTTGGCGGTGAGTACCGAGTGGGTGGTGAGCGCGCCCAAGCCACGCGAGACGCGCACCGCGTTGATGCGACTCGCGAAGTCGGCTTCGGCGCCGAGGTCAGCAGCGTGCGCGGGCTGGGTCAGAGGACCTACGGCCAATGCGCTCATGACCAGCATGAGCGCGGCGAGTGCACGTCGCATGTGCAAACTGTCCTTTCGGTGACGAGCGATGGCGCGCTGATGATCAACGCGCTTCCCAGAAGGATCGGGTCTCCAACCGAGAACCTTGAACCGATGCCCCAAAACGGCGCGGAAGGATTCCGGCACGATTGGGTGTGATCTCCGCATTTGTAGGGTAGACCAGCGACCCGAGTGCGACGAAGCCGACCGCGTTCCGCGCGCAGACGGGAGCAAGGAATGAAGTTCCGAAAAGGTGCAAATCTCGACACCGGACAGGTGACCGACGAGCGCGGTGCCGGCGCGGCGTCGGGGGGACTGGGTGGTCTGGGAGGCGTCCTGGGGGGTTCCGGCGGCCTCGACGACGTGCTCGGTGGCGCACTCGGCCGCGGTGGTGGTCGGAGTGGTCGGGGTCGCGCGCTCGGTGGCGGTGGGATCGTCGGACTGCTGGTGATGGTCGCCATCGTGTTCTTCGCGAGCCGAGGTGGTGGGGGTGGATCGTCGACCGCGCCGCGCGTCGCTGGTGACAACACCGACATCGCGCAGAGTTGCCGGACCGGTGCGGACGCGAACCAACGACAGGACTGCCGACTCGTCGGCGTCGTGAACTCGGTGCAGCAGTACTGGCGAGGAACCGTGGACGGTTACGCGGACACGAAGACGGTGTTGTTCAGCGGCCGGACCACCACCGCGTGCGGCGCGGCATCGTCATCGTCGGGGCCCTTCTACTGCCCGGGCGACAAGCTCGTGTACATCGACCTCGGGTTCTTCGACGACCTGTCGAGCCGGTTCGGTGCGCAGGGCGGTCCGTTCGCGGAGGCGTACGTGCTGGCGCACGAGTACGGACACCATGTGCAGGATCTGCTCGGCACCAACGCGAAGGTCGGCAACGACCGGGAAGGACCCAGGTCCGCGTCGGTCCGGCTCGAGCTCCAGGCCGATTGCTACGCGGGCGTCTGGGCCGCGAACGCCGTCGGCACCGGCTTCATCGAACAGCTCACCGATCAGGACATCACCGAGGGGCTGGACGCCGCGGCGGCGGTGGGCGACGACCGCATCCAGCAGGCGGCGACTGGCGCGATCAACAAGGAGTCCTGGACCCACGGTTCGGCGCGCCAACGTCAGAAGTGGTTCTCCATCGGCTACCGCACCGGCGACCCGCAACGCTGCGACACGTTCGCCCCCGACGCGCTCTGACCCATCCCGGCTCCGGGGTCCCGGGCGCAGGCCGTCGCGAGCCGATCACCCGGCGCGAGAACGCGTTCTCGTTCGCTTGGCTACAGTCCCCAGGCCACTTCCTGATCAGGGGACGCCCATGTACATCGGTCTGACTCCCGAGCTCCAGAGCCTCCGCGACGAACTGCGCGACTACTACGCGCGACTGCTCACGCCGGAGGTCGAAGACGAGCTCTCGCACAGTGAGGGTGTAGGCCCCGTCGCCCGCGGCATCTGGAAGCAGATGGCGGCGGACGGATGGGCCGGCATCGGTTGGCCGAAGGAGTACGGCGGTCAGGGTCGCACCGAGATCGAGCAGTTCATCTTCTTCGACGAGTCGATGCGCGCCGGTGCGCCGGTGCCGATGCTCACGATCAACTCGGTGGCGCCGACGATCATGAAGTACGGCACCCAGGAGCAGAAGGACTTCTACCTGCCGAAGATCCTCGCCGGCGAGATCCACTTCTGCATCGGCTACACCGAACCGGATTCGGGGACGGATCTCGCGTCGCTGCGCACGAAGGCCGAGCGCGACGGCGACGAGTACGTGATCAACGGGCAGAAGATCTTCACGAGCCTCGCCACCGATGCCGACTACGTGTGGCTCGCGGTGCGCACCGATCCCAACGTGAAGAAGCACAAGGGCATCTCGATGATCATCGTGCCCACCGACACCCCCGGCTTCAAGGCCGAGCCGATCTCGAACATGGGTGGGTTCAACACCAACGCCACCTTCTACGAGGACGTGCGCGTGCCCGTCGGCAACCTCGTCGGCGAGGAGAACCAGGGCTGGAACCTGATCACCAACCAGCTCAACCACGAACGGGTCACGTTGTGTGCGAGTGGCATCGTCGAGCGTCAACTCGAGGACGTGATCGACTGGGCCAAGCTCACGAAGCTGGCCGACGGTCGCCGCGTGATCGACCAGGAGTGGGTGCAGCTCAACATCGCCCGGGTGCACGCCCGGCTCGACTACCTGCGGCTCGCCAACTGGAAGATCGCCGACGGCGCCACGCGGGGCGAACCGCTCGACCCGGCGGCGGCCTCGGCGATCAAGGTGTTCGGCACCGAGTTCTACCTCGAAGCCTTCCGACTGCTCATGGAGATCTTCGGCCCGGTCGCGGCGGTGAAGGGCAACTCGCCGGAGTCGGTGTTGCGCGGTCGCCTCGAAGCGCGCACCCGCAGCATGCACATCCTCACCTTCGGTGGCGGCACCAACGAGATGCAACGCGACCTCATCGCCATCTTCGGTCTGGGCATGCCCGGATCGCCCCGCTGAGCCGACCCGACGACCCGACGCAGAGACGAGGACGACGATGGACTTCACCCTGACCGACGAGCAAGAAGAACTCCGCGGCCTGGCCCGCCAGATCCTGAGCGACCGCATGGATCTCGGCGCGCTGCGTGCGTTCGACGAGAGCACGGACTGGTTCGACCGCGGCACGTGGGCCGAGTTCGCGAAGGCGAACCTGCTCGGCGTGGCGCTCCCCGAGAGTGTGGGCGGCCTCGGCTACGGCTTCCTCGAACTCTGCCTGATCCTGCAGGAGCAGGGTCGCGCCGTCGCACCGATGCCGCTGCTCCACACGCTCGTGTCGTGTGCGGCGACCGTCGCGAAGTACGGCAACGACGACCAGCGCGCCGGAATCGCCCCGATCGTCGCCGGCGACATGGTGGTGACCGCTGCGCTGAGCGAACTGGGGACGTCGCCGTACGAGCCGACGACGATCGCCACGCCCCAGGGCGCGGAGTGGCGACTCGAAGGGAAGAAGGTGTGCGTCCCGATGGCGCACGTCTGCGATCGCGTGCTGGTCCCGGCGCGGGTGGGTGACGACGTCGGGATGTTCTTCGTCGCGGTCGACCAGCCGGGCGTGACGCTGGAGCGCCAGGAGACCACGAACCACGAGCCGCAGTTCGTGATGCACCTCGACGGTGCGACCGTCGAGGACGACTATCGCATCGGTGAGCTCGCCCAGGGTCGCGAGATCCTGCGGTACGCGGTGCAGCACACGACGGTCGGCATCTGCGCCATCGTCGCCGGCGCCTGTCAGGAGGCGCTGCGCATCACCGCGCAGTACACGACCGAGCGCAAGCAGTTCGACCGGGCCATCGGCACGTTCCAGGCAGTAGGTCAGCGACTCGCCGACGCGTACATCGACACCCAGGCCATCGAACTCACAATGCTCCAGGCGGCGACCAAGCTCGCCGCGGGTGAGGACGCGGGCATGGAAGTGGCGACCGCGAAGTTCTGGGCGTCGGAAGCCGGCAGCCGCGTCGGTCACGCCGCGCTGCACGTGCACGGCGGGATCTGCATCGACCTCGACTACCCGATCCACCGCTACTTCCAGTGGGTCAAGCAACTCGAGTTCACCCTCGGTTCCGAGACCGAACAACTCCGCAACCTCGGCGCCCTCATCGCGTCCTGATCCGCTCTTGGCCCTGCGGGCCGGGCCGCTCGGGCCACGGCCACGCCAACGGTGTCGGGTGCCTGGTGGCCGGGTCGGTGATCGAGAGGCGTGGCCTCTTGTTATCTCCTAGTTGCCGGTTTCGGCGAGGGCGGTGAGGGCGCGGGCGGCGGTCTCGACTGCGGCGGGGTCGCCGCACACCATCAGGTACTCGGTGTTGCGCAGGTGGGAGACCTGACCGACCCGGGCGCCGTTCGGACCGTGGATGCCGATCTGCGCGCCGACGTACCGCTTCGAATCGAACCCGAACAGCTCGACCGCCCCGCGTGCCCGCCCCATCGCCACCAGTTCGTCCATCTCGATCCAGGACTCGTCGTTGTAGGAGACCACGACGACACGGGCGTCGACCCCCTCCACGCACGCGCGCAGCGCGTCGGGCATCTGCCGGCGCCGGTTGAACACGCTGGTGCGCGACCGGTCACTGAGTTCGATCCGCTTCCGGGCCACGCCGTAGGGCTCCGGCGCGTCCCACGCGACGAGGGTCTCCCACACGTGATAGTTCGCCTCGTAGCGATGTTGGTTGTACGGCGGGTCGAGGTAGGCGAAGTTGAACGCGCCGAGCGTCGGCAGCAGTTCGACCGCGTCGCCGCGCACCGCGTGACCGGGACCGTCGAGCAGGTCCGGCGCGCGCAGCGTCAGCCGTTGATGCGCCCGCGGTGCCCACTCCTTGAGGTACGCCATCTGCACCCCCGTGGTGGAGTCCACGCGGTCGGCCGCCTCGATGAGACTCGTCAGCAGGATCGGGTAGTGAGGATGGCCGCGGCGCGTCTCGATGGCGTCGCGGATGGCGTCGATGCGGGCGCCGTTCTCGGGTCGGAAGAACCGGGCGTCGCGACAGAACGTCTCGGTCACGTAGCCGGGCGCGGGTGCCAGTGCGTCGAGCTCGGCCAACTCGGCGTCGAGCGCGTCACGATCGATGGCCGTCGCGTCGGTCGCGATCGCGGACTGCGCGAACACGTGGGCGTAGCGCGCCCGGTCGACCGCGGTCACGCAGCCGCCTCGTCGTTTGAACTCCTGGGCGACCCGGGTGGTGCCGGTGAAGAGGTCGAGCGCGGTGCCGCCGCCGGTGACGGAGAAGAGGGTTCCGAGCATTCCGACGAGACGTCGCTTGGACCCCAGATACTTGATCGGCACGCGCCGACGACGGTAGCTGCCCGTCCCACCTAGCCTGCGCGTCCATGACGCAACCGGTACACGACCCGAAGCAGTGGTGGGTGGGCGAAGTCCTCTATCAGGCCTACCCGCGATCGTTCATGGACAGTGATGGCGACGGTGTGGGCGACCTTCCCGGGGTCATCAGTCGACTCGATCACCTCGCCGCGCTCGGGATCCGCGGGCTGTGGCTCAGCCCGATCACGGTGTCGCCGAATGCCGACTTCGGTTACGACGTGGCCGACTACTACGACATCGACCCGAGTCTCGGCACGCTGCGGGACCTGGACGCGTTGGTGAAGGCGGCCGACGCCCGGGGCATCGGGATCATCATGGACCTGGTCCCGAACCACACGAGCATCGACCACCCCTGGTTCGCGGCGTCATGCTCGTCGCGCGACAACCCGAAACGCGACTGGTACGTGTGGGCGGATCCCGCGCCCGACGGCGGGCCGCCCAACAACTGGGTCAGCGTGTTCGGCGGTCCGGCGTGGACGTTCCACGAGGAGACCGGGCAGTACTACCTGCACAACTTCCTCGACACCCAGCCCGACCTCAACTGGTGGAACGAGGAGGTGCGCGAGCAGTTCGACCGGATCTTCCGGTACTGGTTCGACGTCGGCGTCGCCGGGTTCCGGATCGATGTCGCGCACATGGTGATCAAGGACCGCGAGCTGCGCGACAACCCGGCCGCCACCGAGGCGGACTCGCTGATGGAGCAGATCCGGGGCCAGGTGCAGGAGTTCAACTCGAATCGTCCGGAGGTGCACGAAGTCCATCGGCGCTGGCGGGAGCTGGCCGATTCGTACGATCCGCCGAAGGTGCTGATCGGTGAGACGTTCGTCGAGCAGCTCGAGGACCTGTTCCCGTTCTTCGGTGAGGGCGGCGACGAGCTGCACCTGGACTTCAACATCCCGTTCGCCCATGCGCCGTTCGCCGCTGACGCGTTGGCCGACATGATCGAACGCACCGAGGCGGCGATGCCCGCGGTCGGGACGCCGGTGTGGACGGGGAGCAACCACGACATCTCGCGCTTCCCGACCCGCTGGGCGGGTGGCGACCCGGCGCGGGCGCGCGCCGCGATGATGATGTTGCTCACCTTGCGCGGCACGACCGTCCTCTACGAGGGCGACGAGATCGGGATGGTCGACACCGAGATTCCGCGGGAGGAGTTGGTGGACCCGGTCGGCATCCGGTTCCATCCGTACGCGGGTCGCGACCCGGTGCGCACCCCCATGCAGTGGGCGAACCAACCGGGCGGCGGGTTCACCACGCCCGACGCGACCCCGTGGCTGCGCTTCGGCGACCTGACCTGCAACGTGGCCGATCAGGACGGCGACCCCGATTCGATGTTGTCGCTCACCCGCGACCTCATCGCCCTCCGCCGGTCGAACCCCGATCTACGACTCGGGTCCTGGACCCGACTCGACGCGCCGACCGAGGTGTTGGCCTACCGCCGCGGGGAGTCGACGGTGGTGATGCTGAATCTGGGCGAACAACCCGTCGACGTTCCGGACGTCGCCGGCACGGTCCTGATCGGCACGCATCGCACCCGCGACGGCGAGACCGTCACCGGCACGATCACCCTCGCCCCGTCCGAAGGTGTAGTTGTTTCGACCTGAGTCTCAATTCTGATGGGACGTCGTCCACGCGAGGAGGTCGTCGACGGGCCAGGCGTTGACGATGCGGTCGGGGCCGATGTCGGTCTCGGCCACCCGGGCGCAGCCGTAGCCGTGCCAGGCGAGCTGCCCGCGTGCGTGGGCGTCGGTGTCGATCGCGACCTTCACCCCCATGGTGTCGACCATCGCGAGGAGCCGGCGCGGGGGGTCGAGTCGTTCCGGCCGACAGTTGACCTCGACCGCCTTGTCCAACTCCCGACAGGCCGCGAACACCAGCTCGGCGTCGAAGGTGCTCTCGGCGCGGCCGCGACCCTTGATGAGGCGTCCGGTGCAGTGGCCGAGCACGTCCATGTGCGGATTCGCGATCGCGGTGACCATGCGGGTGGTCATCGCCCGTTCCTCCATCCGCAGCGCCGAGTGCACGCTCGCGACGACGACGTCGAGTCGGGCCAACAGTTCCTCGTCCTGGTCGAGCGAACCGTCGTCGAGGATGTCGGTTTCGATGCCGGTGAGGATGCGGAACGGCGCGAGTTCCTCGTTGAGCTTCTCGATGAGGTCGAGCTGCTCGCGCAGTCGCTCGGGTTCGAGACCGCGGGCGACGGAGAGATGCGGGGAGTGGTCGGTGACCGCGAGGTACTCGTGGCCGAGCTCGGCCGCGGTGCGGGCCATCATCTCGATCTCCGCGCCGCCGTCGGACCACTTGGTGTGGAGGTGCAGATCGCCGCGCAACCATCCCCGGACCTCGTCGCCGCCCGTGAGCGCGTCATCGGTGGCGGCGTCGAGTTCGAGTCGTTCGAGATAGCTCGGCACGCCACCGGCCAGCGCCTCGGTGATGACCCGGGCGCTGGTGTCGCCGATGCCGGGCAGCGACTTCAGGGTGCCGGCTGCCGCCCCGGCGGTGATCTCGTCCTCCGGGGTGGTCGCCACGACGTCCGCGGCCTTGCGGAACGCCTCGACCTTGTACCGCGGGTCACCCTTGAGTTCGAGCAGGTAGGCGATCCGTTCGAGAGCCAGGAGCGGTTCCATACGCCTCGAACCGTACCCCTTCGCCCACCCGTGCCGACCCGAGGGTGGGGCCTCGAAGCTCGACCGCTACCCTGCGCTCCATGGCCAATGAAGCTGATGTCGTGTCCGTCGAACGTCTGATTCCGGCCCTGCCGGAGCGGATCTTCGCCCTGGTCGCGGATCCGAACCGGCACCAGGAAATCGACGGGTCGGGCACCGTGCGGGCGGCGAAGAACGTGCCCTCGGAACCGCTCGGCCTCGGCTCGAAGTTCGGCATGAACATGAAGTTCGGGTTCCCGTATTCGATGGAGAGCACGGTCGTCGAGTTCGTGCCGAACCGGCGGATCGCGTGGCAGACCCGACCGCCAGGGATCTTCGCCAAGCTCGGCGGCGGACGCATCTGGCGCTACGAGTTGGAGCCGGTCGAGGGCGGCACGCTGGTGCGGGAGTCGTGGGACATCTCCGAAGAGGTCGTCAAGGCGATCGTGCGTCCGTCGGCGAAGCGCAATCGCGAGGGGATGGAGAAGACGCTCGCCCGGATCGAGGAGATCGTGACCGACTGACCGCGACCCGCGCCGGAGCGGCGCGCCGAGCCGAGGAGGAACGTGCGGCGGACCTACGCGTGTGTGCTCGAACTGGCGGACCCCGCGGGGCGGGATCCGGTCAGCGCTCGGGCGGTCACGAAGCGGTGGCTCGGCACCGTGTACGGCGGGTGGGCCGCGGACAGCGACGACGAATGGGTGCCCGAACCCCAGGCCCGCGTGCGCTGGCGCATCGTCGAGCACCTCGGTGACAGCGCGTTCGAGTTGGTGTGGACCCGACCCCACGAGACCGACTCGACCCTGTGGCGCCGCATGCAGGTCCAGGTGGTCACGACGGCCGACGGCGACGGCCGGATCATGGTGCTCGAGGGGTTGGAATCCCAGGACCGCAAGGTCCGAGGTCGGGTGCCCGACACGCCGAGCGGTCCGCAGCTGATCCGGGAACTGGTCGGTGCCGTGCACTGCGTGGACGGCGGCTGGCGGGTGCAGGCGACGCCGCATCGGATGCAGGCCGAGCGCGCCGTCGAAGTCGATGCGTTCGTACGGGGTGGTCGCCGACTTCCTGTCGTGCTGTTCGCGGCGGATGCCGCCGGACGCGTCAGTGCCGACGCCGATCGGACCGCCGCGGAGCTCGCCGGGCTCGCGCACGTGGTGGTGCTGGTGGACGCGACCGCGGTGGCCGCGGTCGCGCACGAACTCGGGTCGGGACGCGCGGTGGCGCCCGGGGGCGTGCGGTTGCTGTGGCCGGACTGGCGCTCGTCGGACCCGCCCGAGCGGCACCGATCCTGGCGGGCCGAGGACGTGACCGGGCCCGACGGGCCCCGACCTGCCGTGCGGAACACGCTGCGGGCGCTGGTCTTCGACGCCGCGACGTTGCGCATCGACGACGATCCGGCCGTCGCCCGGATCGCCCGGGCCGAGAGCTCGCTCGAACTCGGACAGCGCCGCGCCGAGCTGACCCGGCTCGAACAGGCCGTCGCCGAGGATCGCGCGGTCGCGCACGAGCTGGTCGACGAGTACCAGTCCGAGCTCCGGCGCGCCGACGACGAGGTGTACCGACTCGAACAAGCGCTGGAGCGCGAGCACGAGCTGCGGGTGCGGGCCGAGAACGCGTACCTCCAACTCGCGACCCGGCCGAGTGACGCGCCGAGCCCGGCAGACGACGTGCGCACGCTGGTCGAGGCGGTGCGGCTGGCGAAGTCGCGGCTCGATCACCTGGTGGTGCTCCCCGAGGCCGAGCGGTCGGCCCGCGCGTGGCACTACGACCGAGCCGACCTGGTCTGGGCGGATCTGCTCCGGTTGGAAGCGGTCGCGGCCGATTGGGCAGCCGATGCGTTGCCGGGCGACTTCTCCGCCGAGGCGCGCCGGCGCGGCCTCGACTGGGCGCGGGACATCTCCGAGGACGCCAAGGCGAAGTTCGGCGATCAGTACCTGCGCCGCTACGACGGCCGGACGGTGCAGCTCGGCCCACACATCCGGCGGGCCGGTCGGCAGATCCTGCGCATCTACTGCTATCTCGACGCCGCGCATCGGCGGGTGGTGATCGGCCACGTCGGTGGCCATCTCGGAGATCGCACCGTGTGAGCCCCCGGGTCGGGGTGAGCCCCCACGTTTCGTATACTTCCGTGCCACTTGGAGGGATGACTGAGCGGCCGAAAGTGCTCGCCTGCTAAGCGAGTAGGGGGTGTCAAGCTTCCTCGAGGGTTCAAATCCCTCTCCCTCCGCCATCGACAGCAAGACCGGACCGAACGAATCGAGCCCCCGTTGCCCACGCAGGCGGAGATCAGAACCTGGCTGAGTGACTTCGGGTCGGCCACGCTCGGTGAATCGGGCGCGCGGCTCATGGCGCCGCGGATCGCCCCGGCATGGCCCGGCGCCCGGGTGGCGGCACCGGCGTTTCCGGTGCGGTGCACCTCGGGCGACAACCTGGCGATCCACGTGGCTGCGGCCGAGGCCCCGGCCGGCAGCGTGCTGGTGGTGGACGTCGGCGAACTCACCGACTTCGGCTACTGGGGTGAGATCCTCACCACGGGTGCGCAGGCGCGGGGGATCGCCGGTCTCGTAATCGACGGCGGCGTGCGTGACATCCTCGCGATCGAGACGCTCGGGTTCCCGGTGTTCGCCGCGACCATCGCGTTGCGGGGCGCCTCGAAGAATCAACCGGGTGCGGTGAACATTCCGATCCGGTGCGGCGGGGCGTCGATCGTCCGGGGCGACTGGGTCGTCGGTGACGCCGACGGGGTGGTGATCGTGCCCGGGGAACATCTCGACGCGGTGCTGCAGGAAGCCTCGGAGCGCGCGCACAAGGAAACCGCCCTGCTCGAAGCGCTGCGCGGCGGCAAGACCACCGTGAAGTTGCTGAAACTCGACACGTCGGTGGTCCGCTTCGGCGATACCGAGTAGTCGTGCGCAGCTTCGCGTCCGACAACGCCGCCGGGGTCGACCCCGCGGTCATGGACGCGTTGATCGCGGCCAACGTGGATCACGCGCTCGCCTACGGATCCGATCCGTGGACCGCCCGGGCGACCGACCGGTTCCGGGAACTGTTCGATGCCCCGGTCGAGGTCTGTTTCGTCTGGGGCGGGACCGGCGCCAACGTCGTGTCGCTGCAGTCACTCGTCGCACCGTGGGATGCGGTCGTGTGTTCGGCGAACGCCCACATCGCGGTCGACGAGTGCGGTGCGCCGGAACGGTTCACCGGTGCGAAGCTGCTCACGTTCCCGACGCCCGACGGCAAGCTGACCCCGGACCAGATCCGGGCGAGTCAGAGCGGCCGGGGTGACGAACACCATTCGCAGGCGACGGTGGTCTCGATCACGCAGTCGACCGAGAGCGGCACCCTGTACACGCCCGCGGAGATCGCGGCGCTGACCGAGGTGGCGCACGCGCACGGGATGAAGGTGCACCTCGACGGGGCTCGCATCGCGAACGCGGTGGCCGCCCTCGACGTCCACGTGCGGGACATCACGATCGCTGCCGGAATCGACGTGGTGAGTTTCGGCGGCACCAAGAACGGGATGATGTACGGCGAGGCCGTCGTGTTCCTCGACCCGGCACTCGGGGCGAACGCCCGGTTCATCCGGAAGCAGGCCACGCAGCTGCCGTCGAAGATGCGCTTCGTCGCCGCGCAGTTCGAGGCGCTGCTCGCCGACGGGCGCTGGTTGGCCAACGCGGCCCACGCCAACGCGATGGCCGTGCGCCTCGCCGACGCGGTGCGGGACGTTCCGGGCGTCGAGCTGACGCGCGAGCCGGTGGTCAACAGCGTGTTCGCCCGGTTGCCGGCCGCCGCCATCCCGCGTCTGCAGGAACGGTCGTTCTTCTGGATGTGGGACGACGCCCACCACGAGGTGCGGTGGATGACCGCGTTCGACACCACCGACGACGACATCGACGCGTTCACCGCCATCCTGCGCGACGAGTTGACCTAGCTATACCCGCGTCTCGGATTCACGCCCGGCGAGTACCTCGACGACCCCGGTGCACGCGACCTGGGCCATCCGGGTGCGGGTGGCGACTGACGCCGACCCGATGTGGGGGAGCACGGTCACGTGCGGCGAGCGGAGCAGCCCGGGGTGCACCTCGGGTTCGCGTTCGAACACGTCGATGCCCGCGCCGAAGATGATCCGTCGTGCGAGCGCGTCGACCAGTGCCGCTTCGTCCACGACCGGGCCCCGTGCGGTGTTCACGAGGACCGCGGTCGGCTTCATGCGCCCGAGTTGGTCGGCGCCGATCAGGTGGCGGGTCGCCTCGGTCAAGGGCACATGCAACGACACCACGTCGGCCCGGGCCAGGAGTTCGTCGAGATCGGGGACCCAGCCGGTGGCGCCGGTGTCGGTCCGCGTGTGGTGGAGCACGCTCATCCCGAACCCGGCGGCCCGCCGCGCCACGGCCTGGCCGATCCGGCCGTAGCCGACCAGCCCGAGACACGCGCCGTGGATGTCGACGCCGAGGTACTGGTTGATGCCCCAACCGGCCCACCGGCCGCCGCGCAGATCGGCTTCTGCCTCGCTCGCCCGACGCGCCGCGGCGAGCATGAGCAGGACGGCCAGGTCGGCGGTGGTGTCGTCGAGCACTCCGGGGGTGTTGCAGACGGTGATGCCGCGCGCACGCGCGGCGTCCACATCGATGTTGTCGTACCCGACGGCGACGTTGGCGACGACGCGCAGCTGCGCGCCGGCGACATCGAGCAGGCCGGCATCGATGCGATCGGTGAGCAGGCACACGATCGCGTCAACGTCGGCCGCGGCGGCCGCGAGTTCGGCGGGGGTGAGCGCGGTGTCGTCGGCGCGCTGGACGATCTCGTGTCCCGCGTCGACCAGTGGGTCCGTCCCGCCCTCTGGGAGGTGGCGGGTGACGAGGACGCGCCCCATCAGTGGTGTGTGTAGTCGACCGGCCCGGCATCGGGGACGCCGACCGCGAAACAGAAGCAGTGGATCGGCGCGTGGTCGCTGACCGGCCTCAGGCTGTGCACAGCGTCGGGCGGGATGTGGACGAGATCGCCCTGGCTGATCTCGCGGGTCTCGTCGCCGATGGTCATGATGCCCTTGCCCGCGGTGACGTAATAGAACTCGTGGGTCGGGTGCGAGTGGGGGTCCACGAAGCCGCCACCAGCCACTTCGAACTCGCTGACGAGTTCGAGGTGGCCGCCCTGGGTGATCGCCTGCATCTCGCGGGGGTTCACCAACCACCACACGGGGACCGTCCCGTTGTGCTCGACGACCGGCGCGACGGCTTCGATGGAGCGGACGTCCATGGACCCTCCCGATGGAATCGACCTGCGGATTCGGCCCGTAGAATGGACCGTTCGGGGCAGCGTAGAACAACGAGATTGGGCGCACGGAGTGACGGGTTCGCAGCGGCGACTGAGTGCGCAACCTCTGAGCGCGGAGGCGTTCGCGCCGTTCGGTTGGATCCCCGTCGCGGACACCGATCCGCGCGACGCCGGTTTCACCTACGAGTTCGCATGGGGCGACGTGCACGTCAACGTGATCAGCCACGCGCCGAGTGAGATCGAACGGGTCGACGGTCGGTTGATCTGCGACCGGTTCTACCGCCACGACACCCACACGCAGACGCTGCTCCCGCTCGACGTGGCCTCGGTCGTCGCGGTTGCGCCGGCGGCCGTCGAGTTCACCGATCCTGCCGACCTCGACACGGTGCGGGCGTTCCACCTCGCACCGCTCGACGGGTTCGCGTTGGCGCGGGGCACGTGGCACTGGGGGCCGTTCCCGCTCGGTGACCGCCCCGTCCACCTCTGGAATGTGCAAGGGAAACGGTATGCCGAAGACAACCGTTGTGCGGAGCTCGGAGCACAACTCGACGCGAGGATCGAGATCGATGCCTGACGCCCCGTCCACTCGATCCGGACGCCTCGGCCTCGCAGCCGTCGCCGCGGTACTCGTGATCCTGGTCAGCGCAGTGCCGGCGGCCGCCGCGCCGATCCTCGCGACGGTGCATGCCGGGTTGGGTGTGGGTCAGGCGGTGGTGCTCGGGCTCGTCGAAGGGTTCACCGAGTACCTGCCCATCTCGTCGACCGGTCACCTGCTCGTCACGTCGCGGCTCCTCGATCTCCCGCACTCGGGCGCGGCCGGCGACGCGCTGAAGTCCTACGAGATCGCGATCCAGTCGGGTGCGATCGTCGCGGTGCTCGGCCTCTACCGGCACCGGTTCACGACGATGATCGAAGGGATCACCCGCAAGAGCACCGAAGGTCGCCAACTCCTCACCGCGTTGGCGATCGCCTTCGTGCCGGCCGCGGTGGTCGGACTGGTCGGTGAGAAGGTCATCAAGAAGCATCTGTTCGGGGTGGGTCCGGTCATCGGCGCGTGGGCCGTCGGCGGTGTCCTGATCCTCGTGCTCGTCGCGCGCGGTGTGCTCACCAAGCCGGGCGGGCGACCGCTGGAGGCGCTCACGTCCCGCGAGGCGGCCATCATCGGCTTCGCTCAGATCGCCGCGCTCTGGCCCGGCACCAGCCGCAGCCTGGTCACGATCGTGGCCGCCCTGTTGCTCGGACTCTCGATGGCGGCGGCGATCGAGTTCTCGTTCCTGCTCGGGGTGCTCACGCTCGGTGCCGCGACTGCGTATTCGATCGTGAAGGACGGTTCGGCGATGGTCGATTCGTTCGGGCTCCTCACGCCGCTGATCGGTTTGGTCGTGGCGTTCGTGGCCGCGGTCGTGTCGGTGCGGTGGATGGTCACGTATCTGCAGAAGCACACCCTCGCGATCTTCGGCTGGTACCGGCTCGCGGTGGCGGCGATCGCGTTGGTGTTGGTGGTGACGAACACGATCTGACCCGCGGTCGTCTCGACGTCGGCCCGTACACTCCGGCGGGTGGAGCGAGTGGACGCGATCATCGCCGGCGTCAACAAGGCGGGGACGACGTCGCTGTTCGTCTCGTTGAGCGAACATCCCGACGTCGTGCCCTCGGCGATCAAGGAGTCGCGGTACTTCCTGCCGGCCCGCTACGGGCAGCCACTGGCGCCGACTGCCGAGTGGGACGACCTCTTCGCCGCCGCGGATCGACCGGTGCGACTCGAGGCGACCCCGTCGTACTTCTACGGCGGTGCGGCGGTGGCGACCGCGATGCGGGCGACGCTCACGAACCCCCGGATCGTGCTGGTGTTGCGCGAACCCGTGGCGCGGGCGATCTCGTTCTTCGAGTACCAGAAGATCCGATTGCGGTTCCCCGCGGAGCTGACGATCGAGCGCTACCTCGAGCAGGCCGACGCGCTCACCGACGCCGACTTCGCCGACCCGGACAACGAGAAGTACATGGCGGTCCGCGGTGGCCGGTACGCCGATTGGCTCCCCGAGTGGTGGGACGTGATGGGCCGCGAGGCGGTGAAGGTCGTGTGGTTCGAGGACCTCGTCGCCGACGGAGACGCGGTGCTCCGCGACGTGGCGACGTGGCTGGGGCTCGATCCCGACCTGCTCTCGGATGCGGGGCTGCGGTCGGAGAACCGCACGACCCCGTTCCGGAACGCGCGATTGCAGCGGGTCGCGCTCTGGTTCAACGACGGGTCCGAGCGCGTCCTGCGGCGCATGCCGGGCGTGAAGCGGCGGCTGCGGTCGTGGTACTTCGCGCTGAACGGGAAGACGAAGGATGCGAGCGGTGTGTCCGACGCGGTGCGGGCCGACCTCGCAGGACGGTTCGTCGCACCCAACGCCCGCTTGGCTGCTCTCCTCGACGACGCCGGCCTCGCCCGTCCGTCGTGGCTGACGGACGCGTGAGCAGCGGCTGACTACTCGCCGAGTACGACGTCGGGTTCCTCGGCCAGGTCGACGGGGGTCGGCAGCTCGCGCATGCGCCGGCGGGTGGCGCGCACCACCGCGAGGTACAGGCCGCCGCCCACGATCCCGACCACCGCGAGGAACGCGAGCGCGTCGATGCGGTGATGGGGTTCGATGGTCTGGTGGGCGAACCAGGCGGCGAACGCGAATGCACCGGCGATGAGGGCGGTGCGCGGCAGCGCGTGCGGGAAGATCGGTTCGCCGAGCCGTCGACGCAGGACGCCGCCCATGACGATCGCACCGACGGTGTAGGCCACGGTGTGGCCGATCCCGATTGCGCCGACGCGCGCGGTGCCGTGGACGAACGCGCCGATCCCGAACATCGTCGCCGCGCCGAGGATGGCCGTGCTCAGGGCGATGAGTGCGGGTGTCTTGCTGTCGCCGAGGGCGTAGGACGCGCGTGCGAAGAGCAGGAACGCGCTGTACGGGAAGAGGCCGAGCGCGAGCGACGCCAGCGCGGCGGCCAGAACTCCGGCGCCGCCCTTGCTCGCGCCGACGGCGATCACCCGCATGGCCGGGAGGGCCAGCGCGACCATCGCCGCGGACACCGGCACGATCAGGAGCGCCATGTTGTCGAGCGCCCAGCGCAGCTGCGTCGCGAAGCGACCGAGGTCATGGTTGGTGGCGTCGTTGCTCAGTTCGGGCAGGATCGTCGTGTGGACCGGCTGGGCGAGGATCGCGTAGGGGGCCATGATCGCGACGAACGCGAACTGGTAGGCGATGACGCCGCCCTCGACCCGGTTGCCCATCGCGATCGCGGCGAGGAGCAGGATGCCGATGCCGCCGTGCTGGAACACTGCCCACGTCGACAGCTTCAACAGCTTGCGGAGTTCGGCGTCGACCCGACCGAGGCGGGGGCGGAGCTTGAAACCGGTGCGCGCCAGCGCGACGGCCGGGACGCCGACGAAGCCGATGACGCCGAGCATGCCGCCCATGGCGAGGACGAAGCGCTCGGTGCCGTCGAGGCGCAGTGACGGATTCGGGCCGGTAAGAATCCGGAAGACGATGAGCGCGCCCACCACTGCGACCGTGTTCGCGATGGGGGCCATCGCGGTGGCGACGAACCGGCGCTTGGCGAAGAGCACCGCGGTGGCGACGGTGCCGATCGCGTACAGCAGGATCTGGAAGACGAAGAACCGGATGAGGTAGGTGGCGAGCACCTCTTGTCGGTGCCGCACGACCGCATTCGGCGCGTCGCTCGCGATCAGCCGACCGATCTGGGGGGCGAACAGGAACCCGGTCACTGCGATGACACCGAGCACGGTCAGGGCCAGGCCGAGGACCCCCGACGCGAGCCGTTCGGCCTCGGCTTCGTCCTCGCGTTCGAGGTGGCGGACGAACGTCGGGACGAGCACGGCCGAGAGGGCACCCGCGGCGAGGAGCTCGAAGAGGACGTTCGAGACCGCGCTGGATGACTGGTAGGTGTTCCCGAGGTAGGTGGTGCCGAGGACGACCGAGATGGCCCAGATCCGCACGAATCCGATGCCGCGCGACGCCAGTGTGGCCGCGCCCATCATGCGGGCGGCGCGGGTCGGCGGGTTCGGCGCGGCGCCCTCGTTCGTCATCGCCGGTCATCGTCGCACGGCGGCGGGTTCCGGGCGTGCCGCCATCGCTCGGAACCCGGGGCCGCCGATCCCGTAGACTCGCTGGACTGCGCTCGTAGCTCAACGGATAGAGCATCTGACTACGGATCAGAAGGTTGGGAGTTCGAATCTCTCCGAGCGCACCAAAGTCCCAGGTCAGCGGCCTGCGGGCTGACCGCTTCGCAGAACCTTGCGCCACTTGGCAATCCATTGGCAATCCGACGGGCCTACCTCACCTGAGGAGGCTCGCCAATGCGGGGGCACATCCAGCAGCGCGGCAAGGACAGTTGGCGGATCAAGGTCTTCATCGGTCGTGACGCCGCGGGCGCTCGCCGGTACGTCGAACGGACGGTACGGGGCACGCGACGGGAGGCCGAGCGGGAGGTCGCGCGGGTGGTCGTCGAGGTCGACGAAGGCCGCCACGTCGCTACCGCGGCGCTGAGCTTCGCCGAGTTGCTCGACCGGTGGCTCGATGTGAAGCGCCGCACGGTCGAAGCGTCGACGCTCGCG
The DNA here is from genome assembly GCA_964544295.1 of uncultured Bifidobacteriaceae bacterium. Taxonomy (GTDB): domain Bacteria; phylum Actinomycetota; class Acidimicrobiia; order IMCC26256; family JAENVU01; genus JAENVU01. The sequence continues at coordinate 19,617 of CAZJBJ010000006.1, forward strand.
TCGTACGAGTGGATCGCGCGCACCTACGTGCGTCCGGCGTTGGGCGCGCGCCGGGTCGCGTCGTTGCGGCCGATGGACCTCGACGCGCTCTATGGCGACTTGCACGGACGCGGGCTGTCTGCCCGGACGGTGCGGATCTGTCACACGGTGATGCGCCAGTCGTTGGAACAGGCGCGGCGGTGGGGTTTGATCGCGCGTAATCCGGCGGTCGATGCGACCCCGCCACCGCAGCGCCGTCGGGAGGTCGACCCGCCGACGGTCGCGCAGGTGCAGGAGCTGATCGACGCGGCGCGTACGGATGATCCCGACTTCGGTGTGTACCTGTGGGTGCTGGCCGCGACCGGTTGCCGGCGGGGCGAGGCGTGCGCGCTGCGATGGACGGATGTGGACCTCGAGCGTGGTGAGGTGGCGATCCGCCGGTCGATGGCCCAGGTGGGTGGCGAGGTGCGGGAGAAGGACACGAAAACGCACCAGAGCCGTCGCATGGCGATCGACGAGGGGACGGTCGAGGTGTTGCGCACTCACCGCCTGCGACAGCGGGAGCTGGCGTTGCGGCTCGGTGTGAGCGTTGCTGACGACGCGTTGGTGTTCAGCGATGTCGAGGGGCGACCCTGGCGGCCCGATGTTTGTACGAACCGCTTCGGCCGGTTGCGGGCGTCGTTGGGGTTGGAGCGCGTCCGCTTGCACGATCTCCGTCACTTCGTGGCCAGCGTGCTCGTCGATGGCGGCGTGCCGATCGCGACGATCAGCAGCCGCCTCGGTCACGGCGACATCGCGACGACGCTGAACCTGTACACGCACGCGCTCCCGGCTACTGACCAGCGCGCCGCTACGTATCTCGGCGAACTTCTGAGCGGCAGGATCCGTCCCGCTGCCGAGAGTTCATGATCACTCTGAGCGCGGTCGCGAACGACAGGTCTGGCGCGCACACATTGACAGGTTTCCCTTCGGGCAACCTGTGGACGTCCCGCCCGACCTCCCGTTCGCCACGCAGCGCGCCGGACTACGTGGACTCGTCGACGCGAAGAGACGGCACCCTCGAAGGCCTACGGGAGCATGCGAACGAATCAGCCCCTCACGCTTACCGTCGAACAGGCCGCCGAGGTCCTGGGCGTCGGCCGCTCTACCGCCTACGAACTTGTGCGCACCGGCGACCTCGCGTGCATCCGCCTCCGCCGACGCATCGTCGTGCCGATCGCCCACCTCGCCGAGCGCCTCGGGGTCGATCGCGAGGCGGTGTGGGCCGCCCTCGCCTCGTCTGTTGTCGACGCGGCTCTGCGTCCGTCGAGTTCTGCACCGTCCAGATCGGAGTCACGCTCACCCCGACCGACGTCCGTCACCACGCCGTCGCTGTTCTGAACGTGCTGTCCGATCGCCCTGAGACGGATGGCCTGGACGTTGTATCGCCCGGTGATGAGCAGCCGGCCATCACCAGCAGTCGCGCCAACGCCTTCGTCTCCGTCGGCGTAGCGGGAACAAGCGCGCGAGACTTGGTTCAATGACCACCGAGGACGAGGCGATACCCGAAGGTCACGCGCGGGGCATCGGCGCCAACCAGTCAGCATCGAAGTCCCTCGCCCACACTGATTACTGCTGCCGCCCTCTTGCGAACGGACGGAATTACACGTTCGGTACCGAGCTCTCGCAGCTGAATACTCTCGTGGGAGTCATCGAGTTCGCTCTCACGTCGTGGCGTAGCGTGGCATCGTGGCCGCCTCTTGAGCCTCCCGACACCCGTGAGCTGCTGATACATGATCTCCGCGATGTGCGTGCGGTCTTGTCGGCGAACGAGGAGTTCGGCCACTACGCAGACCCCTACGAATGGACCGGGGTAACTGCGCTGGACTCCGCTCTGGCGTTGATCGCCCGCTTGATTCCCGACGGTCATGAGTTTCGCTCGATTCCGATTCGGCTAGGAAATCTGCGCGCAGCTCATCGATGGCAACGCGGCGAGTACGAGGAACCAGTCGACATCGGTTCGGTCCGATTGGGCGACTCGCTCGCCGGCTTCTGGCTCGAGGATGCCACCGCGTGCTCCTCGATGTTCTCGAAGGGCAGACCGCCCATCATGCGCCGGCGGCAGACCGAAGCGGATCTTCGCGCCCGCGAAGAGGAGGTCGACGCCGCACGCCGGTCAGCCCTACGCGCGTCAGCAAGACCGATTGCGCGCCAGGCCCTAGATGTACTTAGAACTCTTTACGAGCGGCTCGACGCGACGAGCTTCGACGAACAGGTGCTGCTGATTGATCGAACCAGTGAACTCGTCGACTGCATTACGCCAATGGATTCGGCGGACGGCTGGTCGTTGTCGGAGGTCCAGAGGCACCTCAATGAGGCAAGGGGCGTGGTCGTTCGGTTCTCCGGTGAAGTCGCAGAGCTCGACGATGATGAAGAGGGCCAGTACGACGCGGGCAGGCGCTTCGGCTCACTAATGGACCATGAACTGCGATCGTGCCTCGATACCCTGACCAGGTTCGCGGCGGACATACCTACGGACGCACGGTAGGGAAGTGAGGAGCGGGTACATGCTGCGCGTCGGGGTGACCCGGAGCGTCGGCCCGGCGCGTGCCAGGCTCTCTGATCGCTCGGCATCGATGCATTGGTCAAGGAAGGTCATCGGCACGCCGTGATGAGCAAGTCAACGCCTGAGCCACAAGCGAAGTCCTCTGCGGTGCGAGGTCTCAGCCAGCGATTCTCCGCCCTCAACTATCGGTGGGGATCAGCTCCTTCCGTGCCCGGCTGAATGTGGAACGCGTCGGGTTCCACTTGCTCCTTCGATCGCTTCGTCCTCCCGTCGCCAAGAGCGACGCTCGCCGAGAGGGCCGGTGCCTGCCCGACGGTGGCAGTGACGATTTCGGCGATGCGCTCCATCGGCATGACCCAGCTCTTGGTCGCATGGCTGTTGAGCCGATATGGACAGGGTTCGTTGTGCTCGTTGAGAAGGTACGCGTCGAGGTTGCTCGCGAGCGCCATCGGGTCGAGCTGCACGAGTGCCTTCATCGCCTCCGGATCAGCCCGCGCAACCATTCCGAGCTTTGCGGATCCGACGTTGACCCACCACTCCCTCACGTCGATAGCGCTGCGACCGCTGTCCGTGACTTGAACGACGACTACGGCCTGTACCGCGTCTGAGGGTGCATGGTTCTCACTGAAACTACTCGCAGGGAACGATGCGATGCCGTTCCCGGATACCTGCCATCCCGCGAGCAGTTCTACGTTCACGGTCGGACCGGAACGATTCCACTGCCACAGCATGACTCCGGTGTTGAGCAGCCCGAGCGCCGTACCGATGACTGCCAACGCCAATGTCATGAGGTCCCCCTTGCCCTACCGTGGCGTGCCCAGCTCAGCCTTGCCCGGTCGATGCGCTGGATCTCGCGTTCGATGACCGTCATCGCTGGCGAGCGGTCACGCGTCACTGACGAGCAGCTCGACCGGTCCACAATCGGGGTAGCTCACGACGATGTGCATCTCACCGCCCGTTGCCTCGACGAATCGTCGGAGCGTCGACAGGAGCATGTCGCTGCGGCGCTCGAGGCGGGAGACCTCGGATTGGTCCATGTCGAGCAGCTCGGCGAGGGTCGACTGCGTGAGTGCCCGCGCCTGGCGGAGCCGACGCAGCGTTGCCTGCCGGCTGTTGATCTCCGCCAGCACTGCGTCGTAACGCGCCTTGGCACGCGGCTTGGTTTCGAGCAGTGCCTTGAACCGCTCGGGTGCCGTCTCGGCCTGCGCCCATTGCTCGTCGGTGATGGTGGCTTCGGCGACCTTGGCGTTGTCGGTGGGGACAGTGCGGATGCTCATCGGTTGCCTCGCTTCACGATGGGGGATGTGTCGCTGTGCTGGCGGCAATAGCTGTCGAGTCGAGCCTGGGCTTCGTTCACGTTCACCGGGTACCACTGGTTGCCGAGTGCCGTCTTGTCGCCACCGAGCCACACGACCGCGCGCTCGTGGTGTACCGGATCCCCACGGATGCACTTTACGACATATGCGGTTCAGCGCATCTCAGGTGTGCTCACCAGCTCAGATCCGGCATTGCCGACACGCCTTCACGTTTGAGGGATACGGAATGCTGTGATCCGTCCGTCCATGGTCGAGCTGATCAACATCCCTCCGGACTCCACGGGAATGGTTGCCAGGCGACCTGGCCAGGTGATCGACCAAAGCGGATGGTTCCTCCCGAGGTCGATACCCTGAGCGCTGCTCAGCCCGAGCACGAGCAGGCCGCGTCCGCCGGAGAGCGAGTCGAGCAGCTGCGGGCCCGTCACGGACGTGGCGGTGCGCGCGATCTCGCGGCCGTCGGACGAATCCAGAGTGACGATCGCGCCACCGTCGAGCGCGACGAGGGCGTCGCCGACGTGGGCAACCGCGGCGGCTCCCGTGCCCGGGAACCGCCACTCGATGGTGCCGTCGCTCGAAGCGACCGTGAGGATCCCGAGCTGCGATGGAATGTGGACGGCGCCCGGCGTTGCGACGGCGCTTGCCGCGCCGAACCCCTGGTTCCCGCCGAGGGGTACATCCCATTGGATCGAACCATCGCCGATATCGACGGCGTACGCGCCACTACCTGGAGCACTACCGGGATGGCTCAATGTCGTCAGGAACACGGCGGCGTCGTTGGCGACAAGCGGTTGTGCGAAGGTCAGGTCGGTTCCATCGGCAAGTGGGGTGCGCCAGCGGATCTTTCCGGATACCGGGTTCAGGCCGAGGACTACGGGCGGGCGCACATCACCTTCGCTGTCGGCGGAGAGCCCGATCGCAGATGTCTCAGACCGAACGGAGCTCACGACCGGCTCGTATCCGCCGAGCCCTTCCCCAGGCAGGTCGACCGTCCAACGGACGGCGCCGGTCGCGACGTCGAGGCCGGCGAGGGCGTCGTAGCCGCCGACGATCACGACACCGCTGGCTGATCCCTGGATGAAGACGGCTGAGGGGAACGTCCGGCTCCATCGGGTCGCACCGGTCCCGCGGTCGAGCGCCCGCACCGCGCTCGGTTCGGCGTAACCCTCCGACACGAAGACGGTTGACCTGTCGAGCACTACCGAGCGCCGGAAGCTCGGTGTCACCGGCGAGGCAAACTGGCGCTGCCAGACGACCGACGGCTCTCGCGGGTGAGCGGCTCTCCGCTTCGATGGTGCATCGTCTCGCGTCAGGAGCAGCGCGGCAGTTACTGACACCGCGAGCGCGACGCACGCGAGTCCGAGGATCGCGACCCGCCAGGTCGTCGGCTTGCGACGGTGTGGCGCGTCCCCAAGGCGACCCTCGATCTCGGACCACGCCCTCGCGGACGGTTCTATTCCAACCGCGACCGCGCCGATGGCATCGCGCAGACGCTCGTCGACTGAGCTGTCCATGTCGTTCATCGGAGTGCCTCCAACCGTTCGGCGAGCGTGGCGCGACCGCGGCTCGTGTGTGTTTTCACCGACCCCGTCGAAATGCCGAGCGCGGTAGCGATCTCGCCCTCCGAGAGCTCCGCGTAGTACCGCAGGACGAGGCATTGCTGCTGGCGCTCGGGAAGCGACCGAAGTGCCGAGATGACCTCTCGCTGGTCATCCCGTAGCGCGGCAAGGTCTTCGAGGGAAGCACTGAACTCCCCGGGCGCCTCCTGGTGTCGCTTGGCCACGCGTCGCCGCCGGAGCCGTGAGCGGGCCAGGTTCAGCACGATGGACCGGAGGTAGGCCGGGGCCGCGTCGACGTCTCTGACGCGATTCAGGTTGGAGTGCATCCGAACGAATGCGTCCTGGACGATCTCCTCGCCGGACTCTCGATCGTCGACGAGCAAGCACGCCAGTCGAACCAGTGCGGTGTAGTGGTCACGGAAGAGTCGCTCGAGCAACTCCTCTCCCGGAACCGAGCCGCCGTCCTGATGTGGTGCTCTGCTGCCCATCACACGTACAGACACCTTCCTGGCGCCTCGGGTTGACGAAGTCTGATCGATCTCCTGGTCGGGCTCTGGCTGCAGCACCGGTCCTTGCGGCTGAGCTTGGCAATCACTTTGGCAATCCACCAGGCGTCACGTGGCCGGATTCGGCAACAGCCGCCGGACCGCGCACCCCACCTGACCTGCTACAACGGCATCCGACACCAGCAGACGGACCCGTCGTCATCGCCTACGGATCAGAAGGTTGGGAGTTCGAATCTCTCCGAGCGCACCAAAGTCCCAGGTCTCGTCGGCGGCGATGCGGGAGGCTCAGCCGCCGGTGTATCGGGTGCCGGGTGGATCGACCGCCCAGGGTGCCGGCTCGCCCCACCGGTCCTGGAACACCAGCTGGGGGAGCGGGAGCCGCCGGACCGGGCCGTGCCCGCCCACCGGTCGTCCGAGCGGGATCGTCGCGGCGATCGTGGCGTGGTCGGGCATGCCGAGCAGCGCGGCGAGCCTGTCGGCCGCCCGGTGATGCCAGTTGGTCATGACGCCGCCATAGCCCAGGGCCCGGGCGGCGAGAAGCAGGTTCTGGCAGGCCGGGAATACCGAGGCGCCGGCGGAGAGGTCGGCGGCGCGGACGTCCTGATCGAGGCAGGCGAAGACGATGACCGGTGCCTCGCCGATGTGGTCGACGAAATGGCTCATCGTCCGAGCCATGCGGGCCCGTCGGCTGGTGTCGGCATCGTCGGGCTCGTCCCGGCTCGATGACCACGCCTCCTGATACGCGCGGGTGAGGACCGCGCGGAGCTCGGAGGTCTCGGGGGTCCGCCGCACGACGACGAACCGGAACGGTTGCCGGTTGTGACCCGACGGTGCGCGGGTGGCCGCGAACAGCATCGCATTGAGAGCGTCGTCGGGGATGTCGTCGGGTCGGTAGCGCCGGATGGCGCGGGTGGTGATCAGCCCCTCGTAGAGCGTGGGGACGTCGTCGCCGCTGCGGTCGTCGGTCACCTGCGGACCATACCGGCCGACCGCGTTCCGGGACGTGGACGGCGCGAACTCGAGCGCCGATCCTGGAACCCCGGAGTGTCGAAGTCGCGGTTTACGGGTTCCGATCCCCGGGTAGATCAGCGGTGGACGCAAGGGCCGCACCCGACCGGGGTGTTCGACAACTGGAGGACTCATGATCGGTTTTCTGCTGTACCTGCTCGTCATCGGCGTCGTCGCCGGATTCCTCGCTCGGTTGCTCGTGCCCGGACCGGATCCCATGAGTGTCGGGGCCACGATCGTGCTGGGCATCGTCGGTTCGTTCATCGGTGGGTTCCTCGGCTGGGCGCTGTTCGGCCACGACCTCGCCGAGGGCGCGCTCCAGGCTTCGGGCGTCATCGGCTCGATCCTCGGCGCCGTGATCGCACTGCTCGTGTACCGGGCCGTGACCCGACGTTCGGGACACGTCGGCCTCACGCGGTAACGCGAAGGAACGACGACGAGGATGTGAACGGGCCGCGGGCGCGACGCCCGGGGCCCGTTCTCCGTCTCACGGGGGTATGGACGTGGACCTGATGCAGAGCACCGACGTCAACGCGCGCCTGACCGAGACGAGCGGGAATCGGCCATCGTCGTCGGGACGGCCTCGACGCAACGTGCTCGGATGGGTCTGCGCCGGGATATTTCTCGTGCTGTTCCTGGGCCAGATCCTGACGGGCTGGCGCGAGCACGACAACGACGCGCGTTCCCATCAGGAGCACGGGATCACGTTCGTCGAGTACCTCACGACCGGACACTTCGCCGAGGCGACGTTCGAGAACTGGGAGAGCGAGTTCCTCCAGATGGCTTCGTACATCGTGCTCACGATCTGGTTCGTGCAGCGCGGTTCGGCGGAGTCGAAGGATCCCGACGGCGACGACGTCGACACCGACCCCAGCTCCCATCGTGCCGACCCCGAAGCACCATGGCCAGTGCGACGCGGTGGCGTCTGGCTGCGGCTCTACGAGAACTCGCTCGTGATCGCCTTCGGCGTGTTGTTCCTCGGATCGGTGCTCGGGCACGCGCTCGGAGGGACCGCGGAGTACAACGCGGAGGCGCGCTCCCACCACGAACGCCTGGTGTCGACGTGGACCTTCATGCAGTCGAGTTCGTTCTGGTTCCAGTCGTTCCAGAACTGGCAGAGCGAGTTCCTCGCGGTGGGAGCGATCGTCGGTCTCACCGTCGTGCTGCGCCAGAAGGGCTCGGCCGAATCGAAACCGGTCGCAGCACCGATGTCCGAGACCGGCTGACCGTCCACGGAGGCCGTGCCACGCGGGGGCGTGCGACCAACTCGACCATGCGTGGCAGGCCGCGCACGGCATCCACGTGGAGTTCCCAACCGGCTGCGCGAGACGTGACGTGCGGCGGGCCTCCCGCTAGGGTCCGGCGGGCAGAAGTGGCATGGGGAGGGTCGGGTGACGAAGACACTGTGCATCGTCGGCGGAGGGCCCGCGGGTGTCGGCCTCGCCTGGACCCTGGCCCAGGATCCGAAGGTCGCGGCTGAGTGGCAGGTCACGATCATCCACGACGAAGACGTCGTCGGTGGTCATTGCGCGACCTACGACGTGACCAACCCCGCCACCGGCGCCTCCATCCCCGTCGACATCGGCGTGCAGTACGTCTCGCCGCTGATCAATCCGAACGTCTCCCTCATGTGCTCGGAGTCCCCGTTCACCCAGACCGCGCCGGTTGCCGATGCTGCGCCGTTGACGATCTCGTGCGGGTTCCCACGCGTCGACGGCCAGCCGATGAACTGGGGGAACTTCCCGGAGTATCAGTCCGGCGAACTGTTCGCGCTGTATCAGCGCGCGGGCATGTCGGCCGACTGCGCCAACTTCGAGGAGTACATGAACTCGATGGTGCTCCACCCGCGTGGCGCGCTCGAGTCGATGCAGGACTGGCTCGATGATCCGCAGCCGAACGGCCTCACCGACAAAGACGACTTCATCGCCTACTTCCTCGACCCGTACCTGTCGATCATCAACGGGTACGGAGCGCCGAAGCTGCCGTCGGTGATGCTCGCCGACATCCTGCCGCTGTTCGCCAAGATGCCGCTGTTCCCTGGTCCGATGGGCGCCTTCACGAAGCCGGGAACCGGCTGGCAACGATGGACGCAGGGGTCGCGTTCGTGGGTCGAGACGATGTTGACCGTCGCCAAGGGTGCGATGTCCGTCACCGTTGTCGGATCGACGCGAGCGTGCGGTGTGTGGCTCGATCCGAACGACCCGAACGGCAAGGTGTTCGTGTCGTGCAACCCGGACCTCTCCGACGCGGTCGCCTACGACAAGGTCGTGCTCACGACCGACATGGCGACGAACGCGTCGCTGCTCGACAACGCCAACAACACCGCAGCGTGGAACGCGCACTACGCCGACCCGTTGTCGACCCAACGTTGGGACGTCCTCCAACAGGGCACCTGCTACATCCACGCCGACGAGACCGTCCTGTCGCCCGATCTCGTCGGCTTGCAGAAGGAAGTCGCCCAGTTCACCGCGTACTACTCCACCGAGGGTGCCCAGGGAGGCATGCCCTACAACACCGACACCACGTACGCGACTTACCTGGTGGAGAACGTGCACCAGGACCCGAAGGCGAAGCAGCTGTACGTGACGATGTACGGACCACCCGCCGATGCACCGAAGGTTCCGAGTAATCCGCTGAAGGTTAAGGAGTTCACGCACGGTCTGTGGCTCCCGGACTCGATGAAGGGATCCACGAAGAACGTCTACGTCGCGCAGGGCGCCGGCGGCATCAACGGAGGTGTCTCCCACCTTCCGAACACCGGCGCGAACCTGTATTTCGCGGGCAACAACACCACGATGGATTCGGTCGAGGGCGCGCTGGTCTCCGCGATGGTCATCGCCAACTACGCGTTCGGAGTGGTCTACCCGATGCCGGCGCGCCCGCTCACCGCGGCCGCCTTGGCCATGTACCTGTACCTGTACGTCGGGTTGATGTTCCCCACGCCCGACGGCGCGTCACGCCACGCGGCGACCCAACAGCTCACGCTCGCGATGGCGAAGCCCGCCGGCTGATCGATGAGCATCGCGAACGTCGCGATCCTGTTCACCGACGTCGTTGGTTCGACGGAGCTGTCGCAGCGCGTCACGGCCGAGACGGCCGACGACGTCCGCCGGCGTCACTTCGCGGTGCTGCGCCAGGCGATCGCCGCCACCGACGGCACCGAGGTCAAGAATCTCGGTGACGGCGTGATGGTGGTCTTCGGGTCGGCATCCGCCGCGCTCGAGTGTGCGGTGCTCATGCAGCAGGGCACCGAACGCGAGAACCGCGGTGTCGATCACCGGGTGGGACTCCGGATCGGGATCAGCGGCGGCGAGGTCACGCGCGAAGCCGACGACTACTTCGGGGACCCGGTGGTGGAGGCGGCCCGCCTGTGCGCACAGTGTGCCGACGGCCAGATCCTCGCGGCCGCCCTGTTGCCGGCGATGGCCGGCCGTCGGAACCGCCAGGTCTGCCGCGCCTTCGGAGCGCTGGAACTGAAGGGCCTGCCCGAGCCGGTCGAGACCGTCGAGGTGGTGTGGGAGCCGCTCGCGCCGTCGGGCGCAGCCGCGATCCCGTTCCCCGGGCGCCTGTCCGTCCCGCTCGCGTTCGGTTTCGTCGGCCGCGAGGCCGAGTTCGAGTCGATCGCGCAGTCGGCCAAGCGCGTGGCGAACGGCGAGGGACGCGAGTTCGTGTTGCTGTCGGGCGAGGCCGGTCAGGGCAAGACGACGCTCGCCGCCCGGGCGGCGCGGGCCGCGTTCGACGACGGGGCGAGCGTGCTCTTCGGTCACTGCGAAGAAGACCTCGCCACCCCGTACCGGCTGTTCGCCGAAGCGCTCGGCCACTTCGTGACGAACGCGACCGAAGCCGAACTGGCCGCCCACGTGGAGGCGTACGGCTCCGAACTCGTCACGCTCGTTCCGGCCCTCGGACAACGGTTCCCGGACCTCCCGGCGTCGAAGGCCTCCGACCCCGACACCGAGCGCTACCTGCTGTTCGCCGCCGCCGTCGGACTCATCGCGGCGGCGTCGGCGGAGCGCCCGATCGTGATGGTCCTCGACGATCTGCAGTGGGCCGACAAGGCGAGTCTCCAGCTGCTGCGACACTTGGCGACGACCGAACAGGACATGCGGCTGCTGGTGCTCGCCACGTTCCGGGACAACGACCTTTCGCAGGCGCATGCGCTGCGCGAGACGCTCGGCGGACTCCGCCGTACCGCCGGCATCGGTCGGGTGGCGCTGGGCGGTCTCGACGATTCGTGCGTCGTCGAACTCATCGAAGGCGCAGCCGGGGCGTCGCTCGACCAGACGGGAGTGACGCTGGCCCACGCCGTGCGTCGAGAGACGGACGGCAATCCGTTCTTCGTGAGTGAGCTGTTGCGTCACCTGTGGGAGACGGGCGCGGTGTCCCAACGTGACGACGGATCGTGGGCGGTCGAGGTCTCGCTCGAGCAGATGGCGATGCCGGACAGCGTGCGGGAGGTGATCGGGAGCCGGGTCGTGCGGCTGGGCGCCGACGCCGAGCGCGTCCTGTCGATGGCGGCGGTCATCGGGCGGGACTTCGATCTCGACGTCCTGGCTGCGGTGACCCAGACGACCGAGGACGAACTGCTCGACATTCTCGAGGCGGCCGCGACCGCGTCGCTCGTCCGGGAGCCCGCCGACACCTCGGGAACGTTCAGCTTCGCCCAGGCCCTGATCCAGCGCACCCTGTACGACGATCTCGGGCCGAACCGGCGCGCCCGGGCCCACCGCCGGATCGCCCAGGCGTTGGAAGACATCTGCGGTGATCGGCCGGACACCCGGGTCAGCGAGCTGGCCCGGCACTGGACGAGCGCGACCCAGCCGTCCGATGTCGACAAGGCGATCCACTACTCGAAGCTCGCGGGCGACGTCGCGTTGGCTGCGCTCGCGCCCGCCGATGCGTTGCGGCACTACGAGCACGCCATCGAGCTCAGCCTCCATTCCCGCCCCAGCGACGATGAGACCGTCGGGCTGCGCGACATCGACCTGGCGATTGGCCTCGGTACCGCGCAGCGCCAGACCGGCGAATCGTCGTTTCGCTCGACGCTGCTCGACGCGGCGACGCAGGCGGCCGCGTACGGGGACACCGAGCGGCTCGTTGCGGCCGCCCTCGCCAACAACCGGGGATGGTTCTCGACCGTCGGCGACGTCGACGCCGAGAAGATCGACGTCCTCGAACTCGCGCTGGCCCGACTCGGTCCGGATGGGGCGGATCGCGCCCTCGTGCTCGCGACCCTGTGTTCCGAGCTCACCTACGGCAGCACCCTGGAACGTCGACAGTCGCTGGCCGCCGAGGCGGTGTCGCTCGCGCAGGCAGCTGACGACGACGCGGTCCTGGTGCGGGTCCTCAACCTCGTGATCCTTCCGCTACTGGTGCCGCAGTTCCTCGATCAGTCGTTGGCGTGGTCGGCCGAGGCGATGGCGCGGGCGGAACGGCTCCAGGACCCGGTGCTGGTGTTCTTCGCCGCGCACTGGAGGAGCATCGTCGCCCTTCGGGCCATGGATGTGGACGAAGCGAACCGGTGCTACGAGCGGATCGAAGCGTTGGCCCGCCAGATCGATCAGCCGATGTTCCACTGGACCTGCACGTTCGACCTCGCGCTCCAGGCACTGGTCGCGGGCGATACGCAACGCGCCGAAGATCTCGCATCGGAAGCCCACCGAATCGGTACCGAGTGTGGTCAACCGGACTCGACGATGTTCTTCGGAGCGTGCCTTTCGGTGGTGTGCCTGCAGCGAGGAACGCTCGGCGACTTGATCCCCATGATCGAGCAGATGGCGTCGGACGTCTCGGCCGATACGTTGGCCTCCTCGCTCGCGCTGGCATACGCCGAGAGCGGCGACCTCCGGGCGGCTCGCGAGGTGCTCGACCGAATGGCGGCGACCGGATTCGACCTCCCCGCCAACGCGATGTGGCTGACCCACATGGTGAACTTCGCCGATGCGGCCATCGCCACCGGCGACGCCGGCGCGGCCGCCCTGCTGTTCGATCACCTCTCACCCTTCGCCGATCAGCTGTCGCACACGGGTTCCCTCGTCGAGGGCCCGGTGAGTCATGCCCTGGGTGGTCTCGCAACGGTGCTCGGTCGGCAGGCTGAGGCCGACTCCTACTTCGCGGCATCGGCCGCCTTCAGTGCCCGCGTCGGTGCCAGATTCTTCGCAGCGCGCACCGGCCTGCTCTGGGGGGCGACGCTCATGGAGCGAGCGACGCCTGCCGATACCGCCCGGGCCCGCGAACTGCTCCTCGACACGCGACAACTCGCTGCCGACCAGGGCTATGCCAACATCGAACGTCGAGCCGGCGAGCTGATCGAGATGCTCGGCCCGGCCGGTATGTGATGAAGCCGGGCCTCGGCCAGGACGCCCGCAAGGACGACATGCCGCCCCCTGCTCGCCCAGTGTGAGCACCCTACGTGCGTGGCTGCGGCTCAGACCCGTCGGTGGCGTGGCGGGCCCGGGCGGCCAGTTCACGGAGACCGGCGCGGGTGGGCGACGCCCGCCAGGCGAGGGCGACGATGATGACGGGGATCCCACCGAGCGCGTACCCGATGATCGTCGCCTGGCGCCACGGGTAGGGACGGCCGAAGCCGGTCCACATGTGGCGGGGGTAGCGCCGCAGCTCGGTGTAGGTCCAGGCGAACACCGGATAGGTCACGGCGTAGGCGACGAGGATTCCGATCACGACCGGCGCCATCCGACACCCCCAGAGCCTCGGCGACCGACCTCCAGTGTGGCACCCGTGCGCCGGGGCGCCGGGACCATCGGGCGATCAGGTGAACCGCGTGATGTAGCCGCGACGGCGGAAGATCCGCAGCATGCGGACGAGGAACGCCATGGCCACGATCGCGAACGCCACGGTCGAGGCGGCGGCGATGCCGATCTGGGTCCAGTCGAGCGGGTGACCGTCGACGAGGCCGCGCAACGCGGCGAAGGCGTGCGTCGTCGGCAGTAACTGGGCGACGGGTTGGAGCGCGCCCGGCAACGACTCGACCGGATAGAAGATGCCCGAGAGCGGCATGACGACGAACATCACGCCCCAGGCGAGGGCCTCGGCGCCGGAACCGAACCGGAGGACCACGCCGATCACGAACAGCGCGATGGTCCACCCGACGAAGAGGAGGATCGCGGCGATGGGGACGAGCCCCATGCCGAGCGAGGTGACGTCGAACGCGGTGAACACGAACGCGCCGACGGCCACGACGCCGACGCCCATCGCGAGCTTCAGCATCCCGAACAGTGCGACCCCGCCGACGTACTCGACCTCGCGCAGCGGTGTCACCATCACGTTCAACAGGTTGCGACTCCACGTTTCCTCGAGGAGCCCGGTGCTGACCGAGATCTGTGACTGGTACACGACGTGCCAGAGCACGATCCCGGCGACGAGGTAGCCGGCCGCGCGGCCGCCGCCGGCGGCGTTCCCGCCGCCGACGTAGGTCGCCAACGCACCGAAGAGCAGCGCGTCGACGAGCGGCCACAGGGTCACGTCGAACAGGCGATGCGGGCTGCGCGCGAGCACGTAGGCGTGCCGCCGCGCGATCGCCCGCATGCGCAGCCAGACCAGTGGTGCGCCGTGCAGGCGGGTCGGCGGGGCCGCGGTCGACGGCGATTCCGGGGTCGTCATCGCTCCTCCGCCAGGTGGAGGAACACACCTTCGAGGTCCTCGCGGCCGAACCGCTCGGCGACCTCGGCCGGGGTGCCGTCGGCGGCGATCCGACCGCTCGAGATGAAGATGACCCGCTCGCAGAGTCGTTGCACCTCGGCCATGTCGTGCGAAGTGACGAGGAGCGCGGTGCCGTCCTCGTCGCAGATCGCGCGCAGCCCTTCGCGCACGCGGCGCGCCACGTCGGGATCGAGGGACGCGGTCGGCTCGTCGAGTACGAGCAGTCGCGGCCGGTGCAGCGTGGCCCGCACGATGCCGATCAACGTCCGCTGACCAGAGGAGAGCTCGGTACCCATGGCGTCGGCCAGGTGCTCGACCCGGAACCGCGCGAGTCCGGCCTCGATCATCGGTCGCGGATCGGGGAGCCCGTACAGGTTGCCGTACAGGGTCAGGTACTCGCGCACGCGCAACCGTTCCGCGAGGGGCAGGTACCCGGCCGCGAATCCGACCTCCTCGGCCGCATGCGTGCGGTCGTGGGCGACCGGACGACCACAGATCTCGACGGTGCCCGCATCCGGCGCGACGACGCCGAGGATCATCAGGAGGGTGGTGGTCTTGCCGGCACCGTTCGGGCCGAGCAGCGCGACCCGCTCACCGGTGTGCACCGTGACGTCGACGCCGTCGACCGCGCGGGCCCGGCGGTAATCCTTGACCAATCCGCGCGCGTCGAGCACGACGTCCCCCGAGTGCATGTGCTCATGCTGACAGGTCGGTGTGATCCGGGCGACCGGGTTTCGGCGAAGTCCCCGGCCACCGGCCGCGGCGGCCCGCCGGTACGGTGTTCGCATGCCGGAGTCGGGGGGACTCCCGTCGGGGTCGGACCCGATCGGACCCAGTGTGAGCCGCGCCATGGCCGGTTGGTGGTGGGTGCTGCCCTTCGTCGCGGGTGCCGCGGTCATTGCCGGGGTCGGGCATCGCATCGCTTCGCAGTGGCAACCCCAGGGTGACGATGCGGCGATCGCGTGGCTGAGCCGTGACGTGTTCACCACACATTCGCCGTTGCTCGGGATGCCGTCGACCGTCGGCGGTGGCGACAGCACCGCTCATCATTGGGGCCCGATGCTGTTCTGGCTCTTCGCGATCCCGGAA
Source organism: uncultured Bifidobacteriaceae bacterium (assembly GCA_964544295.1). Classification (GTDB taxonomy): domain Bacteria; phylum Actinomycetota; class Acidimicrobiia; order IMCC26256; family JAENVU01; genus JAENVU01. The sequence continues at coordinate 35,275 of CAZJBJ010000006.1, forward strand.
CGGATCGGGTCCGCGTCCCCGGTGGGAATGCAACTCGCGCTCCTCACCCTGCAGTTCGTCATGCTCGGCCTGATCGCGTGGTTTGCGGCCCGCCGGGCGGGCCGGCTCGGCGCGCTTGCGATCCTCACCGGGGTCGCCATCCTCAACTGGTCCCTGGGGCGGGACCTGCTGTCGAGCGTGTGGAACCCGGCGATCGCGTTGCTGCCGCTGGTGGCGACCTTCGTGCTCGCGTGGTCGATCGCCGACGGCGACGACCTCGCGTTGGTCCCGATGGCGTTCACGGCGAGCTTCGTCGTGCAGGGCAACATCCTCTACACGCCGCTCGTGGGACTCCTGGTCGTGTGGTCGATGATCGGGTGGTTCGTCACCGGCCGGGCGCGGCGACGGATCGAGTTGGACGGCGCCACTCCTGCGGGCGACGACACTCGACCGCCGGTGCGGCGACGCCGACGGCTCGCCCTGGTCGCCCTCGGCGTGTTGCTCGTGGTCTGGAGCGGACCGATCGTCCACGAGCTCACCCATCAACCCGGCAACATCTCGGCCGTGCTCACGAACGGCTTCGGCGAGAGCGGGCAGCACGTCGGCGTTCGGCGCGCGTTCAACGCGGTTGCGTGGTCGATCGGGATTCCGCCGGTGTGGACGTCGCCGTCGTCGGGACTGGACGTGAGTCGGCACGTGGCGGACGGCTCCGCGCTCGCGACGGTCACGGGACTGGCGGTCGGCGCGGTGGTCGGGATCGGCCTGGTGTGGAGTTGGCGCCGCCGACCGACGTTGCGGGCGCTCCTCGGCACCGCGGTCTTCGGGGTGATCGGTGCCGGCATCGTCGTCGGGCGGCTTCCCGTGACCTTCGGCGTGGCCGGTTACCGCACCTGGAGCCTGTGGGTGGTGAGCCTGTTCGCATGGATCGGGTTCGTGGCGGTCGTGATCGAGGCCGGCCGCGAGCTCGCGGCGCGGCGCAACGGGAGGCGCCGCGAGCACACGGCCGCTCCCTGGCGCTGGGTGGAGGTGGCGGTGACGATCGTCCTGGTGGTCTTCGCGTTCCTCGGCGCAACAGGGAGATCGCACGGACTGATGCGCGACCGTGACGATTCCCGGGCGGTGCGCAGCCTCGTCGACCAGACGCGCGACCAGGTGTCCGACCGCGGTCCGTACCTGGCGGTCCAACGGGTCCAAGGACTCGGTTCCGGTGTGCTGTGGGGACTCGAGCGGCACGGTTTCGATCTGCGGGTCGCCCGGAACTCGCCGTTCGACGCTCCGTACCTGGCGGCGACCCATGGTCCCGCCGGCCAGCGGTGGCGGCGGATCGAGATCGTGGAGTTTCCGACCGGAGCCAGGCCCGACCGGGCCGGTCGCCTGGTGGCAGCCACCACCGTGCCGGCCACGCCCGACGCCCGGCGCGTCTACCGCGACATCCGGGCCCAGGCGTGCGGGTTGGTGCGGAAGCACCCCCCGACCGTCACCGCTCGCGGACGCGCCCTCCTGGCGCGCCGCCCGCAGGGCCTCGCGGCGCGAGCCTTGCGAGCGCTGGTCGACGACGGTGCAGTGTGTCGGATCCTTCGCGTCGACGCGTTCGACGAGCTCCGTCGACTCGGTGCGCTGCGCTTCTCGCGATCGAGCGAGCCGATGGTCGAGTTGCTATCGGTGGTGGACGACGCGGGCCTCGACCAACGGGTCGAGGTGCGGGTGCTCCCGGCCGCGAGTGGAACCTGACCCGGCCGGGAGTTCGGGAACCCGGCGACGCGCGGGTTGACGCGGGTCAGGTGTTGGGTGCAGCCGAGCTGAGGGTCGACGCGCCGGTCAATCGGGTACAGAGCGGGGTCGGAATGCGGAGTCGGGTGATCGAGCCGCGGAAGCGCGTCGGTACGCCCGGGAGCGACGATGCGCCGACGGTGACATCGCGGAGCGGGTCGAGGCGTTCGTGAATGATCGCGTTGGGGAGTCGAATCGCCAACGCCGGGTGCCCGTCGACGGTGACCTCCACCGTGCCCCGATCGCGACTCGTGCGGAACGTGTCGATGCGGACGTCGACGCGGTGGGCGGCCCGGTCGTCGATGTGTACGGCCCGGTTGGCGAAGACGCCGTCGAGCGCGAACTGCACGCGGCCGTCGGGCCGGACCCGGACCCCGATCCATTGCGCCCGGGTGCGGCCCCGGCTCACGACGAGCGGTTCCCAGCCGGTTGGTCCGGTCGGGAAGCGAACTCGCAACCGGAAGTTGCCGGTGGCCTCGCCGCCTTCGAGCGCGGTCCACGTCAGGCCGTCGGACCAGTACAGGCCGGCGCACGGGCCTTGCACGAAGACCGTGTCGCGAACCGGTGCGGGGAGTGTGCTCCCGCGGATCAACCGCGGGGTGCCGAGCCCCAGCCGTTCGGCGAGGCGGTACTGAAAACCGACGAACGCGGTGCGGTCGGCCACCGTGACGTTGCCGTCGAGCAGGCGCCCGTACATGACGCCGAGGCCGACGTTGCACCAGATCGAGAACGCGAGCAGCCCGACCAGCGTGGCGACGACTGCTCGCCTCCGGCCTGAACCCGTCGGCCGTTCCCCGGGACGCAGCCACCGGAGCACGACGAACATCCCGACGATGGCGAGCAGCACCACCACGGGCACGAGGTCGGACAGGTAGCGATGGGCGATGTACGCGTACGAGAGCGTCGGCAGGGTGGCGAGCAAGGCGCCGACGGTGACCGCGCGCACGGGCGCGAGTGACGCGCGACCCGGCCGCGACCGGCGTGCGACGTTGCACGCGCCGATGAAGCCGAGCAGGGTGAGGAACGGCATCGTCGTCGGGAGGCTCGTCGTCCAGGTCCAGGCGGTGCGATGACCGCCGAACGTGTGCGCCGGGTCGCCGAAGGTGATCCACGGAAACAGCGGAACCAGTTGGGGAGGCTTGAGGCCGAGGTACTGCCACGCCGTGGTCGGGATGAGCGAGGGGTTGAACATCGAGCCGCCATTCGCGGCGAGGACGTCGCGACTGTCGGGAAACACGTCGGTCGACAGCTGGGCGTTGAAGGGCAGCGAAAAGAGCGTGCCGAACTTGGCGTAGTTCACGTAGGCGTAGAGCGCGATCGGAACGACCAGGGCAAGGGCCACGGCGAGATGACCGACCACCGTGCCCTCCGGCTCACCGATACCGAGGAGTCGGCGCGTCGAGGGCCAGAAGCGCGCCAGGAAGACGAGCCCGAGGGCGACGAACGGACCGATCCCGACCGACCCTCGGCTCAGCAGCGTGGCGGCGATCAACGCCGACGCGACGATCAGGTGCCGGCGCGTGGGGTCAACGGTGAACGCGATCACGAACTCGATCGCACCCAGTGCGAGCGCGGCACCCCACAACTCCGCCTCGTGATACACCCACGATCGGCTCGCGAGGAAGACGAGGACCGAGCCGGTGCCCACCGCGGCGATGAAGATGCCCCCGGCCAGGCGTTCCGCCCGGGTCGTCGGCCGGTTGCCGAGGACCAAAGGCCGGATGCGCGCCAGCAACCTCGCGGTGAACACCAGCGCGACGCCGAACGCGAGCAGCATCGAGATCTGGCCGAGCCGACCGTCGAGACGGTCGGTGACCGCGATGACGGGCATCCGCAGCACGGCGGGGAGTGGGCCGAAGTACTCGTAGACCTTTCCATCGTGCTCGAAGCCCTCGACGGCGAGCGACGCGCGGGGAACGTCCCAGTGACCGTGCAGCAGGCTGCGAGCCTGGACGTCGTAGAAGTCACCGGCCGCGGGCGGTGGGTGGAGGAGTGACGGGTGGCCGTCGGCCAGCACCACGAGGAACACGACGACGGCCAGTCCGGCGCCGACGAGCAGGTTTACCCGGGAGGCGCGCGGTGCTTCGTTGGTGCGGCCGGTGGCGCCGGCATCGATCACCATGGGCCCTCCGTTCAGCCGAGCAGCGTGCGGATCCTCGGGAGGTCGACGGGTCCCTCGAAGGCGATCTCGCCGTCGCGCAAGCCGACGCACCGGCTGGCATGTTCGAGGAACTCGAGTTGGTGCGTCGCGACGATCACACATGCGCCGCTGCCCGCGGCGTCTCGGAGCAACTCGGTGAGCGCGGCCTGGCCCGACGGATCGAGTCCGACGAAGGGCTCGTCGACGGTGAGGACCGAGAAGGGTCGGACGAGGCCGAGCACGAGCGAGGTCTTCTGGCGGAGCCCGCGGCTGAAGCGGGCCGGCAGATCCTCGGCGCGTTCGGTGAGGCCGAACGTGTCGAGGAGTGCGTCCGCGACCTCGGGCCATTCGGCGTATCCGTGGAGACGGCCGATGTACTCGATGTGTTCGTTGACGCTGAGGTCGTCGTAGAGCACGGGCTCGTCGGGGATGAACGACAACTCGGCCCGCGCGTCGATACTGCCGGCCGACGCGCCGGCGATCGTGATCTCGCCGCCAGTGGGATCGAGGAGCCCGGCCGCCATGCGGAGGAAGGTGGACTTGCCCGAACCGTTGTGGCCGACGAGCGCGATGAGCTCGCCGGGCTGCGCGGTGAGGCTCAGGCCGTGGAGCGCGACGAGTTCGTCGTAGCGCTTCTCGACCTTGCGGGCGACGAGGGCAGGGCTCACGAGACGTCCGATCGTTGGCTGCGCAGGAAGGTGACGATGCCGAAGGCGATCACGAGTGCCGGCGTCGCCGCGGTGATCGCGTTGGCGACGGGATCCGACGGCGGGCTCGTCTCGCGCGCCACCAGGAGCGGCAGGAACGCCAGTGTGACGATGACCAGCGGCGCGACCTGCTGGGCGACGAGGAGACCGGGATGGACCAGCCCGGTCGACATGTTGCGGTCCGGTCGACCGAGGTAGGCCCCGATGGCCGCCGCCGCGGGGCCCGCGACGGCGACGGTCACGACGACGATGGCCGCGACGATCGGGGAGATCGCGTGCGTGCCCGCGGCGGGTGATCCGAACTGGTTCGTGATCGCGGCGGCGCCGGCGCCGGTCGCGCCGAGGACGGCCATGAGCACCGCGGGCGCGTACAGGTGCCCGAGCGCGAGGTCGCCCGGCACCGTGGGGAAGCCCGAGCCGCGGTCGGGATGGTCGTACTCCTGGGCGAGACCTTCGACCGCGTCGAGCGCGACGAGGTAGGCGGCGATTCCCGCGACCGCAAACAACGGGGTGGTGCCCATCAGCGCCGCGGCGCACGAGGCACCGGCCACGAGGGTCAGGACCAGGACCCGGACGACCCGCGACCCCGGCCACCGCAGGATGCCGTGCCAGTCGCGTCGCCAGCCGGCCCGGCCGGTGGGGGTGGCCGGTCGCAGCCGGATCCAGGGCCGGGAGCGAGCGATCTCGTGGGAGAGCTGCCGCCGCAGCGTGATGACGGCCCGCAGATCCTGGATCGTCGCCGCGAAACGCAAGGCCCGGACCAGTTGGGCCCGGTGCAGCGCCGGTTCCAGTGAGACGCGGTCAGCACGGGCCAGGCCGACGGCGATCACGGCGCCCACGGCGGCGACCCCCGCGGCGGCGAGTGGGTTCGCGTCGAGAGGCAGGAGGGCGAGATGGCCGAGCCAGGTCGGCGGCGAGCTGGAAATGTCGACGGCGATGTCGAGCCCCGACCACAGCACGAGGACGCCGCCGATGAGTAGGGCCGCGAGCTGACCGAGCCGCAGGACTCCGGCCAGTAGTGCGCTGCCCCAAGTCGCCAACGCGAGCGCCACGCCGAACCCGATGCCGGTGAACACCCAGGACGCGAGGTTCGGGTGCGCGCCGCCGAGGCGCGGGGCCGTCACGACGCCGACGATCGCGCCGACGACGATGCCGCTCGAGATCACCCCGCGCAGCTGGCGATACGCGGCGCCGCGCACGACGATGCCGCGGTCGATCGGCGCGAGCAGCACGTTCTGGACGTCGGCCGATTCGAACGCGAGTGGTCCCCCGTGGGAGCCGGACCGCAATCCGAGCGCGATGGCGAGGGCTGCGACGACGCCGACCACCGCCGGTCCGTGGTCGCGTACCGCGTCGACGGTCGCACGTCCGGCGGCGGTATCACCGACGACGAACGCCAGCGTCATCAGCGCAGCGATGGACGAGATGCCCACGACGTAGGCGCGGTAGAGGGCATCGACCCAGTCGAGGTGACGGAGCCGCTGCACCCGGCGGCGCGTGCGCAGCGCCCGAAGCCCGTCCCGCATGGCGACGCGATCGAGGGTGGCAGTCACGGCGGGCGACGCTACAAGGGCGTCTCCCGGTTCCGGCACTCGTCCGGGGGACCGGCCTCCCCGGGTTCCTAGGCCTTGGCTCCGATCGCGCCCTCGGCCCGGGTGGCCGGTGCGAGTGTCGGCCCGGGGACCGTCGAACTCGCGGCGGTGAACGGTGGTGCGCCGACGATGTTGTTCGACTGGGAGATGTCGACGTTGCCTCCCCGGTCGAGGACTGCGGCCTTGCCGCCCCGGAAGTTGTTGCCGCTGACGACGGTGTGGGTCGCGCCCATGATGGATACGCCGGCGAGCCAGTGGCTCGGCTGGAGTCGCTGGACGTTGTTGCGCACCTCGATGTCGTTGACGTTGCGGAACACCATCGTGGCCCCGAAGCCGCTCGTGATCCCGTCGGACGTGTTGTTCAGGACGTGATAGTTCCCCCGGGCTCCGACGGCACCGACCACGTAGATCTGCATGACCTTGCCGTGCAGCCGGTTGCCGACGATGTTGATGTTCTCCATCGGTGCGAACGGGGCTCCGACGCTCGAGAAGAAGAAGAGCCGACCCTTGCCGATGTCGTTGTCGCGGATCATCACGTTCTTGGATGCCCACGTCGGGTACGTCGGTTCCATGTTGATGGTGGCGCGTCGGGTCTCGCTGATCGAGTTGCGTTCGAACGTGATGTTCGATCCGTTGATGGTCCAACCCTGGCGACCGTTGCGAGTGAAGACGGAGTCCCGAACGGTCAGGCCATCGGTGCCGGCGCCCACGAAGACGAAGTCGCCGTAGACGTCCGACATCGTCACGCGTTCGACGAGCATCGAGCTCGGTCCCTGGATGAGGAAGCCGTGCTGGGCCTCGAAGCGCGGCTGGTAGGCCGCGTCACCGCGTCCGGCCGCGGGGTTGGCGCCGATCACCACGAGGTTGCGCACGGTGATGTGGGATCCGCCACCGAACTGCCACATCGACCGCATGCGGATCTTCGTCGTGTTGCCCAACTCCGACCCGTCGGTGACCGCCCGGAACGTGGCGTGGTTCCCCTCGAACACCAGACCGACGCGGTCGACGACGAGCAGCGTGCCGTCGACGCGATAGCAACCATTCGGTGCGAAGCTCAGCGTCGCGTTGTCCGGCACCGACGCGATCCAGGTGTTCAACGCGGCCGTGACGTCGCGCGAGCAGTCGGATGGGATCGAGGTCGGCGCGGCGACGGTCAGCGCTGCGTCGGCAACGACGATCGGTCCGCAGGCAACCAGGCTCATCGCCGCGATGGCAATACCGACACGTGCACCGATCCACCGACTCCGCATGGAGCTGGTATCGGCATTTCGCGCCGCGTTTCTGAAATGGACCGGATCCGTTCCCGCAGGTCCGCCGCCTACGATCGGCCCTCCATGACGCGTTCCCCCTCGGCCCGATGGTTCTGGTGGGCGCTCGTCGCGGTCGCCGTGGGCGGGTTCGCGATCCGGTTGACCTACATCCTCGTGTCGCGCCAGGACATCGACTTCGGCGGCGACGCCCGCTTCTACCACCTCGGTGCGAACGTCCTGGCCGACGGCAAGGGGTTCGTCTCCCCGTTCTTCCCGGACCGGGTGGTGCAGGCGGGTGAGCACCCCCCGCTCTATCTCGTCTACCTCTCGGTGGCGTCATGGTTCGGCTTCACCAGCACGCTCGCCCACCTCGTCTGGTCGGCGGTGCTCGGCACCGCCACGGTGGTCGTCGTCGGCCTCGCCGGGCGCGAGATCGGTGGGCCCCGGGTCGGGATCGTCGCGGCGGTGCTCGCCGCCACCTATCCGAACCTGTGGATCCCGGACGGGTCGCTGATGGCCGAGTCGATGGCGATCTTCGCGACGGCCCTGGCGATGCTCTTCGCCTATCGGTACTGGCACGAACCGCGGTGGTGGCGGTTGGCGCTGGTCGGGGTCGCGAGCGGGGCCGGCGCACTGAGCCGGTCCGAGCTGATCCTGATCGTCCCGCTCATGGTCGTACCGCTCGCCCTGCTGGTTCCGGGGGAACGCCGCCGCGAGCGCGGCATCGCCATCGGCGCCGGCGCGCTGGCGGCGCTGGTGGTCATGGCCCCGTGGCTGGTGTTCAATCTCACCCGGTTCGAGAAGCCGGAGTTGTTGAGCACGCAGTTCGGTCCGTTGCTGTCGTCGGCCAACTGCGATCAGATCTGGCAGTCCCATCACATCAGCTACTTCTCCATCGAGTGCACCAAACAGATCGAGGTGCGGTCGGTCCGACCGGGCATGGACCAGTCCGAGCAGGACGCCGTGTACCGCGCGGCTGCCCTCGACTACATCGGCGACCACCTCGGAGACGTGCCTCGGGTCGTGGCGGCACGGTTGGGGGCGATCGTCGGCCTCTACCACCCGGGGCTGCAGATGCGGATCGACGGCATCATCGAAGGTCGCGGGGTCGGGATGGCCCGGTTCTCCTGGTTCTCCTTCTGGGCCCTCGGCGCGCTCGCCGTGGTGGGCGGGATGGTGCTGCGGCGGCGAAGATCAGTCCCCGTATTCCCCTTGCTGGTCCCGCCGGTCATGGTCGTCGTGACCGTGGCGTTGACCTACTTCAGCACCCGATTCCGGGCATCGGCCGAGGTCTCGATCTGCCTGCTCGCCGCCGTCGCACTCGACGCCGCGATCGCCCGGCGTCGGCCCCCGGAGGAGGCGCCGACGGCACCCCGTCGAGACGCCCAGAATTCCTGGTCAGAGACGGTAGACACGACCTCAACGGTCCCCTAGCATCCCTCGGACTTGGGAAGAGTTGTCTCTTGGGGGGCGAAGGCTGTGCCTGCTGTTTCGCGCGGATTTCGGCGCATCGCGTTACCGGTCGTGGCGACCCTGCTGGTCGGGGCCGCGCTGACGCCGGTCGTCGTCGCCGACAGTGCCGGCGCGGTCGGGGTTCCGACCGAGCCGAGGACCGTGACGGCGGTCGGTGGTCGCACCACCGGGAAGATGACGGTGAAGTGGGTCGCGCCGGCGAGCTTCAACGGCAGCACCCTCGTGCGGTACCTCATCGCGACCGCGACGGACGGCGGTTCCTTCGGCGCCCCGGTCGACGTCGGGAAGCGTCGCAACCAGCAGGTGCCGTGTGCCGGTGTGAACAGCTGCGATTTCCGGGTCTACGCCGTGAACGGGGTCGGTACGAGCGCCCCCAGCAACGTCGCAACCGGTGTGTGGACCGTGCCGGCGGCGCCGAAGCTGCGGACCGCGACGGGCGGCCCGTCGGTCGGCAAGATGGCACTGACGCTGACCCCGCCCGCGAACAACGGTGGGAAGGACGTCACGGGCTACGCGTACGACATGCAGGTCAACAGTGCGGGCCCGTGGTTCGGCCCGTACGCGATCACGACGAACTCCCCGAAGCTCGCGGACTGCACGTCGACGAACCCTGCCGGCGGTTGCAAGTACCGGGTCTACGCCCTCAACCAGATCGGCGCCTCGCCCGCGAGCAATGCCATCGCCGGCCTGTGGAACCCGCCGAGTGTCTCCCAGATCACCACCATCAACCCCGGTCGTCCGGCCGCATCCGCGACGATCGCATGGACCGAGCCTCAGGACACCGGCGGTCTCGCCGTGAGCTACACCTACGAGGTCTCGTCCGACGGCGGGCCGTGGGTGGCCGGGGCGTCGTCGCTGCCGACCTCGCCGCGGAAGGCCATCGTCGAGTGCCCGGCGACGAACAACTGCTCGTACCGGGTCAAGACGCACAACGCCAAGAGCGCCGGTCCGACCGGTAACCCGACCACGACGGCGTTCGATCCGCCCGGCGGCGTCAGCGGCCTCGTCGCCTACGTCGCGTCGACCGCCAACCTGAACCTGGGTTCTGGCGACCCGACCGTCACCGCGCTCTGGGGACCTCCCGGCAACCTCGGCGGATCGCCGATCACGGGATACCAGGGCCGGGTCTGTATCGGGAACTGTGACGAGACCGACCCGGCATGGGCCAGCTCGTCGATCGTCTCGCTCGGCATGACCAACTCCTGGTCGACGCCGTGCCCGGCCAACCAGGTCACCTGTTCATACCAGGTGCGGGGCGTCAACGCCGTCGGCGTCGGCGCGTGGGGCAAGTCTGTGCGCTTGTCGCCGTTCTCGGTCACGAACGTGGCGGCGGTCCCGTGGGTGCCGGCCGGCAATGTGGCCGTGACCTGGAGCGGACCCGCCGAGGTCGGTGCCGGCATCGACCACTTCACGTTGTACCGCTGCGTCACGACGACCGGTTGCACCAACAACGCGAACTGGGCGGACACCGGCCTCGTGATCCCGGGCAACGTCTACTCGGCGGTGCACAACTGCGGCCAGGGCATCTCCTGCACCTACAAGGTCGCCGCGGTGGAGACCGGTTCCGGTGCGTCGAGCGCGAGCTCGGCCGCCACGACCGCGAGCGGTTCGACCCTGCCCGATGCGCCGTCGGCGCTGACGGCGGCGACGAACAGTTCGACGATCGGCGCGGTCGATCTGAGTTGGACCGCGCCGTCGAACAGCGGGTCGTTCCCGGTGCTGCACTACGTCTTCGAACGCTCGGTCAACAGCGGTCCGTACTCGGCTCCGATCTCGACCGGGAGTGCCGCCACGACCTACACCGACACCGGATGCGGCGGGAGCAACGCGTGTACGTACCGCGTCTCCGCGGTGACGGGTGCCGGTACCGGATCGGCCTCGAACACGGCCACGGCGGAGGGAGCGAACGTTCCCTCGCCGCCGCAGAACCTCACTGCGACACCGGGTGTGAGCCTCGGCAGTGTCGATGTCGCCTGGCAGGTGCCGGTCGACAACGGGGGTCGACCGGTCACGGGGTACGTCCTCGAGCGGTCGTTGAACGGTGGATCCACCTGGCCCGACTCGTTCAGCCTCGGCACGTCGCTCTCGTACGCGGACAACACTTGTGGCCAGGGCGTGGCGTGTACGTACCGGGTGTCGGCGACGAACTCGCTGGGCACCGGCGCACCGTCGAACACCGCGACGGCCACGGGCACCAACCTCGGGGCTCCGCAGAGCCTGACCGCCACGACGTCGACGGCAAACGGCGTGTCGAACCTCGGCGGTGTGGATCTGTCCTGGAGCCCGCCGGCCACCAGCACCTTCCCGATCGCGTCGTATGAGTTCCGGTATCAGTCCGACACCGGCTCCGGCTTCGGTGCGTTCACCGGGTGGGCGTCGACCGGTACCGGTACGGGCACGTCGTTCACCCACATCTGTGCGGTGGGCAACGTGGACACCACCTGCCGGTACGAGGTGCGCGCGATCGACACCCAGTCGAGCACGAGTGTGCCGAGCAACCAGGCGAGCGCACTCGGTCTGACCGACCACGTCGCGCCGACCGTGGCGATCACCGTGCCCGCCAACAACTCGGCGGCACAGAGCACCACGCCGACCATCTCGGGCACCGCCGGCAACGCCGTCGGTGACAGCACCACGGTCAACGTCACGGTGAAGCAGGGTGCGTCGACGATCCGGATGTTCTCGGTGACCCGTTCGGGGACCGCGTGGAGCGTGGGTGCCACCGAGTGGGCCGCCGGCTCGCCGTCGTCACTCGCCGACGGCACGTACACCGTGGTGGCCAACCAGAGTGACTGGGCCGGCAACACCGGGACGAGCAACACCCGCACGTTCACCGTCGACAACAACGCGCCGACGGTGAGTGTGACGGCGCCCGTGAGCGGTCAGGTGTACAACTCGTCGGGCACGACGTTCACCACCGGCTCGCTGGTCACGTGGGGCGGCAGCGTCACGGGAACGGCATCCGACGGCGGCTCGGGCGTGGCCAGTGTCCAGGTCAGCATCCGGCGTGACTCCACCGGGCTGTACTGGAACGGTTCGTCGTTCTCGTCGGCCTCGGAGAACCTAATCACGGCGACGGGCACGACGTCCTGGAGCCTGTCGTTCCCGATCGGCAACTTCCCGGCGGGTGGCGCGTACACCGTGCGCGCGGTCGGGACCGACAACGCGGCCAACGTGAGCGCGGGGACGTCGAAGACGGCCTATGTCGACGAGAACCCGAACGACACCGTCTACGTCGCGGCCTCGCCGACCGGCAACGATGCCAACTCAGGCCTCGTCCCGACGTCGCCGAAGGCGACCATCGGTGCCGGTCTCCAGGCCGCGCAGACCAACGGACGGAGCTGGGTCGCCGTGGCCGGTGGGTCCTACGGCGGTCTCTCGATCTCGGGCGCGAGCTACGGCAACAACAAGCTCGTGGCCGGCGGGTACAGCTCGTCCACCTGGCTGCGGGCAGCCCCCGGCACCAACACCGCCACGGTTTCCGCGGCCGGTACGGCAGTGCTGATCGACGGCAAGACCGGTACCACGCTGCAGCAACTGACCGTGAGCGCGACCAACGCCGGTCTCGCGGCGGGTGACAGCGTGTACGGCGTGCGGCTGATCAACGCTGCGACGGGGACCAACCTCGAGCGGATAACGGTGACGACCGCTGATGGCGTTGCCGGAACGAGCGGTTCGAACGGAACCGGCAACGCCGGTACCGCGTCGAACGGCGGCGGCGGCGGCGGCGCCTGTGGCAACTGCGGTACGCGCGGCTCTGCCGGGAGTGCCGGTGCCGGGGTCGGCGGCCGCAATGGCGGTTCCGGTGGCACGGGCGCGCCGAACTCGAACACCACCGGTGACGCCGGTACCAACGGCACAGTCAGCAACGGTGGCGGCGGGAACGGCGGCGCCGGCGGTGCCAGCAACGGTTCGTGTAACGACGCCTTCGGTGGCGCCGGCGGCAGCCGCGTCACGGCGACCTCGGCCGGTTCGGCCGGTGGCAGTGGTACGGCCGGAGGCATCAACCTGAGTTCGGGCGGCAACACCTGGAACGGTGGGAGCGCGGGCGGTACCGGGACGGCCGGCGGCAACGGTCACGGTGGCGGTGGCGGTGGCGGTGGCGGTGGCGACAACGGCTCCTTCATCAGCTGCTCTGCGGATGCCGGGGCCGGTGGCGGCGGCGGTGGTGGTGGCGGTGGCGGTGGCAGCGGCGGCGGCGGCGGCGGCGGGCCGGGCGGAGGCGCCTTCGCGTTGTCCGTCGTCGGGAACTCCGGCGCCGGGGTGCCCAACTC
>CAZJBJ010000007.1:0-46500 GCA_964544295.1 uncultured Bifidobacteriaceae bacterium
CCTGGTCGAACGGGATCGGCGTGCAGTCCTGCGGATTCGGTCCGCACACGGTGAGGTCGCCGACCATGTCGTCGCGCAGGTCGACCGTGATCGGCGTATTCGGACCCACGATGGCGCCGGGGGTCGGGCTCACCCCCTGGACTTCCTTCGGCCGGAACTCGCGGGTCGAGAGGTCGGAGGTGTCGGCGCTGCCGATGGCGCCGGCGATCAGCGCGGCGACGAGGAACAGTCCACCGCCGACGATGGCGACCCGGCCGGGATGGCGGAACAACGGCGGTTTGGGGGCGGGGCCGTCGGCGGTGGGCTCACGTCGAGCGGGGGCGGTGCGACCGTTTTCCACGGACGCACCGTATCGCCGCGATCGGGTCATTCGGCCATCGCCCCGGCGCATCCGGGCCCGGGTTGCCGCGGATCCGGACATTCCGGCCGGTACCCTCGTGGCAATGGCCGGAGTTGTCACCGCCGACCTCGTCGGGCGCGTGCTCGCAGGCCGCTATCGCCTCCTCGCCGCAATCGGGTCGGGGGCCAGCGGCCGCGTGTTCGTGGCCGACGACATTCGCCTTCGCCGCCGCGTCGCGGTGAAGGTGCTTCATGCTGCCCTGGCCGAGGACGCCGGGTTCCTGCGCCGGTTCCGGTCCGAGGCGCAGCTCGCCGCGTCGTTGCACCACCCGAACGTGATGGCGGTGTACGACTGGGGCGAGGACGGCGTCCCGTTCATGGTGTTGGAGCTGCTCGCCGGTGGGTCGGTGCGCGGCATGCTCGACCGCGGGACCCGGCTCACGCCCGCCCAGGCCGCGCACGTCGGCGGCCAGGTGGCCTCCGCGCTCGAGTACGCGCACAACCGCGGCCTCGTCCACCGCGACATCAAGCCCGCCAACCTGCTGTTCGACGAGCACGGCATCGTGCGCGTCGCCGACTTCGGCTTGGCCCGCGCGCTGGCCGAAGCGAGCTGGACCGAACCGGCCGGCACTGTGCTCGGCACCGCTCGGTACGCCGCGCCGGAGCAGGCGACCGGCGCCGCCCTCGACGGCCGGGCCGACATCTACGCGCTCGGTCTCGTCCTCGTCGAGTCCGTCACCGGCACGGTTCCGCTCGTCGGTGATTCGCCGCTCGGCACGCTCGGACTGCGGCAGGAAACGGCAGTCGTCGCGCCGGAAGCGCTCGGACCCCTGGTGCCCGTCGCCGAGCGGGCATGCAGTGCGGACCCGGCCGATCGGTATCTCACCGCGGAAGCGATGAAGCACGACCTCGCCGACGCGGCCGAGGCGTTGCCGCCGCCGGGCCCGCTGGCGCTCGCCGGGCTCGGCGAAGTGACCGAGGACCCGCACCCGACCCAGGTCGTCCGGGCCGCAGTGGCCCCGCCGTTGTTCGATCAGGACGAGCCGGCGCGCACCGCAACATCTCGCGCGGTCCGTCCCGCCTCGACCGTGCGGATCCCGCAGCGGTCCCGTTCGACGGCGCCGTTCGTGTTGGGCGCGGTGCTCATCGTGGCGATCGCCGCGGTGGCCTTCGTCCTGGCGCGCCCGGCCACCGGACCGTCGGCGCCGGTGCCGCTCTTCGTCGGCAAGACCGAGAAGCAGATCGAGAGCATCGCGTTCGACAGCAAGTTCGTCGTCCGGCCCGAGTTCCGGCGCAGCGACGAACCCAAGGGGTACGTCATCGATCAGGATCCGGCGCCGGGTGCGTTCCTCGCCGAGGGTGAGACGGTCCGCATCGTCGTCTCCCGAGGTCCGAAGCCGGTGCCGTTCCCGGACCTGGCGGGCAAGACCGAGGCCGAAGCCCGAGCGGTCCTGGAACCCCGGTTCGTGGTCGCGATCGAACCGCGGGCCGACGAGACGGTGCCGAAGGACCAGATCATCGAGACGAGACCGTCGGGATCGGCCGCGCCCGACACCCAGGTGGTGCTCGTCATCTCCACCGGACCGAAACCCCGGGCCGTTCCGGAGGTGGCCGGCAAGACCTGTGCCGAAGCGACCAGCGCCTTGAAGAGCAATCAGCTCGGGGCCAAATGCGTCGAGGAGTTCAGCGAGACCGTGGAGACCGGGAAGGTGATCGGGACCCAGCCGGGACCGGGCACCGAAGCACCGCGCGACTCCACCGTCACGGTCGTGGTCAGCAAGGGCCGGGACCTCATCGAGGTGCCGAACTTCGTCGGTCAGACACTCCCCGAGATCACCGCGGCCGCCGAGGTCATCGGTGTCGAGGTCCGGGCCAACGGTGTCGTGAAGGGCAAGGTCAAGGCGCAGGCGCCGGTCGCGGGTGGCAAGGTTCCGCGCGGCACCGTCATCGACGTCTACTTCTGACCCTCGTCGTCGACGCTCGGCGGAGGGTGCTGACCGCGGTTGCGCGTGCGCACAGGAGAGGCTCATGTTGTCCGCGGGGCGGGAATACCACTCCGGGTGGTTGCGGCCGATTCATCACGCATCGTGAACGTCCGGTCGCGGCGGCCCCCCAAATGTCGGGAGAATGAAGCTCCCATCCCGAGCAAAACGGTCACGGAGTGTGGCGGAAATGAGTCGATGAGCCCTCTTGTCTGTCACGGCATCCACTCGATAATGACTGCGGAGAGTGAACCCCGACCGGGTTCCCGCAGAGGAGTGAGATGCGTAGGCCAGCCACGGGAGGCACGACCCATCCGGCCCAGGCTCGACCGGGCATGGGATTCGGACGCCCGCTGCGACCGCGGCGGACCGTCGTCGAGGTCCTCCCGTTCCCGATCCGGCTCGAAGCGTTCCTGCGCGGTGAGCTGATCGAGCCGGTCGCCACCGACGACCGGTCCTCGGTCACATCGACCGACTCCCTGGCCTGAGCGCGTCGTCGAACTCATAACCTCCGGGCGTGACCACGCCCCGCCCGCCGACCTTCCTCGGTGACGCGCCAGGGGGCGACGAAGTCCCCGTCGTCGGCTGGCCGTTCCTGTTCGAACATCGGATCCGTCGGTTCCGCGACGGCGAACGCTCGCCGTGGTTGGTGCTGGTCGCGGTCCTGACCGGACTGTTCGCCACGGGATTCAGCATCACGATCCTCGCGGTCTCACTCCCCGAGGTGGCCCGCGATCTGCACTCCGCACCGGAGGACCTCACGTGGGTGGTGACGGGTCCGCTCCTGGGTCTGGCACTGACGATGCCCCTGATGGGCAAGATCGGCGACACGCGCGGCCATCGGCGGCTCTACCTCCTCGGGTTCGCCGGGTTCACGATCGGTGCGGCGTTCACTGCGCTCGCCTGGAACGGCCCCGCGCTCATCGCGATCCGCACGATCGGTTCGCTCCCCGGCGCCGCGATCGGGCCGGCATCGATGGCTCTCATCATGCAGGCGTTCCCGGAGTCGGACCGGGTCAAGGCCATGGGCTGGTGGTCGCTCGTCGGAGCCGGCGCGCCGGTGATCGGTCTCGTCGCGGGTGGGCCCGTCGTCGACGCGTTCGGCTGGCGCGCCATCTTCATCGCCCAGGTCCCGTTGTCCGCGCTCGCACTGGGACTGGCCTTCATGGTGTTGCGCGAGACGCCCCGCCGCGATCGTGAACCCCTCGACCTCGCCGGCGCGGCCGCACTGGCCGGGGCGACGGTGTCGGCGTTGTTGGTGCTGACCGTGGGGAGTCACATCGGGTTCGATTCGCCGATCGTGATCGCGTTGATCGTCGCCGCGCCGCTGTTGCTGTGGCGGTTCGTCCGGGTCGAGCGGCGAGCCGAGCGACCCCTCCTGCCCTTGCAGTTCTTCCGCAACCGCAACTTCAGCGCGTCGCTGGTGGCGCAGTTCTGCGCGAACTTCGCCTACATGGGTGGCTTCATCGTCACGCCACTGCTGGTGCAGTCCCGGTTCGGCTTCACGGTGGCGGCGACGTCATGGGCGATGGCGTGTCGGCCGCTCACGTTCAGCATCAGCGCGCCGGCGTCGGGCTATCTCGCCGCGCGTGTCGGCGAACGTCGCGCCGGTCTCACCGGTACGACCCTGCTGGTGGTCTCGATGGCGGTGTTCGTCGTCGCGGTCGTGACCGACACCGTCGGGTTCGTGTTCGTGGGACTCGCGCTCTCCGGGTTGGCGATGGGCGCGTCGATGCCGTCGCTGGTGACCGTCGTCGCGAACACGGTGTCGAGCCGCGATCTGGGCGTGGCCAACGCGGCGCAGCAGATGGTCGGCCAGATCGGCACCGTCGCCGGTATCCAGATCCTCTCCACCATCCAGGGTGGCTCGGCGGACGGCCTCCCGTTCGCGGCGGCGTACATCGTCGGCGGCGCGGTCGCGGTCGCCGGTGTGGCTGCCGCGAGCTTCATCCGCGGTCGGGGTGGGGTGGCGTTGGCCGCGGTCGACGCGGCGTGAACGACCGCTACGGCGCGGTCGTCGGGTCGGTCGCGCCGGCTCCGACGGCCTCGAGGTCGCAGTACCAGGCCAGGACCAACGCCGCCGCGACGCCGACGAACATGACTTCGCTGATCGTCATGCCCAACGCCGAGATCATGAGACCGCCGACGTAGACGCCGATCGGCACGGTGCCGCCGAAGCTCATGATCCAGATGGCCATGATGCGACCGCGAACGTGATCCTCCAGGTGTTCCTGCATGATCGTCGAGAGCGCGGTGATCACGAGGAAGTACACGAACCCGAGCGCCGGCGACACGACGAAGGCCAGCGGCGCACTGCGGATGAGGGCGAAGACCGCGAGGAGTACCGAGAACGCGGCGAGCGAGTACCGCACGATCCGGGCCTTCGAGTGCTCGGCGAGATAGGTGCCGATGGTCAGCGCGCCGAGCGTCGCGCCGAGGCCCCACACCGCGTACAACAGGAGATAGGTGTCGGAGGCGGAGATGCCGAAGTTGGTGTCGGCCACTTCGGGGAACAGGCCGACGTACATGAGCGAGAAGAACGAGAACGTGAACATCGTGACGAAGATGCGGCGCAGGAGGCGGTCGTGCCAGGCGATCCGGATTCCGGAGAGCAGTTTCTCGCTGATGCGACCCTGGATCGGGTTGGGATTGCGGGCGTCGTAGCGCGCCAACATCAAGCCGGCGACGGCGAACGCGTACGTACCGGCATTGATCGCGAACACCCATTCGGCACCGAAGATGGCGAGCAACGGCGCACCGATCACCGGGCCGAGCACGCGGGACAGGTTCATCTGCACCGACTGGAGCGAGACCGCGCCGGGGATGTCCTCCTTGGGAACGAGCGTCGGCAGAATCGCGCCCATCGACGGCGCGCTCAGCGCGTTCACGATCCCGATCGCGAGGACGCAGCCGAAGATGCCCCACTTGGACGGATGCTCCACGATCACGAGCGCAGCCAACCCGAACGAGAGCAGCATCTGCGTCATCTGCATGACGACGAGGTAGCGACGGCGATCGACGCGGTCGGCGATGACGCCGCCGATCTGACTCAGGAACAGCAGCGGCCCGAGTTGCGCGAAGTAGAGGAGGCCGACGTAGCCCGCGTCTCCGGTCAGGTCGAGGGCGAACTTCCCGAGCAGCACGTTCTGCATCCACGTGCCGATGTTGGACAGGAACGTCCCGCCCCAGACGAGACGGAAGTCCCGGTGGCGCAGGGCGGCCTGTGCCGTTCCCCGTCGGAGCGCGCGATCGCCGTCGACCAACGCATCGGTGGCGTCGCCCGCATCGGCGGTGCCGGATTCACCCGGATCGGACGATCGACGAAACAGCATCAACGTCGCACCCTATGGGAGGGCGGTCGGCGGTCGATCCTCGATTGTCCGTCCTCGGGCCGCGCGTGACCGAGTTCACGCGCCCCGAGGGCGGGACGATCAGACGGTCATCTCCTGGATGGCCTGGGTCAGCGCCTCGTTGCCGCCGGGCCCGCCGCCCTGCTGGGCCATCATCAGCTTGGTCATGTCGCCCTGCACCTTGACCTTGCCGGCCATGAAGGCCTGCATCCCGGCCTGCTGGTTGCCCGACACGAACACTTCCTTGGCGGTGATGTAGTCGGTCGTCATCGTGACGTCGGCGACTTCCAGGTGGCCCTGGCCCATCTTGGCTTCGCCCTCGATCGCACCCATGTGCATCTGGCGCTCACCCCACGGCGTGTCGGTGACGACCATGTTGAGCACCATGCTCACTGCCGACGGAGCATCCGCACCGTGCTCGGCGATGAGTGCGGCAACGCCCTCGAACCATTCGTCGGACAAGAACTCGGACTTGGACACGGGTGCCTCCTGCTGAGGATCGATCGGGTCCCGGGACATTACCGACGGCATCACGCAGCCGTCTACATTGCCCCGATGGCCGACGGTGCGCGTGAAGAACGCATTGCCTCACATGAACGCAACGCGAAGTGGCAGAGCCCGCCGCTCATCATCGACATGGCGATCTGCATCAACTGCGACACCTGCATTCGCCACTGCCCGCCCCAGTTCGGGGCGATCTTCAACCACGGGATCGACGTCATCATCCTGCCGGAGCTCTGCTCGGGTTGTGGAAAGTGCCTGCCGCCGGTGTGCCCGGTCAACTGCATCTACGAGGATCCCGACTGGAAGCCGTCACCCGCCGACTGGTGGGTCTACCCGGGCCGGAGCGACGACCCGTATCGGTAATTCCCGAGGCGCCGGGGCGGAGCGGTGGGTGGCGCGCACAACTCCGTTCATTGGAGGGAAGCAGCTCGGATGCGCTTCCCTAGACTCGCCCGCTCATGGCTGATCCCATTTCTCGTGCCGACGTCGAACACGTCGCCAAGCTGTCCCGGCTCGCGCTCACCGACGACGAGGTCGAGCATCTGACCCGCGAACTCGGCGGCATCCTCGGTCACGCGGCCGACATCGAAGCCCTCGACCTCGACGACGTACCCCCGACCGCGCACCCGCTGCCCCTGGTCAACGTGCTGCGCGAGGACGCGGTGCGACCGACGTTGGACCGGGCGGAGGTGCTGGCGCAGGCCCCGGCGGCCGAGGACGACCGGTTCCGGGTGCCCCGCATCCTGGGGGAGGCACCGTGAGCGACGCTCCCGACACCGCGCTCGAGATCGCGGCGGCCGTGCGCAGTGGGGATCGGTCCGCACGTTCGATCGTCGATGAGCACTTGGCCACGATCGCCGCCCGCGACGGCGACATCCATGCGTGCAACGCGGTGCTGGACGACCAGGCCCGCGCCGCAGCTGACGCGATCGACGCGGCCGTGGCCCGGGGTGAGGACCCGGGTCCGCTCGCCGGCGTGCCGGTCGCGTTGAAGGACAACCTGTGCACGCGCGGCATCGCCACCACGTGTTCGTCTCGGATCCTCGAGGGCTGGCTCCCGCCGTACACGGCGACCGTCGTCCAACGGATCACCGACGCCGGCGGCATTCCGATCGCCAAGACGAACCTCGACGAGTTCGCCATGGGCTCGTCCACCGAGAACTCGGCGTTCGGAGTGACCCGGAATCCGCACGACCTCGCTCGGGTCGCGGGCGGGTCGAGCGGAGGGTCGGCCGCGGCCGTGGCCGCCGGATACGCACCGCTCGCGCTCGGATCGGACACCGGCGGGTCGATCCGGCAGCCCGCCGCACTCTGTGGCGTGGTCGGCGTGAAGCCCACCTACGGCCGGGTGAGTCGGTACGGGCTCATCGCGTTCGCGTCGAGCCTGGATCAGATCGGACCGTTCGCGCGCACGGTCGACGATGCCGCGCTCATGCTCGAGACGATCTGGGGTCACGACCCGATGGATTCGACCGCGATCGTCGCGGCCCCGGCGCCACTCGACGGCGGCGCCGACGTGACCGGTCTCCGCGTCGGCATCGTGGAGGAGCTCACCGACGTCGACGGCATCGCGCCGGAGGTGCGGTCCGCGGTCGAGCAGGCGGCGGCGGCGTTGGCGGCGGCCGGCGCAACGGTCGACCGCGTATCGGTGCCCAGCTGCACGTACGGCCTGTCCGCGTACTACCTCATCGCGCCGGCCGAGGCGTCGTCGAACCTCGCGCGGTACGACGGAGTGCGCTACGGATTGCGGGTCGACGGAGAGGACGTCGCCGACATGAATGCCCGCACGCGCGCCGCGGGGTTCGGACCCGAGGTGAAGCGCCGCATCATGCTCGGTACCTACGCGTTGTCGGCCGGTTACTACGACGCCTACTACGGCAAGGCACAGAAAGTGCGGACGTTGATCATCCGCGACTTCGCCGCGGCCTACGAACGGTTCGACGTGCTGCTCTCGCCGACGGCTCCGACCGAGGCGTTCCGGATCGGGGAGAAGGCCGCGGATCCATTGGCGATGTACCTCTCGGACGTCTGCACGATCCCGACCAACCTGGCGGGCCACGCGGCGATGACCGTCCCGTTCGGCGTCGGGGCCGAAGGCCTGCCGGTCGGCGTCCAGGTGCTCGCACCCGCACTCGGCGAGTCCGTCATGTTCCGCACCGCCCGCGCCCTCGAAAACGCAGCGCCCCGCTGATGGTCGGGTCAGGTGAAGAAGTGAGTCAGCGCGCGGTTGAAGAGGTCGGCGGCTTCCCATTGGAGGAAGTGGCCCGCACCGGCGATCACGAACGGGCCGACGCACTCGTCGAAGGCCACGGCACAGCGGTCGGGGAAACTCGCCGGTACCACGTGGTCTTCGGGTCCGTACAGCACCAGCGCCGGGACCGGATTGGTCTCGAGGAACCGGGCCATGTCCTTCATCGGGCGGTTGCCGGTCGCACTCTCGTAGATGCTGATGCTGGCCCGGAAGTGATCGGCGTCACCGAACGGCTCGGTCATGAACGCGACTTCGTCGGTGGTGAAAGCCGTCGGCCCGCCCCAGAGGCGATGGGTGTACATGCCGGCCACGTACGCCCGTCGGCGTTCGCTCGTGTCGAGTTCGGCGGCGAGCCCGTCGGCGTCGGTGGCCTGACGCAGGAAGTAGTCGGCCGTCGCGCGGTAGGCGCGGTCCGCGTCGGGCGGGATGCCCGCCGCCTCGTACTCACCGTTCACGAGCACCGGCGGCACCGTGTTGAAGAAGCACAACTTCGGCACGAACCCGGGGTAGCGCAACGAGAGGTCGTACACGATCGGTCCACCGGCGTCGCCACCCACGGCGAAACAGGACTGGTGACCGAGCTCCTCGTGAACGAGGGCGTACAGGTCGAGCGAGAACGCGGCGACGTCGTAGAAGCCGTCGGTCGCGACGTCGCTGTCGCCGAAGCCACGAAGATCGGGCGCGATCACCTCGAAGCCGGCCGCAACCAGCGGCTCGATGTTGCGCCACCAGATTCGGCGGGTCTCCGGCCAGCCGTGCACCAGCAGCAACGGCACGCCGCCGACGCCTTCCCGGGTGTAGGCCAGGGTGGCGCCCGTCGAGAGTGCAGCTCGGTGCGTCGCGAAGCGTGTGGGATCCAGATCGTCGGTCACGAAGTTGGAGTTTGGCATGGGTGATGACGGCCGCGACTACGAAGCGGTGATGGGCTTGGAGGTGCACGTCGAGTTGGCGACGGCCACCAAGCTGTTCTGCGGGTGTCCGAACGAGTTCGGATCGGAACCGAACACCAACATCTGTCCGGTGTGTCTCGGCCTGCCCGGGTCGTTGCCGGTGCTGAACGAGAAGGTCGTCGAGTTCGCGCTGCGTATCGGCGAGGCGCTCCACTTCGACGTGCCGGAGCAGTCGATCTTCCATCGGAAGAACTACTTCTACCCGGACATGCCGAAAGACTTTCAGACGTCGCAGTACGACTCGCCGATCTGCGCCGACGGCTACCTCGAGGTCGACGGCGTCCGGATCGGGATCGAGCGCGCGCACATGGAGGAGGACACCGGCAAGACCACCCACGTCGGTGGCGGCGGTCGGATCCACGACGCCGACCACAGCAACGTCGACTACAACCGAGCCGGTGTCCCGCTCATGGAGATCGTGAGTCGGCCCGAGATCCACACCGCCGAACAGGCCAAGGGGTACGTGAGCGAACTGCGCGGGATCCTCGAATCCATCGGGGTCTCCGACGTGAAGATGGAAGAGGGCTCGATGCGCGTCGATGCCAACGTGTCGGTCCGTCGTGTCGGCACCGAGACGCTGGGCACCCGCGCCGAGATCAAGAACATGAACTCGCTGCGGTCGCTCGGTCGGGCCATCGAGTACGAGATCTCCCGCCAGATCGAACTCGTCGAGAGCGGCGGGCGCGTTGTGCAGGAGACCCGCCACTGGGACGAGTCGGCGGGGATCACCCACGGGATGCGCTCGAAGGAGGGCTCCGAGGATTATCGCTACTTCCCCGAGCCGGATCTCGTGCCGGTGGCACCGACCGACGAGATGCGTGCCGCGGCCCAGGCTGCGGTCGGCGAACTGCCCGCAGCCCGACGCGCCCGGATGGTCGCCGAGTGGGGGATCAGCGAGATCGACGCACGGACGCTCGGGGAGAGCCCCGGGTTGGCCGACTTCGCCGATGCCACGGTGGCCGCGGGCGCGGCGGGCAAGGACGTGACCAACTGGTTGAGCGGCGAGGTGCTGGCGTACCTCAACGAGACGGGGCTGTCGCTCGCGGTGCTGCCGCTGACGCCCGGGAAGCTGGCGGAGCTGTGCGGGCTGGTGAGCGACGGCACGTTGTCGCGCAACCTGGCCAAGGACGTGCTCGGCGAATGCCTGCGGGAACCCAAGGACCCGAAGGCGGTCGTGGCCGAACGCGGGCTCGCCCAGGTGAACGACGAAGGGGAACTGGGCAAACTCGTCGACACCGTCCTGGCCGCGAACGCGGAAACGATCGAGGAATATCGCAACGGGGACGACAAGTTGCGGAAGAAGAAGCGGGGATTCCTGATGGGCGAGGTCATGAAGGCGTCCAAGGGGTCCGGGAACCCGCAAGTCCTCAACCGACTGCTCGACGAGAGGCTCGACTGATGGAGATTCCCGAATTCGCGACCGACGACGGGGTCGAGCGCGTGCTCGTCGTCGTTGCCCATCCGGACGACATCGACTTCGGCACCGCCGGGTCCGTGGCCACCTGGACCGATCAGGGCATCGACGTGTCCTATTGCCTCGTGACGAGTGGTGATGCCGGCGGTGACGACCGGTCCCAGCCGCGTGCCGAGATGGCCGCGCAACGGGAGGCCGAGCAGACGACGGCGGCCAAGCACGTGGGAGTGTCCGACCTGTACTTCCTGCGGTACCCGGATGGACGGGTGGAGTACGACCTGGAGCTACGGCGAGACATCTCGCGCGTGATCCGTCAGGTCCGGCCGCAGCGGGTGATCTCGATGTCGCCCGAGCGCAACTTCGAACGCGTGTACGCGAGTCACCCCGATCACCTGGCGACCGGCCAGGCGACGATGGCGGCGGTGTACCCCGATTCCCGGAACCCGTTCGCGCACCCCGAGTTGCTCGACGAGGGACTCGAGCCGTGGACGGTGCCGCAGTTGTGGGTCGGTCTCCGGGGCGAGTCGAACGTCTACGTCGACACCACTGATGTCTTCGACCGCAAGCTCGCCGCACTCAGCTCGCACGAGAGTCAGATCGGCGACCCGGAGTGGGTCGAGACGTTGCTGCGCGAGTGGGGCGGCGCGAACGCGCAGCAGGCCGGCCTCCCCGAAGGTCGCCTCGCGGAGATCTTCTACGCCATCGACGCCCGGTAGTCGCTACGCGACGATGCTCAGACTCGTGACCGGGGCCAGACCGCGGTGGGTGCGGGTCCAGGTCTCGCCGGCGTTGGTCGACTCGTACACCTCACCGGTGCGCGTGCCGAAGGCCGCGAACTCGCCCCAGCCGTCGAGCGCGTGGGTGTCGACGTTGCCCTCGATCCAGTGGGTGACGCGCTCGAACCGTTCGGTGGCGTGGATGTTGGTGCGGTAGATCGCACTCTGGTTGCCCCGAGGCCCTTCGGACGCGCTGACGAGGATCGCGTGATCGGGGACGGCGACCGCCCGGCAGTAGGTCGCGTGCAGGCCGCGATCGAGGGTGCTCCAGTTGATGCCGGCGTCGTGGGAGACGAGCAGGCCGATCGCCGACGCGGCGACGACCAGATCGCCGCGCCCCCAGACCGAACGCACCTGGTGGACGTCGTGATGGATGTCGACCGTCGGCGTCCAGGTGCGCCCGCTGTCGTCCGACCGCACGATCCCGCCGACGTGGACGTTCACCAGCAGGATGTTGTCCGGGGTACACGCGATCGAGCGCACCTCGGGCGGCCCACCCCACGGCGTGTACCAGTCGTCGCGGCCGTCGACGTGCTCGAACGGCTTGACCTGCTCGAGGCCCGACGCACCCATCCGGTGGAGGTGCGCCCCCTCCGTGCCCACGATGATGCCACCCGGCGCGTCGATGGCGCAGAGCATGCCGGGCACGCTTCCGAGCAGCGACCAGCCGGCCTGCCCGTGCCAGTACAGGTCGTGTCCGTTCTCCACGAGCGCGTCGCCGAAGACGCGCACCGGCCCGGTGCGGGTCATGCCGCTCGGGGGCTCGACGAGTCCGTCGGCGGTGGCGATGCGCAGCTTCATGCTTTCTCCGACGACGGTGGTGCGATCTGGTCGGCGGTTTCGCGGAAGGTCTTGAGCACCTCGGCCCAGAGCTCGGGCGTCGACGGGTACGGCGCGTTCGTCGCGACCCGGTCGACGAGGCCGACGGTGCGGCGGGCGAGTTCCCGACCACACGCGGCCGGGTCGCCGCGCACCGCGATCAGGTCGAACAGTTCGTCGTCGACGAGGCCCACCATCGCGTCCCAGTCGCCGAGCTTGCTCAGGCGATTGAACTCGGGTTGGAGTTCGCCCCGGTCGTGGTGGTCGAGGACCCCTCGGTACGCGGGCGTCGAGGCGTAGAAGGCGATCTGGGCGCGGGTGGCGTACTCCGCGCCGACCCGCGCCTCGTCGGTCTCACCGGTGGCGATCATGACGGGCCAGGCGATCTCGAACCCGGGCGCCGTGGCCGCCGCGCCGGCCCGGAGGCTGACGAGTGTCTCGGCGCGGAGGTGATCGGGCGTGTTGAACGGATGGATGAAGAACCCGTCGGCGAGATCGCCGGCGACCCGGGTCATGGCCGGGCCGACCCCGGCGAGGAAGATCCGAGGTGGACCGAAGGGGAGTGGCTCCGGAGTGAAGAACGGGGTCATGAGCGTGTGCCGGTAGTACTGACCGTCGAATTGCAGTGGTGTGCCGTCCTGCCAGGTCGCGAAGATCGCCCGGAGCGCGGTGATGAACTCGCGCATGCGAGCCGCCGGGTCCGACCACGTCATCGAGAACCGCTTCTCGATGTGCGGTTTGATCTGCGAGCCGAGCCCCACGATGGCGCGCCCACCCGAGGCGGCGTGCAGGTCCCAGCCGAGGTTCGCCACGGTCATGGGATTGCGGGCGAACGCGATCGCGATCGCGGTCATGAGTTCGACCCGGTCGGTGTGTTCGGCCGCCAACATCAGTGGCAGGAACGGATCGCGCGGCCCTTCGAAGGTGTACAGGCCGTCGTAGCCGTCGGCCTCGACCCGGCGAGCCGTCGCGGGCACGTCGTCGAGCGCGGCGGCGACGAGGGGGGCGTCGACCTTCATGGCGGTGGGGTCGTGCGGCGAATCACAGCCGGGACCGTAGCGTTTTGGGGAGGGATTCCGGACCCACCCGCGCGTACGCTGGCTTCATGAGCGAAGCGGATGAAGGCGTGGCGTGCAGCCGATGGACGAGCGAAACGGGGCCCGAGCGGCCCGCGCCGCAGGCGCAGGAGCGGAAATCATGAGCGAAGCGGACGGCACCCCCGACATGAAGCCCAAGAGCCACGAAGTGACCGACGGGATGGAGCGGGCACCGGCCCGGGCCATGCTGCGGGCCGTCGGCATGACCGACGCCGACTGGGGCAAGGCCCAGGTCGGGGTGGCGTCGAGCTGGAACGAGGTGACGCCGTGCAACCTGCCACTCGATCGCCTCGCGAAGCGGGCGAAGGAGGGAGTCAAGGACGCCGGCGGGTTCCCGTTGGAGTTCGTGACCATCGCCGTCAGTGACGGCATCTCGATGGGCCACGAGGGAATGCGCGGTTCGCTCGTGAGTCGCGAGATCATCGCCGACTCCGTCGAGTGCGTCATGCACTCCGAACGCCTCGACGCACTCGTCACCTTCGCGGGGTGCGACAAGAGCCTGCCCGGGATGCTCATGGCCGCGGCCCGGCTCAACCTCCCCGCCGCGTTTCTCTACGGCGGGTCGATCATGCCCGGCCGGTACAAGGACCAGGCGCTCGACATCGTCAGCGTGTTCGAGGCGGTCGGTGCCTGTGCCGCGGGAACGCTCACCGAGAACGAGCTGGGTGAGATCGAGAAGCGTGCGTGTCCGACCGAGGGATCGTGCGCGGGAATGTTCACCGCGAACACCATGGCCTCGGTCGGGGAGGCGATCGGGATGAGCCTGCCCGGCTCCGCCTCACCGGCAGCGGTCGATCGGCGACGGGACGACTTCGCGTTCGAGACCGGACGCGCGGTGATGCACCTCATCGAGCGCA
Source organism: uncultured Bifidobacteriaceae bacterium (assembly GCA_964544295.1). GTDB lineage: Bacteria > Actinomycetota > Acidimicrobiia > IMCC26256 > JAENVU01 > JAENVU01. The sequence continues at coordinate 14,340 of CAZJBJ010000007.1, forward strand.
ACATCCGGGCGCGCGACATCATGACCAAGGAGGCGTTCGAGAACGCGATCGCCGTCGTCATGGCGCTCGGTGGCTCCACCAACGCGGTCCTGCACCTCCTCGCCATCGCCAACGAGGCGCGGGTCGAACTCGAGCTCGACGACTTCAACCGCATCGGTGCCCGGGTGCCCCATATCGCCGACACCAAGCCCCACGGCCAGTACCACATGTTCGACATCGATCGCATCGGCGGGGTTCCGGTCGTGATGCGAGAACTGCTCGACGCGGGCCTGCTCCACGGCGACTGCATGACCGTGACCGGCAAGACGATGGCGGAGAACCTGGCCGAACTCGACGCGCCGGCACCCGACGGCGAGGTCGTCCACCCCCTGACCGCGCCGATCAACGCCCAGGGTGGCATCGCGATCCTGCGCGGCTCGATGGCGCCGAACGGGAGTGTCGTGAAGGTCGCCGGTCTCGACAACCTGCGGTTCGACGGGACGGCCCGGGTGTTCGACGGTGAGGATCTCGCGATGGAGGCGATTCTCGCTGGGAAGATCAACCCGGGCGACATCGTCGTCATCCGGTACGAGGGCCCCAAGGGTGGCCCCGGCATGCGCGAGATGTTGGCCGTCACCGGCGCCATGAAGGGCGCCGGGCGGGGTGGCGACGCCGCCCTGATCACCGACGGCCGCTTCAGCGGGGGGACCCACGGCTTCTGCGTGGGTCACGTCGCGCCCGAGGCCGTCGACGGCGGGCCGATCGCGTTCGTGCGCGACGGTGATCGCATCGTCATCGACGCCGAGCAGCACACGATCGACCTCATGGTCGACGCGGCGGAGCTCGAAGCCCGCAAGGCCGATTGGAAGCTCCCCGACCCGCGGTACACGAGCGGGTTCCTGGCGAAGTACGCCAAGCTCGCCCAGGGAGCCGAGACCGGCGCCATCACCAACTTCTGACCCGCCGCACCACCGAACTTGCGTCAGTAACCCTGCCGATCGGCCGGGTTACTGACGCAAGTTCGTGGTGGTGAGGCAGACTCGGTCGATGCCGGAGATGTTGGAGGCCGAGACGGCCCGCGCCCTGATCGCGGAACGGGCACTCGACCGCGAGATCGCGAAGGTCCACGCGCCGGATACCTGGTTTCTCAAGCGCGGGCTGACGCCCCGGGCCGCGCGGTCGGTGCTTCCGGGGCTGCGGCTGGTGGAGGCGCGTCGGCGGGGGAAGTTGATCCTGGTCGACACGGCCGCGCCGACCGGCGACGGTCCGGTCCTCGCCATGCATCTCGGGATGAGCGGTCGGATCCTCGTCGACGGGGAAGCCGCCGGTGACCCGTTGCTGTATGCCACCAACGGTGACAACCCGGCGTGGCGGCGGTTCGGCCTGTCGTTCGTCGACGGGGGAACCCTCTTCGTGCGCGACCCGCGCCGGCTCGGCGCGGTGGAGTTGGACCCGGACGAGGATCGCCTCGGACCGGACGCGTCGACGGTCAAGCTGCCGTTGGTGCGCGATCTACTTGCGCGGAGTCACGCGCCGGTGAAGGCGGTGCTGATGGACCAGTCGCGTCTCGCCGGCCTCGGCAACCTCTTGACCGACGAGGTCCTGTTCCGGGCCGGCGTCGATCCGGCGCGGCCGGCGAACTCACTACGCGACGACGAGGTCCGAGCGGTGGCGCGAGCGATCGGCGTGACGGTTCGGACGCTCGGCCGTCGCGGCGGGTCCCATACCGGCGATCACATGGAAGCGCGGGCGCCAGGCTCGAACTGTCCGCGCGACGGCGCGCCGATGCTGCGTCGGACCGTGGGCGGTCGCACCACCTACTCCTGCTCGCTGCACCAACGCTGAGGGCGAGGCGTCAGGTGGTCGTGGCCGCGTCGGTCGGGTAACGCCGGGCGAGATCGTCCGCCCAGTGGGCGCGCCCGGTCGCACGCAAGCGGTCCAGGTAGGCGGGGAGGTGACCCCGTGCGTGATACGGACCGCCTTCGGCGACCACGACCTCGAGCGGGTCGATGCCGTCCGGCGTCCCCTCGAGTTGGGCCGCGACCCACCCGTCGAGGAGTCCCGCGCCCTGGCGGGCGAGATCGGGCGCACTCGCCGTCAAATCGACCTGTTCGTGCGGGTCGCTCGCGATGTCGAAGAGTATCTCGTCCGGCCAGGCGTGGTACCCGTCGTGCAGCGTCCGCACATAGAGGTGGTCGCCGAACCGCACACCACGCTGGCAGGACCACGCGCCCTGCGAGACGACGAGGAAGTCCCGACCCTCGGCGCGGCCGGCTCGAAGCGCATCGCCGAACGACTCGCCGTCCCACACGCCCGGGCGCGGCGGCCGCACGCCCGCGAGGTCGACGAGCGTGGCCCCGACATCGAGGTGGTAATGCAGCGCGGTGTCCACGGCCGCGGGAATGCCCGGCCCGCGCAGGATCATCGGAATGTGGGCCGTGGCCTCGTCGGCGGCCTGGTGGTCGGCGTAGACGCCGAGTTCACCGAAGGCCTCACCGTGATCCGATCCGATCATCACGATGGTGTCGTCGAGGACGCCGAGACCCGCGAGGCGGTCGAGGAGGAGGCCGACGTGGTCGTCGGCGTAGCGCACCCCCACGTCGTACCCGTCGAACATCATCTTCACCGCGTCGAGGTCCGCGAGGTTCCAGGGATGGCGCGGCGGCGGTGGTCCCCACTCGTCGGGGCGGAACCCCCATGGCTCCCGCGCCGAATGCGGACCCGGGAGCTCCCAGTCGCGGGCGCGGATCTCCTCGGTGTACCAACTCGGGATCGGATCGCCGGCGAACGGGTTCCCGTACGCCTCCGGCGTGTTGTACGGGGTGTGGGGATCCCACAGGTGGACGTGACAGAACCAGTCGTCGTCCGCACCGTGACGGTCGAGCCAACCCAACACCTCGGGCACGACCTCGTGCGCCTGCTCGATGCCCATGTTGTGCGCGGCGTTGACCATCTCCTGGAAGCCCATCGTCCACCAGACGGCCGAGTGGCGGAACGGGAAGCTGGAGAACGAGGCGGTGCGGTACCCGGCCACGAAGAACCGGGTGGCCCACGAGTTCAGGGCGAGGCGGGACATGAGCTGGCGCTTCGGTCCCTCGGGGGCGAGGTCGAGGTCCGCGCCGGTGCCGCCGTGGTTCACGACCCCGGTGTGGATGCCGAACCGGCCGGTGCTCAGCGCGGTGCGGCTAGGCAGACACGGCACGTCGGACGCGTACACGTGCTCGAAGCGGACTCCCTCGGCGGCGACCGCGTCGATGTTCGGGCTCGTGGCGCGGTGGTAGCCGTAGCAGCCGAGATGATCGGGCCGCAGCGTGTCGATGTCGATGTAGAGGATCCGCACGCCCGGAACCTAGGCGGTGCGTCCGCGCGCCGACACCGGGGGTCCGAGATGGTCGCATGGCCGCGGGCGGCGGCCCCCTCGACAACCTCGGGGCAATAGGGTGCGTCCATGCTCATCGGCGGTCCCGGTCACAGGGTCTCGTGGTGCCGCGCCTGGCGTGGTGACATTGGCTGTCCTCGGGTGCTCGGTGTCCTCCGAAGGCCCTGAGTATCGGGCCGGTGAACGAACTGCCCGGCGATCCGTGGCGCAGTTCGCGGCGGCCGGCCTCGTGGCGTTGGTCGTCGTGGCGGTGGCGACACAGTTCGCGAGTCGGCGGGTCGGTGAACGGTCGGCAGTCGACGACGCACGTGCGGTGACGCTTCTCCGCGCGCAGACGATCGCACCGTTCGTCACCCGGTCGTTGCTCGAAGGTGACGTGACGGCGGGCGAACGGCTCGACGCGGCGGTCCGCCGACTCGTGCTCGATCGGTCGCTGGTCCGGGTGAAGATATGGCGACCCGACGGAACGATCGTGTATTCGGACGAGCCTCGGCTGGTCGGCCAGCGGTTCCCGCTCGAGGCCGATGAGTTGGACACGCTCCGTTCGGGTCGGCGCGCTGTCGCCGGTGTCAGTGATCTCTCGGAACCGGAAAATCGGTTCGAGCGTCCGGATGCCCGCCTGTTGGAGGTGTACGCCCCCCTCCGGTCAGCCGGCGCGGACAAGCTCCTGTTCGAAGCGTATTTCGATTATTCGGCCGTGACTGCAGCCGGAGATCGATGGTGGAGGAACTCGGCGCCGTGGACCATCGGCGCGCTCGTCGTGTTGCAGTTGGTGCAAATCCCTCTCGCGTACTCCTTGGCGCGACGGCTGCAGCGCCGTGAGCGCGATCGCGCACGGGTGCTTCGGCAGGCACTCGACGCGTCGACGACTGAGCGCCGGCGGATCGCGGCCGATCTTCACGACGGCGTGGTCCAGGGTCTTGTCGGGACGGCGTACACGCTCGGTGGACTCGCCCGGCGCCGAGACGTCGATCCCGACGTCGCGACGCACTTGTCGACGAGCGAGCACGACATCCGCGACAGCGTCCAGGCGCTTCGATCGCTCCTGGTCGAGATCTACCCGCCGAACCTTTTCGAAGAGGGATTGGCCGCCGCACTCGATGATCTGGTCGCCCGGTTGCGGACGAGTGGCGTGGATGCGACGTTGGTGACGGATGGACTCGATGGACCGATCGCGGCAACGGTGAGTGCCCTCATGTTCCGGGTCGCACAGGAGGCGGTCCGGAACATCACCGCGCACGGGCGCGCGACGAGCGCGCGCGTCTCGCTGGTCGGGTCGCCGAGTCGCTTGACGCTCCGCGTCGTCGATGACGGCGTCGGGTGCGATCCCGCGACGATCTCGACCGGACCATCGGACGGGCACTTGGGGCTCCGTGGTGTACGCGATCTGGTGACCGAGGCCGGAGGCGCGTTCTCGTTCGCCTCTCGGCCGGGCGGGGGAACGTCCGTCGAGGTCGAGGTGCCGCGTTCATGATGCCAACGCTGCGCATCCTGGTCGTCGACGATCACGAGGTCGTTCGCCGCGGCCTCGAGCAGGTCTTGGCCAACGTCGACGACCTGGATCTCGTGGCGACCGCGGCAACTGGTGAGGACGCGGTTGCGCTGTTGGAGTGCCATCGACCGGACATCGTGTTGATGGACATCTCGATGCCGGGGATGAGCGGGACCGAGGCCACCCGACAGGTACTCCGGAAAGCCGCGGAGATCGACCTGCGAGTTCAGGTCGTCGTACTGACTGCGTTCGCCGAGCACGACACGGTCCTTGCCGCCATGCGGTCGGGTGCCAGCGGGTACCTGCTCAAACATGCGTCGCCCGACGATCTCGTCGCGGCGATCCGGTCGGCGCACGCCGGCGCGGTGCCCCTCGACCCGATCGCGGGACGCGCCCTGGTGGATGCTGATCGCGCAGTGGATCGGGTACCCGCCCTGACCGCGCGAGAGATCGAGGTCCTGGACCTCGTCGCGCAGGGTCTCGCCAACAAGCAGATCGCGAGTCGCCTGGGTATTCGCGAACGCACGGTGAAGGCCCACCTGACGTCGATCTTCCAAGCGCTCGGAGTGCACGATCGGACGCAGGCGGCACTCTGGGCGCGTGATCATCGCGGTCCGTGACGGAGGTACTACGACCAATGTCCGATGGTCGTGCGACCCATTGGTGTCGATACTCGGAGCAGGGCGGTCACATCGGCCGCCAGTTGTGCTCTGGGGGTACGGATGTTCCGAACGCGCGCGATCATTGCAGCGGTCACCATTCTGGGATCGGCGGTTGCTTTCGGCACCCCGTCCGGTGCAGCGCCGATCGAGAACGGCCGGGAGTGGCGTGAGCTCTACACCACGACCGGATTGTCCTGGTCGCAGATCGCTTCGGTCTGTCCGACCGACGGCGTCACGCCATGCTCCGGCAGTGTCGGCGGACGCGATCTCACCGGATGGACATGGGCGACCCAGTCCCAGGTGCGCGATCTCATGGATGACTACGCGCCGGGCCTGGCGACCGCGGACGTCGTCAGCGGCATCGAAGGATTCTGGGGTGCGGTCGGATTTCTCGGCGTGATGCGCTGGACGACCTACACGTCGCTCACATATTTCTACAGCGAGTGGACCGGCGGCTGGACCGCCTCGACCGATCCGGCGTCGGGGTTGCCCATCGCGGCGGGCGCGGGGTACTCCACGGGCCTGACCGGAACCACCTCGAGTGGCAGTATCGGGTTCGGGACAGACGCCGATACGGCGAACTCACTTCGAGGGGTGTTCCTCTTCCGGACCGCGGGGCTGGACTACACCCCGCCCGTGGTGACGCCGACGGTGACCGGAACCCTGGGGACCAACGGGTGGTACCGATCCAACGTCGGCATCACGTGGTCGGTCACCGACGCCGAGTCGGCGATCGTGTCCACCACCGGATGCGACCCCGTCTCGCTGGTGTCGGACAGCGCCGGTTTCACCCAGACCTGCTCGGCGACATCGGCTGGTTTCGGCGGGCCGGGTGTGGGCTCGGTGACGGTGAAGCGTGATGCAACTGCGCCGACGGTGACGTGCAATGCCACGCCGACCTACACGCTCGGCGAGTCGGGCGCGACCGTGAGCGCGAGTGTCGCCGACGGACTCTCGGGTCCCTTGACGCCATCGGTTTCCGCCACTGTCAGCACGTCGGTGGCGGGACTGCGGTCCGCGTTCGTGACCGGATTCGACCGGGCGGGCAATGTCACCTCGCAGTCGTGCGGGTATGTCGTGACCGTTCCGAAGTGCCTCGGTCGCACGCCGACCATCCTCGGCACCGGCGGGAACGACGTGATCACGGGCACGGCCGGCATCGACGTGATCCACGGGCTGAGCGGGAACGACACGATCTCCGGGCTCGGCAAGGGCGACATCATCTGTGGTGGTGACGGCAACGACGTCGTGTACGGCGGTGACGGTGCGGACCTCATCGACGGTGGCGCGGGGAGCGACGACCTCAATGGTGACGGCGGCCTCGACACGATTGACGGTGGGCTCGGCGACGACTCCATTCGGGGCGGTGCCGGAGCCGACAAGTGCACCAGTGGCGAGATCCGCATGAGCAGCTGCGCGGTCTTGTACTGACCGGCGACGTCGCGGAAGCGAGCAGCTGTCGAGAATCCTCACGGCGTTGTCACCAGGCGGCGGCGACCGCGTGGCGGAGGTCGGTTGGGACCCTCACGGGGACCGGGTCATTGTGGCCCGGCTCTGGTCGGCTCAGGGTGCGCCGAGGATCAGGCCGCTCGTGGGGACCCCGGTGCCGGCGGTGACGAGTACGTGCTCGACGCGTTCGACCTGGTTGCACGAGGTGCCACGGATCTGGCGCACGGCCTCGGTGATCCCGTTCATACCGTGGATGTAGGCCTCGCCGAGTAGGCCACCGCTCGTGTTGATCGGGAACTCACCGCCGAGCGAGAGACGCTCGACGGTCGCAAAGTCCTTCGCCTCACCGCGTGCGCAGAAGCCGAGTTCTTCCAGCTGCATCAACACGAACGGTGTGAAGTGGTCATAGAGGAACGCGGTCGACATGTCGGCGGGGGTCAAGCCCGACGCCTCCCAGAGCCGACGTCCCACGACCCCCTTCTCCGGAAGACCGGTGAGGTCGTCGCGGTAGTAGCTCGTCATCATCTCGCCGTCTTCGGTGGCACCCTGCGCCGCAGCGGTGATGAGCGCGGGCCGGTGGCGCAGATCGCGCGCCCGCTCCGTGGACGTGACGACGATGGCGACGCCGCCGTCGCTCTCCTGACAGCAGTCGAGGAGCCGCAGGACCGGTTCGATGATCCAGCGCGACGCCTGGTGGTCCTCGATGGTGATCGGCTTCTCGTAGAACCATGCGTCGGGGTTGGTGGAGGCGTGGAACCGGTCGACCACCGCGATGCGGCCGAAGTCCTCGTTGGTCACGCCGTACGCGTGCATGTAGCGCTGCGCGTGGAGTGCGACCCACGATGCCGGCGTGAGCAGCCCGTACGGCGCGTACCAGGACAGCCACAGCGGCATGGTCGTGAGCGCACCGCTGATGTTGCCGAAGCGCATCCCCGACCGTTCGTTGAACGCGCGGTAACACACGACCACGTCGGCGACGCCGGTCGCGACCGCCATCGCGGCCTGGAGCACCGTGCCCGCGGACGCCCCGCCGCCGTAGGGCACGCGGCTGAACATCGACAGCGACGGGATCCCGAGGTTGCGGGCGACTTCCATCTCCTCGCTGGTGTCGAGGGTGAAGGTCACCAGTCCGTCGACGTCGGCGGGGGAGAGACCCGCGTCGTCGAGCGCGGCCTTCACCGACTCACACGCGAGTTGGAGTTCGGTGCGACCCGACTCCTTGGAGAACTCGGTCTGGCCGATGCCGGCGATCGCGGCCCGGTCCTTCAGCCACGCGGTCACGAATCTGCTCCGATCGGGAGGCTGAGCGTCGCGGTGCCGCTCACGTGTTCGCCGAGGTCGTCGATCGCGGTGAACGCGACCTCGACGAGTCCCTCGGTGTCGGTGCGGGAGAGGCCGGTGACACTTCCGGTGTAGGTGAGCGTGTGACCGGGGAAGACGGGGACGCCGAGCCGGATCGCGAGCCGGGTCACCATGGCGTCGGGCCCGGCCCAGTCGGTGAGGAACCGGCTGCAGTAGCCGGTGTCCGAGAGGATGTTCATGAAGATGTCGGGTGCGCCCTGCGCGTTGGCGTAGTCGCGGTCGTGGTGGACCGGCATGTAGTCGCGGGTCGCGATCGCGCCGGCGACGATGACCGTGGCGGTGACGTCGATGACGAGCGGAGTGAGCGCATCCCCGATCTGGATGGTGTGCCAGTCGCGGCGGGCGGCGACCGGCGCGTTCATGCGTCCACCGGTGCGAAAAGGGGAAGGACCAGCCCGCCCGCGAACTCGGTGTACCGCACCTGCACGGGCAGGTCGATCGAGACCGCGTCGGGGGTCGTCCCGACGAGGTTGGTGACGAGGCGCACGCCTTCGTCGAGCTCGACGAGGGCCACGATGTAGTCCTCCTCGAACCACGGGTACTGCGGATGGCGCGGCATCACGAAGCTGAAGACGCGGCCGCGTCCGGACGCCTCGATCGTGTCCCAGGAGAGGGAATTGCAGCGTGGGCACATCGGTCGGGGCGGGTGGCGCAGCGCGGCACACTCGGTGCAGCGCTGAATCAGGAGCCGGTGCTCCTTCAGGCCGTCCCAGAAGAACTGCGTGTCGGGAGTCATGGACGGCGCGAGCCGTTCGTCGAGCGGCACGGTCACATCCCCTCCGGCTTGAACTTGAGGATGCGGAACCGCTGCGTGCCGACGACCTCGTCGTCCTGGTCCCGGTAGGTGGTGACCCAGGTGAGGAACCGGCCCGGGCCGAGCCGGGTCTGCTTCTCCTCGGAGATCGATTCGACGACGGTCGTGGCCGACACGCGGTCGCCGAGGTGCAGCGGTCGCAGGATCTCGAACTCCGAGTTGGTCGCGAGCGTGCCGAGGAACCCGGCACCGTCGAGCAGGCTCAGAACGGCCGCGTCGTTCCCCTCGACCGGCGAGCCGCCCCGCTCGCGGATCCCCGTGATCGTGGGCGTCGCCATGGTCCAGGTCTGGAGCATGAGCGGCGGCGCGACGATCTCGCCGAAGCGGGAAGCGGCGGCCGCTTCGGGGTCGGTGTAGACGGGGTTCGTATCCTCGAACGCGGCAGCCCAGTGCCGGATCATCGGTTGGTTCACCGGGTCGGGCGCCATCGCGGTCCCGGAGCCGACGGGTTGACCGACGAGGGCGGCCAGCTGCTCGTCCAGAGTGGCTGCGTGCGTCACGGGTTGCTCTCTACCACGCGGTCACGGCGCGACGCCCGACGAGCGACGGGACTGGCGCCCGCGGCCTACGGTGCTGGCCATGACTGACGAATCCGGAGAGCTCAGCGCGGTCGATCCTGCGGTGTTCGCCGACCGGTACGGGCCGTGCGCGCTCGTGACCGGCGGGGCCAATGGCATCGGTGTCGAGTATTGCCGCCAACTCGCGGCGATCGGGTTGGACCTCGTCGTCCTCGACCGTGACGCGGCCGGGTTGGACGCGCTGGCGGTCGAGTTACGCGCCGACGCGCCCGGCGTCGATGTCGTGACCGCGGTCGTCGATCTGACCCAGCCGGCGTCGACGCTGCTCGAGGCGGTGCGGGCCGTGACGGCGGACCGCGAGATCGGGCTCCTCGTGGCGAACGCCGGCTGGTCGCCCGTGGGGCCGTTCCTCGACTGTGGTCTCGACGGGCTGCTGGCTGCGGTCGACCTCAACTGTCGGGCTCCGGTCGTGCTTGCCCACGAGTACGGCCGGGCGATGCGCGACCGGGGGCGCGGCGGCATCATCGTCATGTCGTCGATCGCCGCGGAGGCCGGGACCGCCCAGGTCGCGCTGTACTCCGCGACGAAGGCGTTCGACCTCGTCCTCGCCGAAGGGCTCTGGTACGAGCTGCGTGATCACGGCGTCGACGTGATCGCGATCCGGCCCGGCTCGACGCGCACGCCGGGATGGCAGTCGAGCCAACCCGAGGATGCCGAGTTCGACGGGGTCATGGAACCGGCCGACGTGGCGCGTGACGCACTCGCGCTGCTCGGCACCACGCCGTCGAGCGCCGCGGGTGCAGCCAACCGGGCGGCGGAAGCTGCGTTCCGACGGATGCCCCGGCGGGACGTCATCGAACTCATGAGCGGCATCACCAGCGGCCTGACGTCGACCGCGACCTGACCCGCCCGATCCCGAAGGAGAAGCCGTGAACGACGACCTGCGCGCCCGTCGGCGGGCGACGCTCGACGTGCACTTCCAGTCCGAGGTGGACCACGACTGGGACGCGTGTCTCGGAACGTTCGAGGACGTGCCGCGCTACGAGATCGTCCCGACGGGACAGGTGCACGAAGGGGCCGACGCCGTCGTCGCGTACCACACCGCCCAGCGACAGGCGTTCCCCGATCAGCGCCACGAGAACGTGCGCCTCCACTTCGCGGACGACGACACCGTGATCAGCGAGTTCGATCTGCTCGGCACCAACACCGGCGAGTTCATGGGTGGTGCGCCGACCGGCAAGGCCTTCCGGGTGCCGGTGGTCGCGATCTTCAGCTTCGACGACGACAAGGTCACCAACGAGCGGGTGTATCTGGACCTCGCGAGCCTCCTGCGTCAGGTCGACCGGACCGATCTGCTCCCGGTGATCGGCATCGAGGGATTCGCGGCCGCCGAAATGCGGTAGGTGCCCGACAGGGATTCCCGCCGACACGAAACGTGTCGGGATCGTTCGCCTGGTGGATGTCCGGTCGCAACACGCCGGTCACGAACGGTTGCGATGATCACTCCGACGACCCGTCCCCCCGAGTCGGAGTGTTTCCCATGGAGCCACACCACCACGACCAAATGTCCGCGCTGCGCTGGTTGGCCGGCAACCTCACCTGGGGAGCGACGCTCGCCGCGTTGCGCGCGCCGACGCCCTGCCCGGAGGTCACCCGCGAGCGGCGCATCACACCGTCGCCGCGTCGTCGCGCCGCGTGAGGAGCTTCCGGCGACGAACCGGAATGGACTGCGCCCTCGACGGGTTGGCACGGGTGTGACCGACACCGAATCGCACAACACGCCACGCGCGATTACGCGCATCGTCGGGGTGTACGACGCCGACGGTGGGCTCGCCGGTGAGGCCAGGTACGTCGTGGGCCATCTGCTCGGCCGTCTGGAGTGCGCGCTGTGCGACATCACCCACGGTCCCGTCCGGCGCAAGAAGTCGTTCGACGCCTTCCGCGACCGACTCGGCGTGCCGTTCGACGTCGTGCACCGCAACGAGCGCAGCCCGGAGGTCGCGGCCGCGACCTCCGACGCGCTGCCGTGCGTCGTCGCGGTGACGGATTCGGGGATCGAGGTCCTGCTCGATCGCGCCGCGCTGGAAGCATGCGGTGGCGAGGTCGACCGGCTCGAGCGGGCCCTCGATGCGGCCGTCGCCGACCACGGCCTCGCGCTACCGTCCGGCTGAGTTCGCGGCCTACCGGGGGTGAGTGATGCCGAGCACCGACGAGGACCTGTTCTGGGACCTGATCGACGAGCTACGCGCCGAAGATCCGCGCGTCGAGGAAGGCACGATCATGGGGGGTCGCTGCGCCCGTGTGGCCGGTGAGTTCCTCGGTCTCGTTGACTTCAAGGGCTCCGGCCTCGTCGTGAAGCTCCCCGCCGCGCGGGTGGCCGAACTGATCGACGCGGGTCACGGTCAGCCGTTCGCGCCGGCCGGCAAGGTCTTCAAGGAGTGGGTCTCGGTCCCGAAGCGGGACCGGCGCCGCTGGCGCTCGCTGTTGCGAGAGGGTATCGCGTTCGTCGCTCCCTGAGGCCCGACGCACGCGGGCGGGCGCATGGGTCATGATGCGGTCGACGGTCGCGTTCGGCGACCCGGGGCAGAGGGGGTCAGGATGGCGTTACAGGTGGTCGGTGCCGGGGTGGGGCGTACGGGAACCCACTCGTTGAAGATCGCACTCGAGCGGCTGCTCGGCGGGACGTGTCATCACATGATGGAGATGTTCGAGCGCCCTGAGCAGCGGGCGGCGTTCACGGCGGCGTTCAACGGCGAGCCGACGGACTGGACCCAGGTCTACGCCGACTTCAGCGCGATGGTCGACTTCCCGGGTTCGTTGTTCTGGCGGGAGGCCGCTTCCGCCTTCCCGGACGCGCCGGTGTTGCTGTCGACCCGGGACGCCGAGGGTTGGTACAAGAGCGCGTCGAACACGATCTTCCTGTCCTTCGATCGGGTGCCACCGGAGTTGCACCCGTGGATGGAGGCCGTCCGGAAGGGGTTGCACGATCGGTTCAGCGACGACTTCGAGAACAAGGACGCGATGATCGCGGCCTACGAACGGCACAACGCCGAAGTCCGCGCCGAGGTCCCTGCTGATCGGCTCATCGACTGGACGCCGAGCGACGGATGGGGTCCGATCTGCGCGGCGCTGAACGTGCCGGTGCCCGACGAACCGTTCCCGGTGACGAACACGACGAGCGAGTTCCGCCAGATGATCGGTTTGGACGAGGCGTCGGGGTAACGGTCGTCGACGTCAGTCGAGATCGCGATTCCTCACGAACTCGGCGGCGAGTTCCGCGCGGGACGAGACGCCCAACTTGGTGAACACGTGGTTGAGGTGAGTCTTGACCGTGCTCCGGCTCATGAACAGGCGTTCGGCGATCTCCGGGTTCGAGAGTCCGTCGCCGACGAGCGCGACGACCTCCAGTTCCGTCGGCGTGAGGCTCGGCCAGCCGGAGTCGGGGCGGAGCCGCGCGCCCCGGGAGCGGAGTGCCTGGGTGATCGCGTCTTCGAGCGTGAGGCCCTCGGCCCCCCGCTCGCCGGCGGCGAAGGCCTCGGTGTCCTGCGCCTGCTCCGGCGCGGCCGCGTGCCAGACGGCTTCGGCCAACGATGTCGCCCACCCGCGCTCGGCGCGCTCGCGGGCGGCGACGGCGTGGAGCCGGCCCGCGGTGGTCGCATCGCCCCCTGCCGCCAACGCCCAGGCGAGGACGTCGAGCGCCTGGACCTCGTGGATCGCGTACCCCAGGCCCTGCCAATCGGTCAGGGCCCGGCGGACGCCGTCGGCGCCGCGCGCGGGATCGCCGGCCTGGAGCGCGGCGATCGCACTGAACATCGACGCGAGCCCCGAGAAGCAGGGGTCCCCGAGCTGGAGTGCGAGCTCGGCCATCCGCGCGATCGGTGCCGCCGCGTCGCGCCCGCGCATGAGATCCGAGATCACGACGTCCTCGAGCTCCCAAACCTCGCCGACCGCGATCGCCTCGTCCGCGTAGACGGCGAGGAGTTCGTGCAAGGCGTCGGCGGCGTCCCAATCGCCGCCCCACGAGGCCGCGGCCTTGACGAGCGCCATGTCGATGAAGCCGAGCGCCACGCTGGACGCGCCCCGCGCCGCGAGGTCGGCTCGGCGGACCGTGGCGACGGTCAGCGCACCGTCGACGTCGCCGGCGCGCAGACGCTGCTCGACCAGGAACCCGGCTGCCCAGCCGATGGTGAGCAGATCGCCGCACTCGTCGGCTGCCGCGATCGCCCGGGCGGCGTCGTCGGCCCAGTCGGCGGCGCCCGTGCGACGCGCCATGCAGGTGCGTGCGTTGTAGTGCCACGCCTCGAAGAACGGGTTGTCGCCGTTGAAGCCGGCGGCCGCCACCGGGTCGAAGTGGCGCCGCGCATCCTCGAATCGGTTGATGTAGAGATACGAGAAGCCGAACTTCTGAGCGATGTCCGCGGCGCCCCAGCGATCGCCGGCGGCCTCGGCGCGTTCCTGCGCGACCGCGAGCAACTCGGCCGCGGCCATCGGCGTGCTCAGCTGCATGACGTCGGCCTGGAGGTCGAGGCACCGGGCGACCGCGAGCGGATCACCGGCGCGCTCGCCCGCCGCGAGCCCGGTCGTCGCGATCTCGTACGCCTGGTCGAAGTTGCCGAAGTAGAAGTTCACGTAGGCGCGAGCCCAGAGCACCCGGCCCAGGGTCGCCGATTCGGAACCGGCGAGCCGCTCCGCCGTCAGGCGGAGCCAGCGATCGCCCTGGGTGAAGCCCCCGGTCTGGAGCCAGAACAGCGTGAGGTCGAAGGCCAGCGTCCCCAGCCGCTCGGGGTCGTCATGTTCGACGACGTGCTCGAGCGCGACGCGCAGGTTCTCGGCCTCTCGTTCGAGGATCGGCCGCGCGCTTCGTTGCTCACCCGTCTCGAGGAGCGGTGCCAGGCGACGCGCGACTGCCGCGAAGTGATCGACGTGGCGGTCGAGCACCACGCTCGTCTCGCCGGACTCGTCCAGGCGGGCGTGGGAGAACTGCTTGATCGTCTCCAGCAGCCGGTACCGATCGGTCGGGCCTTCGTCGTCGAGCACGACGAGCGAGCGGTCGACGAGGTTACCGAGCAGGTCGAGCACCGCGTATTCGTCGAGGGGTGCGAACGAGCACACGGCCTCCGCGGCGTCGAGGTCGAACCCCCCACTGAATCGAGCGAGGCGTCGGAGCAAGACCTTTTCGTCGTCGTCGAGGAGTTGATGGCTCCACTCGATCGATTCGTACAGCGTCTGTTGGCGGGGGAGCAGGGTGCTGCTGCCACCTCGGAGCATGCGGAAGCGGTCGTCGAGGCCCTCGGCGATCCGGCTCACCGAGACGCTGCGGACGCGGGCGGCGGCGAGTTCGATGGCGAGCGGAATGCCGTCGAGTTGCGCGCAGATCTTGGCCACGTGCGGGGCGTTGTCGTTGTCGACCGTGAAGTTCGGGCGGGCGCGCACGGCGCGGTCGACGAAGAGCCGGACCGCGTCGAACTGGGCGAGCGCGTCGACCGTGACGTCTTGGTCGGCTTTCGGCGAATCCAGTGATGGCACCCGCCACGTGACCTCGCCGGGAAGGTTCAGTGGTTGGCGGCTCGTCGTCATGATCTGCAGAGGGGGACAGCCCCGCAGGAGCGACTCCACCAGCTCGGAGCACTCGTCGAGCAGGTGCTCGCAGTTGTCGATGACCACGAGCGCGTGTTGGTCGGCGAGGCGGGCGACCAGCGCGTCGAGCAAGGATCCGGCGGCGGACTCGCGCACGTGCAGGGCGGCAGCGAGTGCAGCGACCACGGAGCTGGTTTCACCGAGGGGCGCGAGCTCGACGTACCAGATGCCGTCGGCATGACGCTCGATCCGATCGGTGGCCGCCTCCAACGCGAGTCGAGTCTTGCCGCAGCCGCCCGAGCCGGTGACGGTCAGCAGCCGGGTGTCGTCGAGGAGGGAGTGGAGCTGCGCGAGTTCCGCTTCCCGACCGATGAACGGGGTCAGCTGGGTCGGCAGGTTGTTGGTGACGCTGTCCGGGCCTCGCAGTGGCGGGAACTCCTCCGGGAGGTCGGGGTGGAGGAGTTGGAAGACCTGCTCGGGCCGGCCGAGGCCCTTCAGGCGGTACGAGCCGAGGTCGAGCCAGTCGGCATCGTCGGGAACCGCGTCGCCGAGGAGTTCGACGCACTGCCGGGACGCGACGACCTGACCTCCGTGCGCGAGGGCCCGGAGACGGGCGGTGCGGATGATCGTCTCGCCGGCGTAGTTCCCGAGGTCGCGCAGTTTCGCCTCGCCGGTGTGCAGGGCCATGCGCACGGCGACCTCGACGCCGTCGGGCCACCCTTCCGCGGCAAGGGCTCGTTGCGCCTCCACTGCGGCGGCGATGGCGTCCGACCCATGACGGAATGCCGCGACCACGCTGTCGCCCTCGCCCTGCTCGACGGGGAGTGCGCCGCCGTGGGCGCGGATCGATGCGTGCATGATCTCGTAGTGGCGCGTGATCACGTCGGTCATGACCTCGGGCGCGCGCTCCCACATCGGGGTCGAGTCCGCGACGTCGGTCAGGAGGAACGTGACCACGCCGGTGGGGAGAGTGGTGATCGGTTGGGGTGTGCTCATGGCCTGCCTCGTTTCGTCGGGAAGTGTGGCGCGCCGGCGCCGGGTCAGTCGAGTACCGCGATGGCGTCGACCTCGAAGCGCTGACCTCCGTGGAAGAGCGCGCTGACGCCGACGAGGGTCGACGTCGCGCTCGGGAGGTCCTCACCGAACACCTCGAATGCGGCCGTGTAGATCGCGTCCAGCGCAGCGGCGTCGTAGTCGACGACGTACATCGTCGTGCGGGCCAGGTCGGCGACCTCGGCCCCGACGGCTTCGAGGCACGTGAGCAGGTTGGCAAACACGGCTTTGGCCTGGGCGAGGAGGTCGCCCTCGCCGACCAGCGTGCCGTCCTCGGTGAGTGGAGTCTGGCCGGAGATGAACACGTGTCGGGTTCCGGTGGCGACGATGATCTGGGTGAGTCCGGGGACCTCGAGGAGACCCGGCGGTTGCAGGTGGGTGAGTGTCATGCCCGGATTCTCGGCCGAAGAGCGCCGAGGAACATCGGCCAGGTGGTTGAGATCCGGCGTGCGCCTCACGTTTTGGACGGGAAGCCTCCGAGGCGACGGCGCGAGGTGTGGCGCCGGCCGGTGTGACCGCGGTCCCGTTCACGGTCGCGGCGGATCGCTCTACGCTGCGGGCAGTATCGAAGCATCCGGGGGCAGTCATCCATGGCGTGCGAGCAGTGCGGCTTCCAGAACCGTGACGGCACCCGGTTCTGCGTGGAGTGCGGCACGGCACTGGCGCTCCGATGCCCGAGCTGCTCCGCCGAATATCAGGTCGGCCAGAAGTTCTGCGGGGAGTGCGGCACCCCGCTGACCGGCGCCCCCACCGCGGCCCCGGCCGCCTCGGCCCCGAACGCGGTCCGCAAGACGGTGACGGTGCTCTTCGCCGACCTCGGCGGCTCGACGGGCTTCGGCGAGCGGGCCGACGCCGAGATCTCCCGCCAGGTGTTGGCGCGCTACCACGCCCTGCTGCAGGAGACGATCGACGCGCACGCCGGCACGGTCGCCAAGTTCATGGGCGACGGGATGATGGCCACCTTCGGCATCCCCGAGGTGGCCGAGGACGACGCCCGCCGCGCGGTCGCGGCCGGTGCCGACCTCCAGCACCGCTTCGAGGGCTTCGCTGCCGACGTCGAACGCCGCCACGGTGAGACCCTCACGCTGCGGGTCGGCATCAACACCGGTGAGGTCGTCATCGGCGCGGGCGACGCGGACCTCATCGGCGACGCCCTCAACGTCGCCGCCCGGCTGGAGAAGGCGTGCCGTCCGGGCCAGGTGCTCGTCGGCGAGGAGACGTGGCGGCTGACCCGTGCCGAGGTCGCGTACGAGGCGCTCGGCGAGGTCACCGTCGCGGGCCGCGCCCAACCGGTCGCGATCTACGAGGTCGCGGCCGACGCGGATGCGGAGCCCGAGGTCGCGGCACCGTTCGTCGGGCGTGACGCGGAGATGGAGCGCCTCGTCGGCGTGTTCGACGAGGCGAGGTCCGAGGCCCGGGCGAGGCTCGTGACCGTGCTCGGCTCGCCGGGCGTCGGCAAGACGCGTCTGTCGCGCGAACTCTGCGCCCGGCTGGGCGAGCACGGCGATGCGGCCAGCGTCGAGTTGCGCTGCGACCGCGCCGGTGAAGCGACCTTCGCACCGGTCGCGCAACTGATCCGTGAAGCCTCCGGCGTGACCGACGACCACGACCCGGAGGTGGCCCGCGCCGCCATCGGAGCGCTGCTGCCCGCGGCCGATGCCGATCACAAGCGCGTGGTCGACGTGCTCGCCGGGCTCGTCGGGGTCGGCCCCGCCCGTTCGGTCGAGGAGACCTTCTGGGGCGTGCGCCGCCTGGTCGAGGCGACCGCGGCGGATCGACCGCTCGTCATCGTGATCGACGACATCCAATGGGCCGAACCGCTGCTGCTGGACCTCATCGAGCACCTCGCCGAATGGGTGGCCGACGCCGCGGTGCTCGTGGTCGGTCTCGCCCGGCCCGAACTGCGCGAGGTGCGGCCGTCGCTCGCCGAGCCCGGCCGCCCGGTGGCCGCGGTCGTGGTGCTCGACGGTCTCGACGCGTCGGCGACCGAAGCACTCGCGGCCGGGTTGCTCGGTGCCTCCCGACTGCCGGCGGGGCTCGTCGATCGGCTGCCCGAATCCACCGACGGGAACCCGCTGTTCGTGCGCGAGCTGGTGCGCATGCTCGTGGACGATCGCGTCATCCGCCGCCGCGACGACGGCGAGTGGGAGCTGACGATCGACGCCGAGGCCGTGGACGTGCCACCCACCATCCAGTCGCTGCTCGGTGCGCGCGTCGAGCGTCTGCCCGCGCCCGAACGCGAGGTGCTGGAGTACGCGTCGGTCGTCGGCGCGGAGTTCAGCCTCGGCGCGCTCCGGGAGTTGGCGGGGGAGCGCGTGCCCGTGGTGTCGCTGCTCGAGAGCATGCGCCGCAAGGAGATGGTCGAACCTACGGGTACCTACCTGGGCGACGAGCCTGTGTACCGGTTTCACCACGTGCTCATCCGCGATGCCGCGTACCGCCGCCTGCTCAAGACCACGCGTGCCGAGCTGCACGAACGGGTCGCGGTGTGGACCGACCGCACCGCCGCGGATCTCGTCGGCGAGCACGAGGCCGCGACCGCGTTCCACTACGAGCAGGCCCATCGCTACCTCGCGGAACTCGGCGCGCTCGACGGGCACGGCGACGAACTCGGCCGCCGGGCTGCGGAACTACTCACGACGGCGGCGCAACGCGCCCTGGGCCGCGACGACCTCGCCTCGGCCGGAGCGCTCAGTGCCCGTGCCCTCGCGTTGTTGCCGGATTCCGACGTGGTGGGTCGGTCCGACTTGTTGCAGATGGGCTGTGAGTGTCTGCTCGCCTCCGGCGACGGCGCGGCGGCCAAGCCGCTGGTGGAGGAACTGGGTCGCAGCGCGGCCGACGACCCCCGGCTCGCGGCCTGGGCCGAGTGCTTCGCCGCGCAGCTCGTCGGCCTCACCGATCCCGACGGTCTCGTGGCCGCGGACGCCCAGGCGCAGGCGGCGGCCGAAGCGCTCATCGAGCTGGGCGACGGCTCGGGTCAGGCGAAGGCCCACCAGGTGCGGGCCGGTCTGCTGGCGCGTCTCGGCCGCGTCGGCGACGCGGAGCTGGAACTCGACCTGGCACTCGCCGCGGCCCGCGCGGCTGACGACCGTCGGCGGGTGACCGCGGTGCTGGGCGCAGCGCCCGACGCGGCGCTGTTCGGTCCGAGCCCGGTCGCACGGGCCGGCGGTCGTTGCCTCGACGTGGTGCGCCTGCTGCGCATCACCACGGCGTCCCCGGCGGTCGAGGCCGCCTCGAACCGCTGCCAGGCGGTGTTGGAGTCGCTGCGCGGCCGCTTCGACGTTTCCCGTTCGATGCTCACGTCGGCGCGGACTGCGTTGGAGGAGCTCGGACTCCGGCACGGGATCGCGCAGACCGAGCTGTACGCCGGGATGGTCGAGATGATCGCCGGGAACCCACACGCCGCGATCGAACCGCTGCGCGCCGCGTACGCGGGATTGGGGACCCTGGGGGTGGGCGCGGACGCCGGACAGGCCGCGGCGCTGCTCTCGATAGCGCTGCTCGCCGAGGGCGACGTCGACGAGGCGGAGCTGATGGCCGCCGAGAGCGAGGCGCTCGCCGGCCAGAACCTCAAGACCGCGATCGGCTGGCGCGTCGCCCGAGCCGAGGTGCTCGCGGCGCGGGGCGACCTGACCGCGGCCGTCGAACTCGCGGAGGAGGCGGTCGCGATCGCGGCCGGGACCGACCTCGTGATCGACCACGCCGACGCGTGTGTCGCGCTCGGCACGCTCCGGGCCCGGTCCGGCGACGGCGCGGGGGCGAAAGCGGCCCAGGCCGACGCGAAACGGCTCTACGAGCAGAAGGGTGCAACCGTTCCCGCCGAGCGGCTCGCCGACGCAGAGACGGTGGTGGCTGATCCGGAAGGTGGTACTGAGCCCACGCCGTCGCCTGCCGCGTCCCGTTCCCTTCGGCGCGTCCCGTCGAACGCCGCGGCCGAGGCATCGCGCCGTCTGGTCGCACTCTTCACGGCACACCGCTTGGAGGAGTGCGCCAACCTGTACGCCGAGGACGCTCACACCGAGGACCGACGCTCGATCACTGGCACTGATCTCGTCGGGCGTGCCGGTCACGTCGCAACCTTCGCATCGGCTGCGGAGCTCGGCGCGGGCGAGACGACCTTCGAGACCATCGCCGTGCGGGGCGATCGGTTGGTCCTGGGTCTCATCGCCATGGACTTCGCGGATTGGGACGTGAAGATCCTGACGGTGACGCAACTCGACGCCGAGGGCCGTTTCACGCGGTCGGTCTGGTTCGACGACGCCGATCTCGCCGAGGCGAGCGCGGAGCTCGACGAGTGGTACGTCGCCGGTGAGGGTGCCGACGACGAACGGGTGCTGACCGCGGGTGCGGCCTGGATTCGGGCGGTCAACGCCGGCGACCTCGACGCGATCCGGGCTCTCGCCGCCGACGACTTCGTGTGGGTCGACCATCGTCAACTCGGATGGCCGGTGAGCGACGTCGAAGGATTCCTCGAACAGCGCGGGCAGTACGCAGACGTCGAGAACCGGTTCGTCAACGCAGAGATGGACGTGCGCGGCCGGGCGGTCTTGGCCACGACCATCAACCGCGCCGTCGGTCCGGATGGCGGCGCGGTCGACTGGCTGTTCTTCACGGTGAGCATCTGGAGCGCGGATGGCCGAGTCCAGCGGATGGAGACCTTCGACGAGGAGCACCGGGGCGCCGCGCTGGCCCGCTTCGACGAACTGAGCCGCGTGAGCCGTTCGCCGCGGATCGAGAACGCGGCGACCCGTGCCGTTGCTCGATTCGCCGAGCTGGTGTCTGCCGGGCGATCCGAAGACACGCGAGGACTGTTCACCGACGATCACACCTGGGTCGACCGTCGGCGGACCGTGTCGGGCGCAGCAACGAACGGCTTCGACGAAATGATCGCCTCTGGCGTTCGGGCCTTCGCCGAGGTCGGATTCACGAGTTTCGCGGTCGAGACGATCGCGGTGCGCGGTGACCGGCTGACGCTGTACCGCTCGGCCAGTCGCACCGCCGATGGGCGGGAGGTCGCGGTCCTCGCAATCACGGAGCTGGACTCGAGCGGTCGCTCGCCGTTTGCGGCGTGGTTCGATCCCGACGACCTCAGGACCGCCATCGCCGAACTCGACGCGCGGTATCTCGCCGGCGAGGGCGCCGAGCATGCTGAGGTCGTCGTCGCGTGTGTAGCGAGCTTCATGGCGATGAACGACCACGACTTCGAAGCGATGCAGACGCTGCTCAGCCCCGATTACGTCTACGTCGACCATCTCTCCATCGGTCCCGGTGCGCTCGATCGCGATTCATTCATCGAGTGGCAGCGGAGCTACGCCGACGTCGAGTACGACATGATCGCTCAAGACATGGCGGTCCGAGGCCGCGCCGCGATGGCGACCGCGCTGAATCGCGCGCTCGACGCACAAGGCGGAGTGGTCGAGTGGGCGTTCTACCTCATCGCTGTCGTCGGCCCGGACGGCACGATCGAACGCACCGAGTCGTTTGCTGCGGACGACCGGGCGGCTGCGTACGCTCGGTTCGACGAACTCGGCGCAATGAGGGTGCGTTCCGGACCGCCGCCGATCGAGAATGCGGCGACCCGTGTCTTCGACGAGATCGTGGCGCTCGCGACGAGTCGACGGTTCGACGAGTTCGCGTCGGTGGTGGCGACCGACTTCGAGCGGGTCGACCATCGAACCGGCGTCTCGGCCGATCTCGTCCGTGGTCCCGACGCGTGGGCGAAGGCGTTCCGATCCACGATCGAGTCCGGCCTGGACCGCCTCGCGGTCGAGTCGCTCGCGGTACGCGGGGAGCGCCTGGCGCTCGATCGGTTGGTGTTCACGTCGGCCGCGGGCGACGAGGTCCCGATGCTCGCCGTGATCGAGGTCAACGAGTCGGGGCACCTCTGCTTTGCGTCTTGGCACGACGAGACGGCCCTCGACCCGGCCCTCGCCGAACTCGACACGCGGTACATCGCGGGTGAGGGTGCTGAGCACGCGTCCGAGCTGCGCAATGTCGCCGCCTGGATGCGCGCCACGGCGGACGACGACGCCGACCCGCGGACATCGCGTGCGGAGAACGCGGCGTCACGCACGTCGCAGCGCGTTCTCGATCTCACCGCCGCGGGGCGCTACGAGGAAGCGACGGCGTGCTTCCGGTCCGACTTCACGCGGATCGACCGTCGCCACACGGTCGCGGGGCCGACGATCACGAGCGCTCGGGAGTACATGGAGTCCTTCCGGGCGATCCTGGAGCAGTTCGACACGATCACCATCGAGCCGGTCGCCGTGCGGGGTGATCGGCTCCACTTGAGTCGCACGCGGTTCTCGACCGAGTCCGGGTTCGAGACGGTGTTCTGGCACATCGCGGAGCTCGACGACACCGGGCTGATCTGCTGGATCGCCAGCCACGACGAGGACGATCTCGACGCCGCGCTCGCGGAGTTGGACGAGCGGCATCTGGCCGGGGAGGGCGCCGACCACACGGACATACTCCGGACGAGCGCCGAGCTGGTTCGCCGTCACGCTGCCCGCGACTGGGCCGCTTTGCGCGACCTGATCCATCCGGACACCGTGCTGGTCGACCATCGCCGGCTCGGGTGGCCCGCGGGGGACCGGGACGTCATCGTGCAGATGTGGCGCGAGCTCGTCGAGCTGGCGCCGGACCATCACATGATCGTCCGCACCCAGAACGTCGCGGGCCGGGCCGTGCTGACCACCGTCGACTCGCTCGGCACCAGCGACGACGGCGGGAGCGTCGCGTGGGCGCTCCACTCCCTGGCGATCGTCGACGCTTCGGGTCGCATCACGACGCTGGAGTTCTTCGACGAGGACGACTGGGACGCCGCGCTCGCCCGCTTCGACGAGCTCGCCGCCGAACCGGTGGACCCGCGGACCCCGCGGGTCGAGAACGCCGTGATGCGCCGTCGCCGGGAGTGGGAGGTGCTGTCGCGCGCCGGCCGGTTCGAGGAGGCCCGCGCCCGACTGGACGAGTTCTTCGCATCGGATCTGGTCCGGGTCGACCGACGTTCGACCGTTGCGGCTCCCGACACCGACGGCGCTGGCGTCCTCGTCTCCTTGGAGGCGATGTACGAACTCGGCCTCGTCGAGGACGCCGCGGACCCGATTGCGGTCCGGGGAGAACGTCTCGCCCTCTACCGCCAGGTGTTCCGCAGCTCCGGCGGTGATGAGCTGGTGATCCTGACGCTGCTGGAGGGCGACGCGTCCGACCGCGCCGTCTTCATCGCCAACTACGACGAGACCCAGCTCACCGAGGCGCTCGACGAGCTGGACGCCCGGTACGCCGCCGGTGAGGGCGCCGAACACGCGCACCTGCTGAGCACGTACACGGAGAGTCTGCGCGCGATGCAGGCTGGCGACCTGGAGACGATGGCGGAGCTCGGGTCACCGGATTTCGACTACGTCGACCACCGACCGACGTCGTTCGGCGCGCTCGACACCGGAGGCGTCCTCGAGATGGCCGCGAGCTACCTGGACGTCGCCCGGACGTCGGTCGTGCAGAAGGTGTACTTCGGCGACCGTTGCCTGATCGCCCGCCTCTGGACCCGTGGCGTCACGACTGACGGGGCGGAGGCCGAATGGTTGAGCTACAACGTGTGGCTGGCCGACGACGCGGGCCGGGCGCTCCACGGCGAGCTCTTCGCCGAGGACGACTGGGACGCCGCGCTCGCCCGCTTCGACGAGCTGAGCGTTGCCGAGGTCACGCGGAGCGGTCCGGGTATCGCCAACGCCGCGTCGCGCGTGGCCCAGCGTCTCCTCGATCTCGCGGCTGCGGCCCGGTACGACGAGGCCGCGGACCTCCTGCGGCCTGACTTCGAGCGGCTCGACCGGCGCCGTACCGTCACGGCACCACCCGTCACCAGCGGCGCGGAGTACCTCGAGTCCATCCGGGCGATCCTCGGGCTGTACGACACGATCACCACCGAGCCGGTCGCGATCCGGGGTGAGTCGCTCTACCTCAGCCGCTCCGTCTTCACCCACGACGGCTTCGAGACGATGTTCTGGGCCGCTACGGAGCTCGATGCCGACGGGCGGCTCCGCCGGATCGTCAACTACGACGAGGACGATTTCGCCGCCGCGATGGCCCAGCTCGACGCCTGGTACGTCGAAGGTCTCGGTGCGGAGGAGGCCTTCACGATCCGTCGAGCCGGTGACTACATCCGGTCGGTGATGCCCGTCGACGGGGCCGCGACGCTCGCGCTGCTGCATCCGGACGTTCGTCTGACCGATCACCAGATGCTCGGCTTCGGCGCGATGGACTTCGATGGTCTGCGCCGGTACCTGGCCGCCCGGGCCGAGCAGATCGCCGAGGACCACGAGTACTTCCAGGAACTCGAGGTCAACGGCTCCACAGTGCTGGCGCGGCTTCGGGCCAAGGCGATCCGGCCGGACGGTTTCGAGGCGCTCTACGAGTTGTGGACCGTCACCCGCTTCGTGGCCGGGAAGATGCACGACGCCGACTGGTTCGGCCTCGACGACGCCGAAGCGGCCCGGGCCAGGTTCGAGGAACTCGCGGCCGCACCGCCGCCCGCCGATCTCGACAACGCCTGCGTGCGCGCGCTCGAGCGATTGGAGTGGGTCTCGAAGTTCGGCGACGCCCCCGGGGCCATGGATCCGCTCGCGCCCGACGTCGTCGAGGTGGACCACCGCAGCGGCATCGGCATGGGCTTCCGGATCGAGGGTCGGGACGCGTTGGTGGAGAACTTCGTCGAGTTCCGGCGACGCCTCGGCCTCGGCGAGATGCGCCGGGAATGGCTGGCCGTGCGGGGCGACCGGCACGCGCTCGCGACGCTGCGCTTCGTTGCCGACAACGGCTTCGAGGTCTCGGCGTTGCAGCTGTACGAGATTGATCCGCACGGCCGATTGTCGAGCATCGACAACTACGACGTCGACGACCTCGACGCGGCCGTCGCGGAGCTCGACGAGCGCTATGCCGCCGGCGAGGGCGCGGAGCATGCGGAGCTGCTGCGGAGGTTCACCGCCAGCATGCGTGCATTCAGCTCCGGTGATGTGGCCGAGATGGCGGCGCTCAACTCCCCGGACTTCGAGTTCGTCGACCACCGGCTCGCCTCGTGGGGGACGCTGAGCGCTGGCGGGTTCGTGAAGATGACGCGCGCCTTCGACGACGTGGCACGGACGTTCCTCGTGACGAGGGTGCGGGTCGTCGGGCACAGGCTCGTCGCGGCGCTCCGATCGCACGGGGTCAGCCGGGAAGGGGCCGAGGCCGAGTGGACGCATTCGGTGGTCTACGAAACCGATCCGGCAGGCCGGGGTCTGCGCGGCGAGTTGTTCGACGGTGCCGACTGGGACGCCGCGCTTGCCCGCTTCGACGAGCTGAGCGCAGCATCGCCGTCGGAGGCGAGGACGCTGGAGATCGAGAACGACGCGACGCGCGCCGCACGTCTGAGCTGGCGACTGCTGGCGGAAGGACGATTCGACGAGCTGCCGGCGGTCGCGCCCGGGTTTGCACTGGAGTCGCGGCGCCGGTTCCTCCGACTCCCCGAGGAGCAGGACTGGTTGGACGCGCTGATGCTCCTGATCCAGCAGTACTCCTCCTTCGCTGTCGAGCCGCTCGCGATACGGGGCGCACGCGCGGCCGTTGTGCGCGTCGTGGCAGGCGACGAGTCGGGCAACGAGTCGGCCTGGATCGCCACGTTGCAGCTCGACGACGCCGACCGGTGGATGCGGCAGGTCAACTTCGACGAGGAGGACGAGGTCGCGGCGATCGACCTGCTCGACGAGTGGTACATCGAGAGCGAGGGTGCTGGGGGCGCCGAGACTCTTGCCGCCCACCGCGAGGGGATGGCCCGCTACCACGCGAAGGACTGGTCCGGCATGCGGGCGATGGCGGCGCCCAACTTCGAGTTCGTCGATCACCGTCCTCTGCCGTGGCCGATGACCGGCGTCGACGGGCTGCTCCGCCTCATGCAGGAACGCGTCGAACAGGCCCCCGATTTCCGGAGCCGGGTCCGCAAGCTCTTCGTAGACGCCCGGGCCATCCTCAGCATCGGCGACGTCGTCGGCACCGACGAGCACGGTGGACTGCAGCAGTGGCCGGTGCTGACCGTCTACGAGATCGACGCCGCTGGAGCCAACCGCCGCATCGAGTACTTCGCGCCCGAGCAGCTCGACGCCGCGCTCGCTCGCTTCGACGAGGTCGCGGACGCGGCGTCGGACGAGCGGTCGCTCGAGCTGGAGAATGCCGCGACCCGTGACGTCGGACGGATCGGGCTCCATCTGGCCGTGACCGGTCGCTTCGACGAGTACCGGGCCCTCCTTCGTCCCGACGTCGAGCGGGTCGATCGCCGCCGCACGGTGTCGGCACCGCCGGCGCAGGGTGTCGACGCCTACATGGACGCTCTCCAGTGGCTGGCCCAGTTCGACTCGGACCGAATCGAACCGCTCGCCGTGCGCGGCGAGCGGACTGCGGCGTACCGCGTGTTCGTTGCGGACAAGGGTGGGAACGAGGTCGCGATGATCGTCGCGGTGCTCGTCGACGAGACCGCCCGGCTCGTCCGCCAGGTCAACTTCGACGACGACGCCGACGGCGAGATCGACGCCATCGACCAGGTCGACGAGTGGTACGTCGAGGGAGAGGGCGTGGCGGACTCGCTCGGACTCTCGCACCACCGGGATGGCATGCGCCGTTACCACGCCCGGGACTGGAACGCGATGCGGGCCGCGACGACCGACGACTTCGAGCTGGTGGACCACCGCCCGCTCGGCTGGCCGCTCGCCGACGCCGACGGCTGGATCCGGCTGATGCAGGAGCGGGTCGCGCAGGTGCCGGACATGCGCTGTGCGGTCCGCAAGGTCTGGGCGCGTCACGGCGTCGAGCTCAGCTTGATCGAGGTCATGGGTACCGACCCCGACGGCGGTCGGTTCTCGTGGCCGTCGCTGCAGCTCTCGGGGCCGCTGACCGCCGACGGCCGGAACCCGCGCATCGAGTACTTCCCGATCGCCGGCGTCGACGCCGCGTTCGCCCGGTTCGACGAGCTCGCGGCCGCGGCGCCGGAGCCCGCCGGACCGGTGCTCGGAACGCCGCCGGCGTGAAGGCGCTCCGGGATCGAGCGCGTCGGGGTCTCCGGTCTCGCGACCGAGGTCGTCAGCTTCGACGTCGAGCAGTGGGACGAGGCCCTCGCCCTGTTCGACGAGTGGGCGTTGGAACCCTAGGATCGCTGGCAATTCATGGCAGTAGATATGACGATCGTGCGCGATTTCGGCTGACCACCCAACTCCCCGAACCTGCACCCGGCGCAGAGGCCTAGGGTCCCGCTGTCCATTTCGGGACTTCTGGGGGGAAGCTCATGTTGCGCAAGTTCGCGGTCGCGTCCGTCGTCGCTATCTCACTCGTCGCCGGTGTCGGCCCGTCCTCGGCAGGGGCGATCACGTTGCCGGCCGGTGATGGCTCGGTGCAGTGCGGGATCGGCGGCACCGTCAAGGTATTGCGGCCGACGCGTACCCCCGACGTCGTCAAGGTCGTCGCAGTCGGCAGGATCGCCGGATGTACCTACAACGGCAACGCGATTCCGTTCACCGTATCGGGATCGACGCGCACGGTGGCCGTGAGCAACCCGGCCGCCGTGTGTGCGGCGCTGGCCGACGGTGCCGCGTCGGCGAAGACGAGCATCACGATCAAGGTCAACGGGAGCAGCTACGCGTCGGTGGCGGTGAAGGCCGCGGTGGACGTCGTGCCGTCGGCTCCGGGCAGCCTGGCGACGGTCGACGCTACGGCGACCGTGAACGGGATCGCATTGACGGGCAACGTCACCGCCCAGACCAATCGGCCACTGGTGGACCTCTGCAACGGAGCGACGAGTGTCTCGTTCCTCGGTACGGCGTCGCTCGCCTGGGACCGTCCGTAGCTCGTCACCAACTGTGGCCCGGCCCTACGATCGGGGCCGCATGAATCGACTCCGCACGGTGCGAACCGCGCTGCTGATCGCCGACGTGGCCGCGCACGTCGTGGCATTCCGCCAGGCCGCTGAGGCCGACGCGTCGCCGCGCGACCGGTTCGGGATGCTCGGCGGCGCGGCGATGTACGCGCTACTGGCGGCGGGAGTCGCCGCCGGGAACCCCATCGCCGAGCGGGAGGCGGCCCGAGCCCCGGTCGGCGGTATCGCGGCGCTCGTCGTGACGTGGAAGCAGTCGACGATCCCGGCCGCGACTCGTCAGGCGATCATCGGGATCGACGTGCTCCTCGTGGCAACGGGCATCGCGGCCCGGCGCGCGGCGGTTGAGGCGGCGTAGCCGCGCATGCGCCGCGATCGTCTCCCGCTCACCTACGACGAGTGCCGGGCCCGCTTCCGGGATGTGTCCCATCGACGGCGATTCGACGTCATCGAGTGCCCGATCGACGCTCGTGGCCCCGACGGGCAGGAACTCACGATCGACGCGGTCGTGGTGGGTTCCCCGAACCCTCGCCGTGCGTTCGTGGTCCTCTCGGGGGTCCACGGTGTCGAAGGGTTCATGGGGTCCGCGCTGCAGTGCGAATTCCTGGAGAGCCTCGACCCGTCGGTGTTGCCGGACGATGTCACCGTGTTGGTGATCCACGCGGTGAACCCGTGGGGGATGGCGTGGTGGCGGCGCCAGAACGAGTCGAACGTGGACTTGAACCGCAACTGGCGGCGGAGTGAGACCGAGCCCGTCCACAACGACGCCTACGACGAGCTCCATCCCCTCGCGTGCCCGGACTCGGACACGATGCCGACGCCGGACGAGTTACTGGTGCGCGCCGCGGAGTTGGTTGCCGCACGCGGACTTCCGTTCGTGCGCGACGCCATCACGATCGGCCAGTACCGCCATCCCGACGGTCTCCACTACGGAGGCGAGCGCACCGAAGCGTCGAATCGGATACTCGAACAACTGGTCGGCGAGCACCTGGCCGGCGTCGAGCGGCTCGTGACCATCGATCTGCACACCGGCCACGGTCCGCGTGGCGCGATCACCTGCCTCTCTGATGCGGCTCCCGGTTCGGAACAGGATCGATTCCTGGTCGAATGCCTCGGTGCCGATCGGGTCGAGGCGACGCAGGACAACGCGGAGGCGACGACGGCGACGAAGTCGGGCCAGATCGCCAACGGGTTCCGAGCCGTGTTCCCGAACGCCCGGTGCTACTCGACTGCGCTCGAGGTCGGCACCGAACCCGACGAGGTGCAGTTGATCGCCACCGTGCGCGAGCAATGGGTTCACCGGCAGGGTGACCGAGCGGTGGCAGAACATGCGGCGGCCGTCCGGGCGTATCGCGACTGCTTCGCTCCGGACGACCCGGAGTGGGAGAGAGCGGGCCTCGACGGCGGCGCGCGGCATCTGGCGCGCGGGCTCGCAGCGGTCGTCGCGTGGTCCGACTGACTGCGGGCCGGGAGCGAGCACGCGGCGCCGCGCCCTAGCCTGCCCGCATGCTGCCGCAATCGGGAATGAACCAGTCCGAGATCGTCGATGCACTCCGGGCGATGCGCACCGACGACGTCCGCTGGCAGGACGGCCGGACCTTCGGCATGGTCTACGACGCCGGACCCGAGGCGCATGCGGTCCTGGATGAGGTGGCGTCGATGTTCCTCCACGACAACGCGCTCAACACCGTCGCGTTCCCGAGCCTCGGGGCGATCCAGCGTGACGTGGTCGGGATCACCGCCGATCTGCTCCACGGCGAGGACGCGGCCGGGTTCATGACCTCGGGCGGTACCGAGAGCATCCTCATGGCGGTGAAGGCCGCACGCGAGCGCGCCCGCCACGAGCGCGGCGTGACCGATCCCGAGATCGTCCTGCCGGTGAGCGCGCACGCCGCGTTCCACAAGGCCGCGCACTACTTCGGGTTGACCGTTCGGCGGGTCCCCGTCCGCGACGACTGGCGCGCCGACGTCGACGCCGCCGCCGATCTCGTCAACGACCGCACCGTGCTCGTCGTCGGATCGGCGCCGCAGTACCCGCAGGGTGTCATCGATCCCATCCCGGAACTCGCGGCGCTCGCTGCATCGGTCGGGGCGAACTTCCACACCGACGCGTGCATGGGCGGCTTCGTGTTGCCGTTCATGGAGATGCTCGGCCATCCGATCCCGCCGTGGGACTTCCGCGTCGAGGGCGTGACGTCGATCTCCGCCGACGTCCACAAACTCGGGTACGCACCGAAAGGTGCGTCGGTGATCCTGCATCGGACCAAGGACCTGCGTCGGCACCAGACCTTCGTCTTCGAGGACTGGCTCGGCGGGTTCTACGCGTCGCCGAACATGCAGGGCACGCGACCGGCGCTGCCGATGGCGTGCGCGTGGGCGATCCTGCACCACCTCGGCGTCGACGGGTACTGCGCGTTGACGCGCACCACCATCGAGACCCGGGTCAAGCTGGTCGGCGGCGTCCGGGCGATTCCCGGCCTGACCGTGTTGGGGGAGCCCGAGGCGCAACTGGTGGCGATCGCGGCCGAGGATCCCGAGGTGCTCGACGTGTTCGCGGTCGGGGACGCGTTGGCCGCCCGGGGCTGGTTCCACGACCGGCAGAAGCCGCCCGACACGTTGCACGCCACGGTGAGCGCGGGGAACGCACCGGTGATCGGCGAGTACCTCGCCGACCTGCGCGCGTGCGTCGCCCAGGTCGGTGGTGAACGGCTCGCCGACCGGTCCACCAACTACGCGACCCTGGAGTAGGTCGACCCCTCGTCGGCGCGAACCGCATTCCGACGCGCATTCCGACGCGCATTCCGCATTCCGGCGCGCGCTCCGCACGCCCTGGCGTGCGGTTTGTGTACGAGAACAGCCCGCCCTGGCGGGCGGGGCGCGGGTCAGACGTTGAAGCGGAACTCGACGACGTCGCCGTCGTGCATGACGTAGTCCTTGCCCTCGATGCGGACCTTGCCGCGCGCCTTGGCCTCGGCCATCGATCCGGCGTCGACGAGGTCGTCGTAGGACACGACCTCGGCTTTGATGAACCCGCGCTCGAAGTCGGTGTGGATGACGCCCGCGGCCTGGGGCGCGGTCCAACCCTGACGGATCGTCCACGCCCGTGCTTCCATCGGCCCGGCGGTGAGGTAGGTCTGGAGGCCGAGGGTGTGGAAGCCGACGCGGGCGAGTTGGTGCATGCCCGGCTCGGTCTGGCCGACGCTCTCCAACAGTTCGGCCGCGTCATCGTCGTCCAACTCCAGCAGCTCGGCTTCGAGCTTGGCGTTCAGGAACACCGCGTCGGCCGGCGCGACCAGGGCCCGCAGTTCGTCCTGCATCGCGGTGTCGGTCAGGCCGGCCTCGTCGACGTTGAACACGTAGATGAACGGCTTCGCGGTCATGAGCGAGAGCTCGCGCAGATGCGTCACGTCGATGCCCGCGGCCTCGGCGCCCGAGAACAGCGTCGTGCCGGCTTCGAGGAGCTGCTGGGCCGCACGGACGGTGTCGAGGACGGCCTGGTCGGTCTTCTTGCCCTTGACTTCCTTCTCGATCCGCGGGATCGCCTTCTCGATGGTCTGCAGGTCGGCGAGCATCAGCTCGGTCTGCACCACCTCGATGTCGTCGCTCGGGTCGATCGTGCCCGAGACGTGGATGACGTCGTCGTCGGCGAAGACCCGCACGACCTGGCAGATCGCGTCGGCCTCCCGGATGTTGGCGAGGAACTTGTTGCCGAGCCCTTCGCCTTCGCTCGCGCCCTTGACGATGCCCGCGATGTCGACGAACGAGACGGTCGCCGGGATCGTCTGCTTGCTCGCGAAGATGCCCGCGAGGACGTCGAGGCGGGGGTCGGGGAGCGGTACGACGCCGACGTTCGGCTCGATGGTCGCGAACGGGTAGTTCGCGGCGAGCGCGTCGGCCTTGGTCAGCGCGTTGAAGAGGGTCGACTTGCCGACGTTGGGGAGTCCGGCGATCCCGATGGTGAGGGCCACGCCGCCGAAGTTAGCGGT
>CAZJBJ010000008.1:0-11903 GCA_964544295.1 uncultured Bifidobacteriaceae bacterium
CGAGCCGGGCCTCAATCGATTCGGGCTTGCCGGCAAATTTCTTGACGAAACCTTCGAACAGCTCGCGAGCCTGGTTGAACAGGGCCGAACGTTGATTCACGTCCTTGTCCCGCGCCATGGCGACCAGCGGGAACGTCTACGGGCTGACCCAGGGTGAGCGCGGCGACTGGGCCGACTCGCTCGAGGGCGTCGACATCGTCGAGCCCGGTGGCGACTTCGACCACGAGTACCTCTACTGGGTCGGCTGCGCGGGGTCCTTCGACGACCGCAACAAGAAGACCAGCCGCGCCATGGCGAAGCTGCTCCAGCGCTCCGGCATCGACTTCGCGATCCTCGGACCGTCCGAGATGTGCACCGGCGACAGCGCCCGCCGGTCGGGCAACGAGTACATCTTCCAGATGTTGGCGATGCAGAACATCGAGACGCTCGACGGCCTCGGCGTGAAGAAGATCATCACGCAGTGCCCACACTGCTTCAACACGCTGAAGAACGAGTACCCCCAACTCGACGGGCACTACGAGGTCATCCACCACTCCGAGTTCCTGATG
Source organism: uncultured Bifidobacteriaceae bacterium (assembly GCA_964544295.1). Lineage (GTDB taxonomy): Bacteria > Actinomycetota > Acidimicrobiia > IMCC26256 > JAENVU01 > JAENVU01. Next base: position 549 of record CAZJBJ010000008.1, read on the forward strand.
CAGCTCATCTCCGACGGTCGGCTCTCGATGGCGGGCGCGTCGCTCGCCGAGCGCGTGACCTACCACGACTCCTGCTACCTCGGCCGCCACAACGACGTGTACCTCGCGCCCCGCAAGGTGATCGGCTCGCTCGCCGGTATCGACATCGTCGAGATGCCGCGCAACGGCACCAAAGGCATGTGCTGCGGTGCCGGTGGCGCACGCATGTGGATGGAGGAGACCATCGGCAAGAAGGTCAACACCGAGCGCGCTCAGGAGGCCCTCGCCACGGGCGCCGAGCGCATCGCCGTGGCCTGTCCGTTCTGTTACGTGATGATGGACGACGGGGTGAAGGGCGAAGGCGTCGAGGACGTCGTCGTGTCCGACATCGCCGAGGTCATCCTCGAAGCGCTCGAAGCCGAGCCGAACCTCCCCGCCCCCGTCACCGCCGTCATCCCCCCCGGCACCTGACCCACCGCCCCCCCAACGAACGCGTTCTCGTACACAAGCTGCACGCTCTGACGTGCGCTCCGCGCGTCGGAATGGTGGCGGACGAAACGAGCCGGAATTCCGGCGCGCGCTCGGCACGCCCTGGCGTGCAGCACTCGTACGAGAACGCGAGGGGGGTCAGGGGGTGAGGTCGGCGTGGCGGTGGCAGTCGACGGTGTGGTCGTTGACCATGCCCATCGCCTGCATGAGCGCGTACATCGTCGTGGGGCCGACGAAACGGAAGCCGCGACGCTTGAGGTCCTTGCTCAACGCCTTGGAGATGTCGGTCTGCGCGGGCAGGTCGCCGAGCCCGGTCCAGCGGTTGACGATCGGCACGCCGTCGACGAACGACCAGAGGTAGGCGGCGAAGTCGCCGATCTCGCGTTCGAGTGCGAGCAGGGCCCGGGCGTTGTCGACCACCGACCTGATCTTGGCCCGGTTGCGCACGATGCGCGCGTCGAGCACGAGCTTGTCGACCTTGGCGTCCGAGAAGCGGGCGACGTGGGCCGGATCGAACCCGGCGAAACACGCGCGGTAACCCTCTCGCTTGGTCAGGATCGTGCGCCAGGACAGGCCGGCCTGGGCGCCTTCGAGGGACAGTTTCTCGAACAGGCGGACGCGGTCGTGCTGGGGGACGCCCCATTCGCGGTCGTGGTACTCGACCATGAGCGGATCAGCACCCGCCCATTCGCACCGAACCGGCTCGGCGCCCACAGGCGGCGCTACTTCCGGAAGTTGAGGTAGTACCGGCTCGGCGTCGGGCCCCGTTGACCCTGATACTTCGAGCCCTTTTCGGTGCTGCCGTAGGGGTGCTCGGCGGCCGTGGTCATCTCGAAGAACGAGATCTGGCCGATCTTCATGCCCGGATACAGCGCGATGGGCAGGTTCGCGACGTTGCTGAGCTCGAGGGTGAGATGGCCGTCCCAGCCCGCGTCGACGAACCCGGCGGTGCTGTGGATCAGCAGCCCGAGCCGGCCGAGCGACGACTTCCCTTCGAGGCGGGCCACGAGGTCGTCGGGCAGCCCGACCCGTTCGTGCGTCGATCCGAGCACGAACTCGCCGGGGTGGAGGATGAAGGCGTTGCCCTCGGCGACCTCGACGATCTCGGTGAGGTCCTCCTGCGGTTCCTTCGGATCGATGAACGGAGTCGTGTCGTTGCGGAACACACGGAAGTAGCGATCGATGCGCAGGTCCACCGAGGACGGTTGGACGTCGCGGTCGTCCAGTGGGTCGATGACGATGCGGCCCGCGGCCAACGCCTCGCGGATGGATCGGTCGGACAAAATCACCGCCGGACTCTAGCGAGACCCGATGACCCGCCTTCGCGCGGAGCCACGTAGGGCGCACGGATCATTGTGGCCATTGCGCCGACAAATACGGCTCTCGGCCTTGCTCCACCTTCGCCCCATTCGCGAGGCTCGCCCCCGTCGGACAGTTGTTCGGCACTCCGGGCATGGGAAGGCGGACCGAGTCTCACGCCAGGTCGTGGTACGTCCGCCGACTCGAACACCCACACAGCGTGCGCACGTCGCGCACCGAGTGGAATGTATTGACCGAAATGGTCTAGAACATCCGATTCTGCGGCCGCGTCGGTCGGAGACCACGGGGCAATCGGGAGGCACAAGTGAAGCGAGTCCGTACTCGACTCTCGGCGATCGCAGCCGTCGCGGCGGTGGGACTGGTGTCCCTCGTTGCGGCCGGTGCTCCGGCCGTCGCGTTGTCGAACCCCACGATTCCGGCTCTGGCCTACGCCGGCCAGGTCACGTCGCACCCGTGGGCCAGTAGCGGCTTCAACGCCAGCGACGTCGAGGGCCTCGGTTACGTCCCGGGTGACAGCTCCATGTGGGTCGCCGACGACAACGCCGACAGCCTCTGGGAGATCAGCTCGTCGACCGGTGCCTACAAGACCCGCCTCCGCGGCGGGAACCCGTCGGCGAACGTGAAGAACGTCGACTTCGTCACCGCGACCCAGGTCGGCACCGGCCTCACCTGCGGGCAAGCGCTCGACGGCGCCATCGTCGGCAACAACGCCGACTTCGAGTGCCTGAGCCGGACCGATGACCTGGAGTCGGTGATCTACGACTCGGGGAACGACGTCCTGTACGTGACGTCGGGCGGCTGCTGCAGCAACGGGCTCCCGTCGGGATACCCGAAGCGCCCGACCGTCTGGAAGCTGACCCGCCAGGGTGGCGCGCTCAAGCCGAGTCAGTGGCAGGGCCTCCCCGAGACCGAGGACCCGACCGCCGCCGGGTGGCGGCCCGGCTTCGGGATGTACTTCGGCAAGAGCAACCGGATCAAGACCTACGACTTCGCCACCAACACCCTCGGCTCCGACAAGACCCTGCCGGTGGGCGACATCGTCGGGATCGCCTTCTCCGACGCGAACACCGCGTTCATCACGACGGCGACGCCGAACACGGCAAGCGGTCGGACCACCGCCACCTCGGACTCGACGGTGCACAAGTTCACCATCTCCGGGTCGAACTGGACCGAGGACACGAACTGGCGATTCCCGCTCAAGAACATCGGTGGAACAAGCCCGGACCCCATCGATGACGGCATGATCGACGCTCGTGACCTCGCGATCGTCGGCGACACGTTCTGGGTCTCCGACGGGTACGACCTTCGGCCCGGCGGCGACCACCCGATCTACCAGTACAGCATCGGGAACGCGGTCGCCTCGTTCGTCGCGGCGCCGTCCGTCGGGAACCGCCCGTTGACCGTCGGGTTCCTCGACACTTCCACGGGCGCGGCGACCGGCTGGGCCTGGGACTTCGACAACAACGGCACCGTGGACGCCACCACCCAGAACGCGAGCCACGTGTATCCGTCCGCCGGGAACTACACGGCCAAGCTCACCGTCACCTACGGAGGCGGCACGCTCACGGCCACCCAGCCGATCACCGTCAACGAGCCCACCGGCGCGCCGGGCGGCCTGATCGTCGACGGCTTCGGCGGTCTCCACAACGTGCGGATCGGTAACGGCAGCGTCCCCGGTCAGATCAAGGGCTCGGACTACTGGCCGGGCTGGGACATCGCCCGCGGCGTGGCGATCATGCCCGACAACTCGAGCGGCCTGACGGTCGACGGGTTCGGTGGTCTCCACCGCTTCACGATCGGAGGCGGCACGGCGCCGGGCGCGGTCAAGGGCGCGGAGTACTGGCCCGGCTGGGACATCGTCCGCGCCGTCGCCGTCCTGCCCAACGGCAAGGGCGGGTACCTGCTGGACGGATTTGGCGGGACGCACCCGTTCGCATTCGGGAACAACACGATGCCCGCGGCGATCACCGGCCTGCCGTACTGGGTCGGCCAGGACAACGCGCAGGGTCTCACCATCACCAGTGACGGGAAGGGCGGTTTCATGACCGACCGGACCGGCGTGGTGTGGCCGTTCAAGATCGGTACCAGCGGGAGCTTCCCTCCCGGTGCGAACTCGGTGACCCGGGTCTTCGGCGTGGCGGTCCAGGGTGGCTCGCTCGTCGCCGACGACACCGGCGGGATGACCGTCGACGGGTTCGGTGGCACCCACCGCTTCGGCGTCAACCCCAACGGTCCGCCGCCGGCGGTCACGGAGGGCCCGTACTGGCCCGGCTGGAACATCGTGCGGGACATCGCACTCATGCACAGCTGACGCGACTTCGATGTCGACGCACGCGGCCCCGGGATGATCCCGGGGCCGCGGCGCGTATAGTCCAGAGTTCTGCGGGTGTAGTTCAGAGGCAGAACATCAGCTTCCCAAGCTGAGAACGCGAGTTCGATTCTCGTCACCCGCTCCAGGCGTACAGGCGTCGCCACATCCTGGGTCGCCGCCACGAAAATCTGGACGGAGCGGGGCCCGCAGCGTGCGACAGTGTCGGCATGCCTCAGAACGTGTTCGTCGGACGGGCCGCGCGCGAGTACGACGCCCACGAGGCCATGGTGTCGGACCCTGCGCCGGTCGCGCCGGCTGTCGCCTTCCTCGCGGAGGCGGCAGGCCGCGGCAACGCACTGGAGTTCGCGATCGGGACCGGACGGATCGCGCTGCCGCTGCACGCCGCGGGAGTGCAGGTGCACGGCATCGAGATCTCCGAGGACATGGTCGGCGAGCTGCGCACGAAGCCCGGTGGTGACCCGGACTCGATCCCGGTGACGATCGGCGACATGGCGACCACCCGGGTCCCCGGCGAGTTCACGCTCGTCTTCCTCGTCTACAACACGATCCAGAACCTGCTCGACCAGGCGGAGCAGGTCGAGTGTTTTCGCAACGCCGCGGCCCACCTCGCGCCGGGCGGCCGATTCGTGATCGAGAGTGGGATACCAGCCATTCGTCGACTCCCGCCCGGTGCCACCGCGGTGCCCTTCGACGTCTCGGAGCAGCACCTCGGCTTCGACACGTTCGACCTCGCCCGCCAACGGCTCACGTCACACCACTACTTCCGGTCGGCGGGCGGCGAGGCCGTCTATGCCGCGTCGCATCACCGGTTCGTGTGGCCGGCGGAGCTGGACCTGATGGCGCAGCTCGCGGGAATGCGACTCCGGGAACGGTGGTCCGACTGGGATCGCGCACCGTTCACGAGCGAGAGCGCCAGCCACATCTCGGTCTGGGAACTACCACCCCGCTGAGGCGCACCCCCGGTCACGGGCGAACGAGAACGCGCTGGTGATCAATTCGCCAGGGCGGCGATTCCGGCGATGAGCATCACGAACCCGAGGACGGCGAAGGCGACCGAACGACCGATCGGGGCCTGGATCAGCTCACCGCTCGCGGTCTGACCGGTCGTCGCCGCCCGGCTCGCGCCCTTGGCCTTCACGTTGCGGGCTCCGCTCGTGACCGCCCGGGTCTCGACGTCACGGCGACGACGCAGGATCGCCAGCACGTTGGCGACGAGCAGCGCCCCACCGATCGCGGCCACGAGTTCGCGCAGCACCTGGTCGTAGAAGGTCACACCGCGAGGCTACCGAGCGGGGACCCGGATTCCCCAGGCGGCGCGCGCGGTGGTGGCGATGCGCGAACATCCGTCGGTGCGATTGATCGTGGCGCGATGTTCGGTGACCTACGAAGGTCGGTTGGCAGCACGTCTGTCCGAGGCGACCAGGCTCATCGTGTTGAAGGCCGACGGTTCGCTGGCGGTGCACTCGGACTCCCGGGCGTACAAGCCGCTCAACTGGATGAGCCCGCCCTGCACGATCCGCGCCACCCCTGAGTCGATCACCGCGGAGAGCCCGAAGGGCGAGAAGCTCGTGGTCGATCTGCTCGAAGTGCTCCACGACCACGAGGTCGACCTCGGTGAGGACCCGGGCCTGGAGAAGGACGGCGTCGAGGCCGAGCTCCAAGCCCTGATCGAGATGCGCGTCCAGGCGCTCCGGGACGACCTCACCCTGGTCCGTCGGGAGTACCCGACCGACATCGGGCCGATCGACTTCCTGTGTCGCGACGGCGACGGGCGGGCGGTCGCGGTCGAGGTGAAACGCATCGGGGAGATCGCCGGCGTCGACCAGTTGATCCGGTACCAGGAACGGCTGGACCTCGACACGCGGCTCGCACCGACCCGTGGCATGTTCGTCGCCACCCGCATCAAGCCCCAGGCGCGCGTCTACGCCGAGGCTCGCAACATCGAGTGCGTCGAGATCGACCTCGACGACCTCCGCACCCACGACAACCCCCGTCTCCGACTCTTCTGACCCAAGGAGCATCCATGCCACACCCGCGCGCCGAGATCGAAGCGACCCTCGAGCGGTATCAGGATCTGCGTCGCCGCATCGACGCCGGTGAGGAGCAGGGATGGGGTGGCATCGCGGAGTTCTTCACCGACGAATGCGTGTACATCGATCCGGCGTGGGGCCGGGTCGAGGGCATCGACGAGCTGCGGACGTTCCTCGACGAGTCCATGCGCGGCCTGGAGGACTGGACCTTCCCGGTCGAGTACGTCGCCATCGAGGGTGACACCGTCGTGATCAAGTGGAGCCAGATCACCCCGGGCACTCGGCCGGACGGTTCGCCATACTGCCAGTCGGGGTACTCGACGCTCGTCTACGCCGGCGACGGCAAGTTCTCCTACGAGGAGGATCTCCTGAACATGGCGCATGTGAACGAGGACCTGCGCGCATCAGGATGGCGACCACAGCCCGGGTTCGTCATGCCACCGCGCGAGCCGAACCGTGACTGGTCGCGGCCTGCATGAGCAACCCCAACGAACAACAGATCGAGTTCTGGAACTCGGACGAGGCCGGCCACTGGGTGCGCGACCAGGACCGCTACGACGCAATGCTGGCGCCGTTCACCGATGTCGTGCTCGACGCCGCTTCGCTCGCGCCCGCGGCACGCGTCATCGACGTGGGCTGTGGCACCGGGTACACCACCCGCGCCGCGGCGCGCCTCGCGCCCGACGGACACACCACCGGCATCGACATCTCCGAGCCGATGATCGCGGCCGCCCGCCGATCGGCCGCGGCGGAGGCCGTCGGCAACGTCACGTTCTCGGTGGCTGACGCGCAGACGACCGACTTCTCCCCCGAGGCAGACGTGATCGTCAGCCGCTTCGGCGTGATGTTCTTCGACGACCCGGTCGCGGCGTTCACCAACCTGCGCTCGGCGCTCGCCGACCGGGGTCGCATCGCCTTCGCGTGTTGGCAACCGATGCTCGACAACGAGTGGATGTCGGTGCCGCTGATGGCGGTCCTCGCCCACGTCGCGCCGTCCGCACCGCCCGATCCCGACGCACCCGGTCCGTTCGCGCTCGGCGACCGCGACCGGGTCGTCCGGATCCTGACCGCGGCCGGGTTCCGGGACGTCGCGGTCGAGCCGTACACGACTCCGATCCTCGTCGGTGGTCCGGGCACCGTCGAGGACGCCGTTCGGTTCATGCGCTCGACGGGGATGGGCCGGATCCTGCTCGCCGACACCAGCTCCGCCGACGTGCGAGCCGCCATCGACGCGATCGGCGAGGCCCTCACCCCCCACGCCGACGCCGACGGCGTCCGCCTCGGCGCCGCCACCTGGATCGTCACCGCCTCAGGAATTGGCTGAGGCGCTCCGCCCCGACTCACCGCCAGGAGTCACGGACGGATTGATCAGCCCGGCACCCAACCCCCCGGCGCCTCAGGGTGTGGAGTCTCCACTCGGGGCCATGTTGGCGAACTTGACGATGTGGTCGAGGAAGGCGAGGCGGGCGGTACCGGTCGGTCCGTTCCGGTGCTTGCCGATGATCACCTCGGCGACCCCCCGCTGTTCGGACTCGGGGTTGTAGACGTCGTCGCGGTAGACGAACATCACCACGTCGGCGTCCTGCTCGATCGATCCGGACTCACGGAGGTCGGCGAGCATCGGTCGCTTGTCCTGGCGATATTCGAGTTGCCGGTTCAGCTGCGAACCGACGACGACGGGGCACTCGAGTTCGCGGGCGAGGATCTTGAGCCCGCGGGAGAGTTCGGACACTTCGACCTGGCGGTTCTCGGCCCGCCGCGGTGAGCTCATCAGCTGCAGGTAGTCGACGACGACCATCCCGAGGTCCCCGTAGCGTGCCTTGATCCGCCGGGCTTTGGCGCGCATCTCCATGACGGTGCAGTGGGCGTTGTCGTCGATGAAGAGCGGCGCCTCGCTCAGGTGACTGATCGCCGGGTTGAGCCGGCTCCAGTCGCCGTCGGTCAGGTTGCCGGTCTGGAGCTTGCGGGCGTCGACCCGGGCTTCGGAAGAGAGCATCCGCTTGGTGAGCTCGACCGATCCCATCTCCATCGAGAAGAACAGGACCGGCCGGCGGCTCTCCATCGCCACGTTGGCGGCCGCACCCAACATGAACGCGGTCTTTCCCGCGCCCGGGCGGGCCGCGACGATGACGAGCGTCGACGGTTGGAGCCCGAGCAGTTGCCGATCCAGGTCGGTGTAGCCCGTCGGCACGCCCGTGATCGCGCCTTCGGTGCCGTAGAGCGTCTCGAGTTGATCGACGGTCTTGGTCACCGTGTCGAACAACCGCACCATCGACTCGGAGATGCGCTTCTCGGCGACTTCGAAGACCATCGCCTCGGCGCGGTCGATGGTGTCGGTCACGTCGTCGGGCTGGTCGTAGGCGCTCTCGGCGATCTCACCGGACACCGTGATGAGTCGACGCAACAACGCCAGGTCGCCGACGATGCGGGCGTAGTGGCCGGCGTTGGCCGATGCGGGCGTGGATGCCTGCAGCGCGAGGAGCAGACCTTTGCCCCCGAGGTTCTCGAGCAGGTTCGCCCGGCGAAGCTCCTCGGCCACGGTCACCGGGTCGACCGGCTCGCCCTGTTCGTAGAGGGACCAGATCGCGTCGAACACGTGGCCGTGAGCCGGCTTGTAGAAGTCGCCGGCGTCGACCCGGGCCTCCACGGCCGCGGTGATCGCATCTCGGGAGATGAGCATGGCGCCGAGGAGTGACTCCTCGGCCTCGAGGTTGTGCGGCGGAATGCGGCCGCTCGGCCCGCTGGGCCGCACGGCGATCTCACTCGACTGAACCACTCGTCACCTTCTCCAACCCCGAAAGAACCCCGGGGGATCATCACATCCCAGCCCTGTGGGTTGGAAGTGGACAACTACCGAGACTTGTGTGAATTACCTGGGGATAGTGGGCCTGGTTCATCCACAGCGCTGTGGATGACGACCATTGTGCGCCGACGGTGTGACACCGTCGGCGCACGGTCACCGCGCCCCGGGCGCTTCGCGGTGTTCGTGACGGTTGCCAACGGCACCGTCACGAACGACACCGGACGCGACACGGCCCGCCACACAGGCGGGCCGTGGGTGGAACCGGTACGCGTGCTTCAGCTGGCGACGACCTCGATCATCACGGCGACCTTCACGTCGGCGTGCAGTGTGATCTCGACCTCGGCCGGACCGAGCGCCTTGAGCGGCTCGGCCAGGTTGATCTTGCGCCGATCGATCGCGACACCGCTCCCGGACTCGATCGCCTCGGCGATGTCCGACGCGGTGACCGAACCGAAGAGCTTGCCGCCCTCACCGGCACGCGCCCCCACCTGGACCGGCGAGGAAGCGAGCTTCGCCGCGAGCGTCTGCGCGGCCTCGCGGTCACGCGAATCGCGGACCTCGCGGCTCCGACGCATCGACGCCGCCTGCTTCTCGACGCCCTTGGTCGCGAACATGGCGAGCCCGCGCGGCACCAGATAGTTCCGGGCGTACCCGGGTGCGACCTCGAGGAGGTCGCCCTTCTTGCCCAACGTCTCGACGTCGGCGCGCAGCACGATCTTCATTCGCTCGTCTCCTCGGCGCCGGACTCCACCGACACCGCTTCCATCTCGGCCACGGTCTCCGCGCCCGTCTCCATCGTCATGCCCTCGGGCAGCTCGCCCTCGCCCTCACCCACGGTGGGGGGCGGCGCATCCGGCGTCGGCATCGGCGCGGTCGGGTCCAACCGGTCCCGATCCCGCCGACCACTCCGGCTGCGCTGGGTCACCTGCCGCACGCTGTACGGCAACAAGGCCATCTCGCGCGCGATCCGAATCGCCTTGGCGACCTCGCGTTGCTGCTGGGTGTTGTTCCCGGTGACGCGCCGCGCCCGGATCTTGGCCCGCTCGGACATGAACCGGCGGAGCAGGTTCACGTCCTTGTAGTCGACCCAGTCGATCTTGTCCTGGGTGAGGATCGACACCTTCTTCTTCTGGACTCGCCGCCGATCGTTGGCGGGGCCCTTACTGTTGCGCCGTTCGCGGTCCTTTGCCATAACGCTTCCGTTCCTCTCGCCCTAGAAGGGCTCTTCGTCGAATCCGTAGTCGCCGCCACCACCGGCCGGCGCACCACTCGAACCACCCGAACCACCCTGGGGACGGCCACCGCCACCACCACCGCTGAAGTCGCCGCCGCCACCGCCGGCGGGGGCACCTCCGCCACCGCGGCGCTCCGAGCGCTTCACCTCGGCGGTCGCCCACCGCAGGCTCGGACCGATCTCGTCGGCGACGATCTCGACCACACTGCGCTTCTCGCCCTGGTCGGTCTCCCACGAGCGCTGCTCGAGGCGACCGTTCACGATCACCCGAGTGCCCTTGCCCAGCGTGTCGCTGATGTTCTCGGCCATGTCACCCCAGGCCACGACGTTGAAGAAGCTGGTGCGCTCCTCCCACTCCTGGGTCTGGCGGTTCTGCCACCGACGACTCACCGCGACACCCAGCCGGGCGTTGGCCTGGCCGGATGCCGTGTAGCGAATCTCGGGGTCGCGGGTCATGTTCCCGACGATGGTGATGCTGTTGTCTGCCATGGTGATGCCTCCAGTTGCCGCCGATGCGACAGGTCAAGTCTCGGATTGCGACGTCGACCGTGCGCCCGGGCTTTCGGGTTGCTCAGTCGTCGTCCGGGTCGGCGCCCGCCGCGAGTACCGCAGCATCGACCGGATCCGGCGTCCCACCCAGCGTGCCGTAGACCTGCTCGGGGATACGCAGGATCTTGTGCCGGATGACGTCGTCTGACAAGGAGAGCGATCGGTTCAGCTCGTCCATCGCCGCGGGCTCGGCCTTCGCCTGCAGGACCACGTAGTAGCCCTCCCAGCGGTGCTTCACCTCGTAGGCGAGGCGACGCTTGCCCCACCAGTCCACCGGGCCGCGTTCCGCGCCCTTCGACTCGATGAGCTTCAGCGAACCCTCGACGGTCGACCGAATGGTCTCCTCTTCCAGGTCCGCATCGAAAATAACCATGACCTCGTACGGCCTCATTGGCCGGACCTCCTTCGGACCACCGTCGACCCAGGGTCACGGTGGGCCCCCGGGCCGGACCGATCGAGATCGGAGCCGCCGAGGGGCAGGGTGGACATTGTGAAGAAACGCCGGGCGAGCCCGGAATCTCGATGTGAAGCGGGGAACGCTACCAGAACGCCACCCGCCGGACCTATCGAGGAACACCCTAGAGGGAGGGTGTGACACGCCTTGTCTGCTCGTCCGGCT
>CAZJBJ010000008.1:12003-45824 GCA_964544295.1 uncultured Bifidobacteriaceae bacterium
TATCGAGGAACACCCTAGAGGGAGGGTGTGACACGCCTTGTCTGCTCGTCCGGCTTTCGCGCCGGATTGGTGCGGCACTCCGGGGTTTCGTGGGGTGGGACGCCTCCCGGACTGCTCGCCTCCGCTCGTTCCTCGCTCCGGCTCGTCATTTCGGCTCGTCCGGCTTTCGCGCCAGGTTCGTGCGGAACTCGACGTTTCGTGGGGTGGGACGCCTCCCGAGCTGGGGGTCAGGCGTCGGTGAACTCGGTGCGGGAGACGGCGGGGGTCTCGGCGGTGTCGGCGCCGTCGCCGGCGAGTTCGAGGGTGGACATGTCGATCGAGGACTCGAGCTGATCGGTCATGTGGTACGTCTCCTCGCTCGAGGGGAAGTGACCGGCCCGGACGTCCTCGGCGAAGGCACGCACGGCATCGGTCGCGGCCGTGCCGAGCTCGGCGTAGCGACGCACGAAGCGCGGGCGCATGCGGTCCTCGAAGCCCAGGAGGTCGTGGTACACGAGCACCTGGCCGTCACAGTGCCGCCCGGCGCCGATGCCGATCGTCGGCACCGGCACGGCGTCGGTGACCATCCGCGCCACGCCGTCCGGCACGCACTCGAGCACGATCGCGAAACATCCGGCGTCGGCGAGGGCGACGGCGTCGTCGACGATCCGGCGGGCGGCGTCGAGCTGCTTGCCCTGCACTTTGAACCCGCCGATCGCGTGGATCGACTGGGGGGTCAGACCGAGGTGACCCATCACCGGGATCTCGGAGTCGAGGATCGCGCTGATCGCATCGAGGCGTTTCCGGCCCCCTTCGAGCTTGACCGCACCGGCACCGGCGCGGATCAGCGCCGCGGCGTTCCGGACGGTCTCTTCGCGCGACACGTGGTAGCTCATCCAGGGCAGATCGCCGACGATCAGCGCGTGCGGCTTCGTGCGAGCCACGGCACCCACGTGGTGGGCCATGTCCTCGGTGGTCACCTGGAGCGTGTCGTCGTAGCCGAGCACGACCATGGCGAGCGTGTCCCCGACGAGGATCATGTCGACCCCGGCACCGTCGACCACACGCGCGCTCGGCGCGTCGTACGCGGTCACCATGACGAGCGGTGCGTCACCGCCCTTGGCGTTCGCGATGTCCGGAGCCGTCAAGGGACGGGACCGCGGACGTGATGGGGCCGACTCAGCCGTCATCTTCGATTCCTCCACCGTCCAGGGCACCCACGGCTCCCGGCGGCATCAGAAGTGTAGGCCGATCCCGAGCGGTCGCCGCCAGGCGGGTCATCGCCGGTAGAGGCGCTCCATGGCGTCGACGAGCTCGAGCAGATCGCCAGCCTCGTCGGCCAGGCCCCCGAAGTCCCCACCCTGTGCGGCCTGTTGCATCCGCCCGAACAAGCGCTCGGTGCGCGCAACGACCGACGCGCCGTCGTGGCGACGCACGGAGTCGCGAACGTGCGCCCACTCACGCTGTGCGGCACCGAGTGATGCGGCAGCCGCGGTGAAGTCCTGCCTGCCCGCATCCAACCCGATCTGCCGACCGATCACGTCGAGCCGACCGATGGCCACCGGATGGACGAGGGAATATCGGCCCATGAGTTCGACGACCGGCGCCGACACATCGTTCGCAGCCTGTTCGGTGCCCGGACCGTCACGAGCCCCCGCACGAAGCGCGAGGTCGCGGAGCGCGGTATCGAGACGGCGCGCCTGGCGCGGTGCGAGTCTCCTTGCCGACTGCGCGTACCCGCTCCACGCGTCAGCCATCGTGCGGACATCTGCGTCGATCCGGGACCAGCGAGCCTTCGGGATCTGATCGATGACGTCTTCCGCGGTGGCCTCGAGCACATCGAGACGGTGAGGCAGTGCGGCGCGGGAACTGCTCCCGCAGGCGGCCACCACCGCCATCACGAGTGCAACCCCCGCAACCGTCGACCGGCGCCGACACCGCCGCGATGTGCGCTTCGCGCCTGGTGTCACCGCGGCCGACCGCCGCGACGGATCGACATCAGTTTCGACCGGTCACACAGCCCTGCGGCCGTGGATCTCGCGCCGGCCCAGATGGTTCCATCGGCACTTGGTGCAGACCTCGACCACGTAGCAGTCGAACTCGTTGTACTTGGCGGCGAGTTCGGCCAGTTCGCCCGGCTGGGACAACGCCCGACCGTTCGCCGCGCGCAACCGATCGCCGTAGACGTAGGACACGAAGAACAACTGTTTGCTCCGGCACACCGGACAGCCCTTGCCGGCGGGTTCGCCGACGTTGCGGGCGGCCCGCAGCAGCTCCGGGTGGGCGTCGCACACGTCGTTGCGACTGACGCGACCGGCCTTGAGGTCACGGAGCACTGCTCGTCGGGCGAGCTCGTAGTCGGTACCGCGCGGCACGGGCCAGAGTGTAGGAGGACTCGGGGCCGGTCCCAACCGCGTCGGGGGACACTGGCACCGCACGTCGCGAGGAGCGCGGGCCGAAACCTCACTCCCGATAGGGTCTGCGCGCGTGACCGACACCGATTTCGTCCTTCGTCGACTGCTCGGCGAAGTATCCGGCAAGCGAGTCCTCGAGTTGGGCTGCGGTGACGGCAGCCGCGCCGTCGAGCTCGCCCGCGCCGGCGCCTCGGTCCTGGCGGTGGACCCGTCGGCCGACGCGGTCGCGGCGATGCGGGCCCGGGCAGCCGGTGCCGAGGTCCGCATCGAGGCCCACGTGGGCGACCTCGCCGATCTCGCCTCCTGGCGGGGTGACTCGGTGGATCTGGCCTACGCCGAGGGTTCCCTCGGCAGGCTGGGCGATCTCGGTCGGGTGTTCCGCCAGGTCCAGCGGGTGCTGCGGGCCGGCGCCTGGTTCGCCTTCACGCTCCCGCACCCGTTCGGGTTCTGCGTCGACGCCGACCCCGAACCCGAGGGGTCGTTGCCGCTCGCCCGCCCGTACCTGGCCCGCTCGTACTTCGACACCGAACCCGTGGCCGGCAGCTACCCCCACCCGGTCGCGTCGGTGTTCGCCGCGCTGAACCGGGCCGGCTTCCGCGTCGACCTGGTGCACGAACCCGAGCCGGCGCCGACCGCGCGGGGACGGGCACTCGTGCCCACCGACATCATCTGGCGGGCCCGGAAAGTCGGCTCCTAACCGTCCGCGTCACCCGGCGGTTCGGCGACCGCGACACCCCGCTCGGCCGCCCACGCCCGCAACCGGTCGTAGGCGTCGTCCTCCTCGATCGGGCCCTCGTCGAGCCGCGCTTCGAGCAGGAAATCGAGGGCCTCGCCGATGATCGGACCGGGCGTGACGCCGAGGAAGGTCATGACCTGACGGCCGTCGAGCGGGGGCCGGATCGCCTTGAGTTCCTCCTGCGCGGCCAGCGCCTCGATCCGGGCCTCCAGTTCGTCCATGCGCCGACCCAACACCCGGGCCTTGCGCTCGTTGCGGGTCGTGCAGTCGCAGCGCTGCAGCTCGTTCAGCTGGTCGAGCAGCGGGCCGGCGTCGCGCACGTACCGGCGTACCGCGGCGTCGGTCCAACCCATCGCGTACGTGTGGATCCGCAGGTGCAGGTAGACGAGCTGGGTGACGTCGTCGACCACGTCGGTCGGGAACTTCAGCGCGGTCAGCCGCTCGCGGGTCATGCGCGCACCGACGACCTCGTGGTGGTGGAAGGTCGCACGGCCGCGCTCGAACGACCGCGTGCGCGGCTTGCCGACGTCGTGCATCAGCGCGGCGAGGCGGAGCACGAGGGTCGGACTCGTCTTCGCGACCACCGCGATCGTGTGGGCGAGCACGTCCTTGTGGTGGTGGATCGGGTCCTGCTCCAACTCCATCGAGTTCAGTTCGGGCAGGAACGAGTCCGCGAGCTTGGTGGAGGCGAGGAACCACAGGCCGGGTGACGGGTCCTCGACGATCAGGAGTTTCGCCAGTTCGTCGCGAATCCGTTCGGTACTCACGATCTCGAGCCGATCGCGGAACTCGTGGACCGCGGCGACGAGCTCGCCGTCGGGGACGAACCCGAACCGCGCGATGAAGCGCGCCGCGCGCAGCATCCGCAGCGGGTCGTCGGTGAAGGAGACCTCGGGCGAGAGCGGCGTACGCAGCCGGCCCGCGGCCAGATCGACCGCGCCGTCGTGGGGATCGACGAGCACCGCGTCGGGCAGCCGCAGCGCCATGGCGTTGATCGTGAAGTCCCGGCGCGAGAGGTCCGTCTCGATCGAGTCCCCGAAGGTCACCTCGGGCTTGCGGCTCTCGGGGCGGTACACGTCGGAACGGAAGGTCGTGACCTCGCACGGGACCCCGTCGACCTGGGCCCCCACGGTGCCGAACCGTTGGCCCTGGAGCCAGACGTGATCCGCGATCGGACGCAGCAGTTCCTCGATCCGTTCCGGGCGGGCGTCGCTGGCGAAATCGAACTCGACGGGGACCGAATCGATCAGGGCGTCACGCACGCTCCCGCCGACGAGGTAGCACTCGTGGCCGCCGGCGACGAGTGCCGAGGCGACGCGCTGCACCGGGGAATCGGGCGCGAGCAGCGGCGCCAAGCGGGGAGGGACACTCACCCCGCCATTGTGACCCGCCACCGCGGGCCGACCCCGACCGAAACCGGGACCCGGTCAGGCCGAATGGGCGAGAACGGCCGACTCCTCGGTGGCGCGCGTGCGCTCCAACTCGTGGTGATCCATCTTGAGCCGCAGGTCGTGCGGGTTGGAGGCGCTCGCCAGCGCCGCCCGGCGGGACACCGTTCCGGCCGCGTAGAGCGCGAGCAGGCTCTGGTCGAAGCTCTGCATGCCGTAGTACCCGCCGTCGGCGATGATCTCGTCGAGTTCGTGGGTCGCGGTGCTGTCGGCGATCTTGTCGAAGACCCGGCCGGTCGAGACGAGCACTTCCATGGCCGGAACTCGGCCCTGCTCGTCGGCCCGGGGAACGAGCCGCTGCGACACGATGCCCTTCAAGGCACCGGCGATCGACATGCGGACCTGTTGCTGCTGGTAGGGCGGGAAGAAGTCGATGACGCGGTTGATCGTCTCGGCCGCGCCCATCGTGTGGAGGGTCGAGAAGACGAGGTGACCGGTCTCCGCCGCGGACAACGCGGCCCACACCGTCTCGGGGTCGCGCATCTCGCCGATGAGGATGACGTCGGGGTCCTGACGCAACGCCCGCTTGAGCGCGGACAGGAAGTCCACGGTGTCGTCGCCGACCTCGCGCTGGTTGATAATCGAACGCTTGTCGTTGTGCAGGACCTCGATCGGATCCTCGATCGTCACGATGTGCCGGGCCTGGGTCTCGTTGATGTGGTCGATCATCGCGGCGAGCGTCGTGGTCTTGCCCGAACCGGTCGGTCCGGTGACCAGGATCAATCCCCGGTGCTCCTCGGCCAGGCGCCGCACCACGGGCGGGAGTCCGAGCTTGTCCATGTCCGGGATGCCGGGGAGGACATGGCGCAGCACCATCCCCACCGAGCCCCGCTGGCGGAACACGTTGACCCGGAACCGACCCACACCCGAGAGTGAATAGGCGAAGTCGGCCTCGTTCTGAGCGAGGAACTCCTCGGCCCGGATCTTGGGCATCATGGCGAACGCGACCCGTTCGGTGTCGGCCGCGTCGACGGACTCGGGGGTGACCGGAACGAGTTCGCCGTCCAGGCGCATGTGCGGCGCCGAGCCCACCTTGACGTGGACGTCGGACGCGCCGTGTTCCACGGCATCGCGCAGTACCTGATCCAGGTCGAGCACTTCGACTTCCTCCACCTCGCCGGCCGGACACCGGTGTATCGGCACCGGCGACGTCGACCTGAAGGGCTGGTCAGGGTGCGAGTTCGGCCCAGAGCGCTTCGACGGCGTCGAGCACCCGGGCTCCGGGACCGCCCGACGTCGGCGCCTCTCCGGCCGGGGCCGCGACCGGCGCGCCGACCAGTACGGGCAGCATCGTGGCCACCGAATCCCGCAGGCCCGTCAACGAGTATCCGCCCTCCAGGAACGTCACCGTTCGGCCCGGCGGTACCGAGGCCACAAGCCGTTCGATCAGGAGGCCGTAGTCGCCGGCGGAGAGGGCGATCCCGGTGAGCGGATCGTCCCGGTGGGCGTCGAAGCCTGCCGAGATGAGCACCCAATCCGGGCGGAACCGGTCCAGTCGTGGAGCAATCACCCGGTCGAAGGCGGCGAGATAGATGTCGCCGGTCGCGCCCGCCGGAAGCGGCACGTTGCAGGTGGTCCCGTGCCCCGCGCCGGCACCGACCTCGTCGTGGCGGCCGGTCCCGGGGTAGAGCGGCCACTCGTGCAGCGACACGTACAGGACGTCCGGGTCGGCATAGAACACGTCCTGGGTCCCGTTGCCGTGATGGGCGTCCACATCGACGATCGCGACACGATCGCCGGCGTCCCGGAGCGCGGCGGCGGTGATCGCGACGTTGTTCAACAGGCAGAACCCCATCGCCTGTTCGGGACGCGCATGGTGACCGGGCGGGCGGATCGCGAGGAACGCACCGTGCGCCGGACCGTCGCGCAGCGCCTCGACCGCAGCGAGGCCTGTGCCCGCGGCCATGACCGCGGCCGCCCACGAGCCCGGCGACGTCGGCGTGTCCGCGTCGAGGTGCGCACCGGATCGACAACGGGACTCCAGTCGCTCGAGGTGGGCGGCCGGATGCACCCGCTCGAGCTCCGCGCGAGTGGCCGCGCGCAGCGACAGGGACACGAGATCGGAGCCGAGGTCGGCCCGCGCGACGCCGTCCGCCACCGCGACGAGGCGCTCCGACCGCTCGGGGTGGCCCACGCCGGTGTCGTGGGTGGCAAAGATCGGATCGACCCCGAGGAGCAGCACTCGATCGACCGTAGTCCTCCCACCGGAGCCCGGTCTCGCGCGTACGCTGAACCCCGATGCCCGAGGACACGTTGCGCTGGCCCGGAGGCTGGGTGCGGCTCGGTCCCTGGCGGGGGCGCGCCGACATCGCCCATCTCACGGTCGGTGCGCTCCAACCACCGACGTCGGAGAACGTGGCGCGCTGCCTCGGAATGCTCCGCCGCCGCGGCTACGCGTCGGTCGTCACCAACGCCCTCGGGCCCGTCGAGTCGCTGCCGTTCGTCGACGCCGGGTTCTCGGTACGGGAACGGCTTCGCCTGCTCGCGCACGACCTGACCGAGATTCCACGCGCCGCGTGCGAGTCCCGACGGGGGCGGGCGGGCGATCGGGACGGCGTCCTCGCACTCGACCATCGTGCGTTCCCGCCGTTCTGGCAGTTCGACGAGGACGGGATCGCCAGCGCGCTCGCGGCGACGGCATCGGTGCGGTATCGGGTGGTGACCGCTGAGTCCCAGGACCCGATCGCGTACTCGATCACCGGACGGGCCACGCGCCAGGGATTCCTCCAGCGGATCGCGGTCGATCCGGATCACCAGGGCCGCGGCATCGGCCGGGCGATCGTGGCCGACGCGCTTCGCTGGCTGCGCCGCTACCGGGCGACCGGGGCATTGGTCAACACCCAGTGCGACAACGACGCGGCGATCGCCCTCTATCGATCGTGCGGCTTCTCGGAACTCCCGACGGGACTCTGCGTGATGGGTCGGTCCCTGTGAGTCGCAGCAGTCGCGTCCTCGGCGCGTTGGCCACTCTCATCGCCACCCTGCTCGCGTCGGGCGTCCCGGCCGCTCCAGGGGCACGCGCCGCGGAGACGACGGCGATCGAACTCGCCACCCAGCCGGCGTGGAACACGCTCGGCGACGACGTGAGCATTCAGTTGCGATTCCGACCGGCCGTCACCCCGGATCTGGATGTCGTTGCCCAGGTGCACGCGTCGGTCCAGAGCCGGATCAGCTTCGAACGCACCCTGGACGACGAACGGCTCGGCTCCGTCATCAGTAGCCAGACGACCCCTGCCGCACAACTCCCCGTCGTGGGCACGACCCGGGTACTGACCCTCCCGACCCAGGACCCCGACGCCGCCCGCGACCCGAATCGCATCAGGCTCAGCATCCCCGGTGGCGGCAACGCCGGGGTCTTTCCGCTCGACATCCAACTCCGCAGCCGCGAATCGGGAGCGGTCATCGACAACTTCGTGACCTACCTGGTCATGGTGCGCAAGAAGTCGGCGGGCGAGATCCCCAACGAGCCGTTGCAGGTCGCGTGGGTCTGGCACGTCACCGCGCCACCGCATCCGCTTCCGGCCGCGGGACCCTCACCACTGGCCGCGGATACCGCGCCGGGGGGGCGGCTCGATCGTCTGGCGACGTCGCTCGGCGGGTTGGGCCGGGTCCCGGTGACCCTGAGTCCGAGCCCCGAGACGATCGACCAACTGCGCGCCGCGGCACCGGGCGACAAGAACGCGACGAAGGTCCTCGACTCGCTGCGGACCGCGGCCTCGGTCGCGCCGGTGCTCGCCACGACCTACGTCCCGGTGAACGGGCCGAGCCTGACCTCGGGCGGCCTGGGGATCCCGTTCGCCACGCAGATCACCACCGGCCGTACCGCGCTCGAGTCCGGCCTGAACGGTGCCGTCGACCGGACGATCGCCCTCACCCAGCCGTTGGACGAAGCGACGTTGGCCCAGCTGCGCAGTGACGGCGGTGTGACCCGACTCGTCGTCGATCCGGGGTCACTCTCCTCGGCGGAGCCGGCCGACCAGTTCACCTCGGCCCATCCGTTCCGGCTCGATACGGCCGGCGCGGGTTCCTTCGACGCGGTGGAGACCAATCCGACGGCCTCGGATCTCCTCGTGCAGCGGGGTCCCGACCCGCTTCGCGCCCAACAACTCCTCGCCAGCCTCTCGGTGATCGCGCTCGAGCAACCGAACCGCACCCGGGGCGTCGTGCTCGACACGCCGCTGCTGTGGAACCCGTCCCCCCCACGCGTCGCGGCAATTCTGCAGGCGCTCGAAGGGCACCCGCTGCTCCAGGGTTCGACCCTCGCGGGCCTGTTCGAGACCGTCAAACCCGCCACGAACCGCGATCGGCCGTACGTCCGTACGTTGGATCCGGTCCGCCTCCCACCGCCACCGATCTCGGAATCCGGATACACACGCGCGCAGACCCGGTTGGACGCGTTGGCGTCGATGATCGGCGCGGACGACCCCGAGGTCGCACGGTTACGACACGATCTGGCCACGACCGTGGCGGCGCGAGTGCCCGGCGTCGGTCCCGCGTACGCCGCGGCTCGGGTGGCGACGATCGACGGCACGGTCGCGACCGTCACCGGTGGGATCAAGGCGCCGAGCAGCCGAAGCGTGCAGCTCACCTCCCGACGCGCGTCGGTACCGCTGAGCATCGAGAACGAACTGGACCAGCCCGTGCGCGTCCGCGTCGCGCTCGCCAGTCAGAAGCTCGACTTTCCCGACGGGTCCGAGCGCGTGCTCGTGCTGCCCCCGGGCAACACGACCGCGCGCTTCGACGTCGAGGCGCGCACCTCCGGAACGTTCACGGTGCTCGTCACCCTCAGCTCGCCCGACCGGGCCGTGGACATCCAGCGGTCGCGCTACACCGTGCGATCGTCCGTCGTCGGTGGGGTCGGTGCGTTGCTCACCATCGGAGCGGGCGTGTTTCTCGCCGCCTGGTGGCTCACCCACTGGCGCCGGAGTCGACGGACCCAACCAACCCCGTCAGCCGCGTGACCGATCCGGGTTCCACCCCGCGCCTCGCCCGGTCCAGTGCCGTCATCGGCGCGGGAACGTTGCTCTCGCGGGTCACCGGGTTCCTCCGCGTCTCCGCCCTCGCCGCGCTCGGATTCTCCGCACTGACCGACGTCTACAACGTCGCCAACTCGACACCCAACATCGTCTACGAACTGCTGGTCGGCGGCATCCTGACCGCCACACTCGTCCCGCTCTTCGTCCAGTCCTACGAACGCGACGACGAGGACGCCACTGCCGCCATCAATACCGTGGTGCTCGCACTGCTGCTTGCCGGGTCGGTGCTCGGCGTGCTCGCCGCGCCGTGGATCATCCGCGCGTACTACCACCTGTCGGAGCCCGCAGCGGGAGGCGTGCGCACCGTCCAGGTGTCCCTGGCGACCGACCTGCTCCGCTGGTTCATGCCCCAGATGCTGTTCTACGGCGTGACCGCGCTGGCGACCGCGATGTTGAACGCCCGACGACGGTTCGCCGCGGCCGCGTTCGCGCCGGCGTTGAACAACATCGTGGTCATCGCGATGCTGTTGGCGGTCGGTCGTGTCGCGTCGAATCGGCCGACCGTCCGTTCCGTGGCCGACGACCCGGTGTTGGTCCTGCTCCTCGGGCTCGGCACCACGGTGGGAGTCATCGCGATGACGCTCGTGCTGCTCCCCGCGGTTCGGCGGGCGGGCGCCCGGTTCCGGTGGCACTGGGCGCCGGGCCACCCCGCGGTCCGACGCCTCGTGCGGCTCTCGGGATGGACCGTCGGCTACGTGACCGCCAACCAGGTCGCGTTCTTCGTCATCCTCGTCCTGGCGGGGCGGGCGGAGAAGGGCGTCTCGGTGTACATCGCCGCCTTCACCTTCTTCCAACTCCCTCACGGACTGCTCGCCGTATCGGTGATGACCGCGCTCGCCCCCGAGCTCGCGAGTCGCCACCAGGCGGGCGACATCAACGGGCTCCGCGATCAGTTCGGCCGGGGTTTGCGCATCCTGCTCGTCGTCATGATCCCTGCGGCCGTCGGCGTGAGCGTGCTCGCCCGCCCGTTGATCAACGCGCTCCTGAACCACGGCAAGTTCACCGTGCTCGACGTCTCCCACACGGCGGACACCCTGCGCGCGTTCGCCATCGGTCTCGTCGCCTTCTCCCTGTACCTGTTCGTGATCCGCGCGTTCTCGTCGATGCAGGACACGCGCACGCCGTTCCTGCTCAATCTCGTGGAGAACGGCATCAACATCGCCACCGCGTTCGCCTTCTACGAGTGGCGCGGGATCGAAGGACTCGCGTGGTCCTGGACGCTCGCCTACGCCGTGGGCGCACTGATCGGACTCGTCGCGTTCCGCCGGCGGGTGCACCGCCTCGGCGGTCGGGCGCTCCTCGCGACGACGCTGCGGGTGATCGTCGCCGTCGTTCCCGCGGCCGTCGTTGCCGTCGGCATCGATCGGGCGCTGGGGAGCGCGACGCCGACCCGGTCCTGGTTGACGCTGTTCGTCGCGACCGCGGCGGCCGGTGTCGTGTTTCTCGCCCTCGCGCACGTCGCCGGCATCTCATTTATCGGGATGATTCGGGACATCCTGCGCAGGGACCGCGCGTCGGTACCGGCGGATGGGTAACCATTGCGGTCACGGTCGGGTCCAAGCGCCCGTCGCCCCGGAGTCGCGGTATTGGTGGAGGAGTCCTCGTGGTCGTCCGAATCGTCACTGACAGCGCATGCGACCTGCCCCAAGCGCGCGCCGATGCACTCGGTATCGAGATCGTGCCCCTCTCGATACGGTTCGGCGACGAGGAGTTCGTGGACCGCGTCGAACTCTCGAACGACGAGTTCTGGCGGAAGGTGGCCACCTCGCCCGTACTGCCCGAAACGGCGGCACCGTCGCCGGGCGCGTTCGAGGAGCGGTTCCGAGCCCTCGCCGCGGACGGCGCCGACGGCATTGTGTGCATCAACCTGTCGTCGCGCCTGTCGGGCACGATGCAGGCGGCCCAGGTCGCCGCGAAAGCGCTCGAAGGTGACATCCCGGTCCGGGTCGTCGACTCGCTGAGCGTCTCCATGGGCCTGGGGCGCCAGTGCATCGCCGCGCAAGCCGAGGCCGCGGCGGGCGCAGACCTCGAGACCGTGGCGAGCGCTGCGGAGAACCTGGCGCCCAAGATCCGCCTCTTCGGGGCGCTCGACACGCTGGAGCACCTGCGTCGGGGCGGACGCATCGGTGGCGCGCAGGCCATGCTCGGCAGCGTGCTCTCGATCAAGCCCATCATCGAGCTGCGCGACGGCGTCGTCGTCGAAGCGGGCAAGGTGCGCACCCGGAGCAAGAGCCTCCACCACCTCGCGGATCGGCTCGCCGCGGCCACGAACCCGACGGGCGTCATCGTGTTCCACGCCCAGGCGCCCGACATCGAGGAGTTCCTCGACCTGCTCGAACCCTCGGTACCGCGCGCCGAGATCGAAGTCGGCGCCATCGGCCCGGTGATCGGAACGCACGGCGGCCCCCGCACGATCGGCCTCGGCTGGATCGAGAGCTCCTGAACCCTCACGCCGCCCTGCGGCACGGTTCCCGGCGGTCTGCCAGGTAGCGTCGAGGCGTGGCGCACACACTCGCATCGGGCCGGATCCTCGGCGGACGCTATCGGCTCGACCACGAAATCGCGAAGGGTGGCATGGCCACCGTCTGGCGTGCCGACGACCCGCTCCTGGCGCGCTCCGTCGCGATCAAGACCCTCGATCCGGCGCTCGCCGAGGATTCCGAGCTCCGCAGCCGCTTCCGCCGCGAGGCGGTGGCAGCCGCGGCCGTGGCGCACCCGAACATCGTGGCGACCTACGACACGGGTGAGGACGACGGCGTCGCCTACATCGTGATGGAGCTCGTCGACGGCGCGACGCTGCGCCAGGCCATCGACCTGCACGGCGCACTCCCCACTGCCCGCGCCGCCGACATCGCCGCCCAGGTCGCGGATGCGCTCGCCGCCGCCCACGCGCGCGGACTCGTCCATCGCGACATCAAGCCGAGCAATGTCCTGATCCAACTCGACGGCCGCGCCAAGGTGACCGACTTCGGGATCGCGAAGGCGTCCGATCAACCCGCCGAGGACCTCACCCGCACCGGCAGCGTGATGGGGACGGCCCGGTACCTCTCGCCCGAACAGCTCGAAGGGCACACGGTGGACGAGCGCTCGGACATCTACGCGCTCGGTCTCGTCCTCTACGAGATGCTCACCGCCACGCCGCCGTTCGCCGCCGACAGCGAGATCGGCACCGCGGTGGCGCGCCTCACGACGGATCCGCCCCGCGTGATCGATCTTCGGCCCGAGGTGTCACCCGGGCTCGCACACGTCGTGGACCGCGCGATGGCGCGCGCACCGGGCGATCGGTGGCCGAACGCGGCTGCGATGCGCGATGCGTTGACCCCGTTCCGCATCGCCGTCCCGGACCGTGGTGCCGACGCCACGATGCCGGTGGCGATGCCGCGCGTGGACCAGAGCGCCGCGGCCGCGCCGGCCATCGTCGCGACGACCCACCCCGCGATCATCGATGACGGCATGAGCATGAGCGCCCGCATGCTGGCGTGGATCGGCGCGCTCCTGCTCGGCATCGTCGGTGGCTACGCCGGCTACGTGGTCGCGTCGGACTCGTCGACGTCGACGACCCCCGCCGCGACGGTCACGACGACCGCGGACCTGCCGATTCTCGGCGTGAGTTCGTTCGACCCCGAAGGCGACCAGGTCGAGAACGACGGCGACCTCGGCAACCTGACCGACGGACGCACCAGCACCGCGTGGGCGACCGAGGGCTACTTCAACGCGACGACGTCGCCGAAATCCGGGGTGGGGTTCGTGCTCGACCTCGGTGAGCAGTCCACGGTGCGCCGTGTCGATCTCACCAGCGATCTCCTGGGGTGGGACGCGAAGATCTACGTCGGGTCCGACAAGGCGACGGAACTCCCGGCCTGGGGTGAACCGGTGACGACCGGCACCGATCTCGGCAAACGCGAGAAGTTGTCCGTCGACCCACCGGCATCCGGTCGCTACGTGCTCGTGTGGTTCACCAAGCTCGTCAAGGAGCCGGACGGACGATTCCGAGGTCGCATCATCGAGGTCGCCGTCCGTGGCAACCCCGGCTGATCCTCGTCCCGACGACGAACTCGCGCGCGCGGCCGCCCGCGGCGACCGGCGCGCACTGGACGCGCTCCTCGCGCGCCACGTCGACCGTATCCATGCGGTGTGCCGACGGATCTGCGGCCCCGACGACGGACTCGATGCCACCCAGAACGCGCTCATCGCCATCGTGCGCGCCGTCGACCGGTTCGACGGTGCCAGCGCGTTCACCACGTGGATCCATCGCATCGCCACCAACGCCGCGCTCGACGAACTGCGACGCCGGTCGCGGCGCGCGGTGCCGGTCGCTGATGCCGCGGCCGCGGCACCCCTGATTGCCGGACCCGCGGGCGATCCGACCCGCGTGGTGGATCGCCTCGATCTGGATGCGGCACTGTCCGAGTTGCCCGAGGAGTTCCGGGTCGCGGTCGTCCTGCGCGACGTCGCCGACCTGGAGTATGCGGAGATCGCGGCCACACTGGATGTGCCCATCGGCACCGTGCGTTCGCGCATCGCCCGGGGCCGGGCCGCCCTCGCCCGATCCCTCGGGAACTCCGAAGCCGCCACCGACGTCGAAACGAATGACCATGGCTGACCTCCCCGACTTCGATCTCGACACCGCGCTCAGTGCGGACCTCGACGGCGAGCTCGACGCGTACGCGCACGAGCTGGGCACCGACGCGGACGCCTTGCGATCGCGTCTGGCCGCCGATCCCGACGCGAACCGCCGGCGGCGGGAACTCCAGGACGTGCGGGACCAACTCGGTGCGCCGGTCCCGCCACTCGACGATCTTCAACGGGCCCGCCTGCTCGCGGGCGCGGTGGCCGGGTCCACCGCGGACTCCGAGACGCTCACGCCGTCCGGATCAGGCGCCGCGGACCCCGGGTCGCAGAGGCCGGCCTGGCTCGGTCGGGCTGCGGCCGCGGCCGTCCTGGTGCTCGCGCTCGGGGGCGGCGTGCTCGCGCTGACCCGGAGCGACACCTCCGACTCGACCGAGAAATCGACCGCGAGTGGCGCGAGCCCGCGGATCGCCTCCGGCGACCTGGGTGACCTCGGGGAAGTGTCGCGCGAGCAGCTGGACAGCCTGATCGGTGGCCCCAAGGGCGGGATCAAGGTCCCGGACACCCTTCCCCGTGAGTTCGCGGCCGATTCGGCGGTGCCGGAGGCCAGTAAGAGCCTGACCCGAAACAGTGAGTCCGGCGCCGCGCTGACGTCGCGACCGCTACCGTCGGACGACCAGTTCCGCACCTGTCGGAGCGAGTACGAGCAACTCGGCTCGATCGCCTTCAGCGGATCGGCCACCTACGCCGGGCAGCCGGCCGTGGTCCTCGGTCTCCAGCGCGGGCCGCGGATCATCGTGTTCGTGGTCGCGGCCGACGACTGCACGCGCGTCCTGCTCTCGGTGTCGCGCGCCCGCTGAGGCAGGCGGCCCGGAGATCGACGGGCCGACGCGGGTAACCTCCGCGGCCGACCCGGAGGGACGCGATGAGTACATGGACCAGCCAAGCCGCCGACGCGATCGAGAAGACCGTCAGCACCGTGCGCGATCGCACGGTCGAGCCTGCCAACAAGGCCGCCAAAGCCCTGGTCTACGGCGTGTTCGCGGTGTGCTGCGTCATGACCGCGCTCCTGCTCCTGACCATCGTGATGTTCCGGGCGCTCAACTACGCCATTCCCGTCTGGGCGTCCTGGATGGTGCTGGGCGGAATCTTCATCATCGTCGGGCTGTTCCTCTGGTCCCGTCGCCCAGGAGGCAACAGTGTCTGAACATCACGAAGTCGTCATCGTCGGCTCCGGCCCCGCCGGCCTGACCGCCGCCGTCTATACGGCCCGGGCGAACCTCGAGCCGGTCGTGGTCGAAGGCCTCGCGGCCGGAGGGCAGCTGATGCTCACCACCGAGGTCGAGAACTACCCCGGATTCCCGGAGGGCATCATGGGCCCGGAACTCATGATGCAGTTTCGATCCCAGGCCGAGCGCTTCGGGACCCGGTTCATCACCGCCGACGCCGACGCCGTCGACCTCACCTCCCGGCCGTACCGGGTGACCGTCGGTGACCTCGAACTCACCGCCGACGCCGTCATCATCTCCACCGGTGCGACCGCCCGGATGCTCGGCCTCGAGAACGAAGGGCGACTGCTCGGTCACGGTGTGTCGACGTGCGCCACCTGCGACGGCTTCTTCTTCCGCGATCACGAGATCGCGGTGGTCGGCGGCGGCGACTCCGCGGTCGAGGAGGCGACATTCCTCACCAAGTTCGCGAGCAAGGTCACTCTGGTCCACCGCCGCGACGAACTGCGCGCGTCGAAGATCATGCAGGACCGCGCGCTGGCGAACCCCAAGATCGAGTTCCGGTGGAACGCCGAGGTGATCGACGCCCTCGGTGAGGACAAGCTGACCGGCGTGCGGTTGCGCGACACCGTCACCGGTGAGGAGTCCGAGTTGGCCGTCACCGGGCTGTTCGTCGCGATCGGCCACACCCCGACCACGGGCTTGTTCGCCGGCCAACTCGACCTCGACGAGAACGGCTACATCGAGACGGCGCCGGATTCGACCCAGACGTCGATCCCCGGCGTGTTCGCCTGCGGGGACGTGCAGGACCACACCTACCGCCAGGCGATCACGGCGGCCGGCAGTGGTTGCATGGCTGCGATCGAAACCGAGCGCTACCTGGAGCACGCGAAACACATGGCCCAGGCCTGAGCGTCGGGCAACCCTTGTCACCTCCGGTGGCGGGAATGGCCGGGACCGCGTTGCCGTTCACTCCCATCACTAGAATCCGCACCCCGCACCGATTCCCCCGAAAGGATCTCGCCGTGGCCGAGAACATCCTCACCCTGTCAGACGCAACCTTCGATGAGAGCGTCGGCGGATCCGAGACCCCGGTCGTGGTCGACTTCTGGGCCGAGTGGTGCGGGCCGTGCAAGATGATCGCGCCCGCACTGGAAGAAATTGCCAGTGAACAGTCGGGGCGGCTCACGATCGCGAAGCTCAACGTCGACGACAACCCCGACACCGCTCGGCGCTTCGATGTGATGAGCATTCCGACGCTCCTCGTCTTCCAGGGCGGCGAGCCCGTCAAGCGTCTGGTCGGCGCCAAGGGTAAAGGTCAACTCCTCCAGGACCTGTCCGAGTTCATCGGCTGAGCGGCACTCCGCGCCAGCACGGATTCGGGTGAGCACCCACGTCGTCCTGCGCGTCGGTGACACCGGCGACGCCGTGCGCGATCTCCAGCATCGCCTCGCCGCCGCCGGCTACTCCATCACGCCATCCGAGATCGGCACCTTCGGCCCGACGACCGACGAGGCCGTGCGCGCGTTCCAGACGCACCGCGCCATCCGCGTGGACGGTGCCGTCGGACGCGAGACGTGGTCGGCGTTGGTGGAGTCGGGTTTCGAACTGGGTGACCGACTGCTCTACCTGCGCTCGCCGAACCTGCGCGGCGACGACGTGGTCTCGCTCCAGCACACCCTCAACCGACTCGGCTTCGACGCCGGGCGCGAGGACGGCATCCTCGGGCCCGACACCGCGAACGCACTGGCCGAGTTCCAACGCAACTCGGGGTTGAGTGTCGACGGGATCGCCGGACCGGCAACCCTCGACGCGTTCGCGCGCGTCGCGAGCATGGCCGCCGGTTCGGTCGCCGCGGTGCGCGAGCGGGATCAGCTGCGACGACCTCCACGGTTGAGCGGACGTCGCATCTACCTCGCGGTCGAGCCCGGCTTCGATCAGATCGGGACCCCGCTCCTCCGCGAGCTCACCCGCGCCGGCGCCCAGGTCATGCCCGACGTGTCCGGCGCCGACGACCACGAGCTCGCGGCCCGGGCCAACCGGTGGGACGCCGACCTGTTTCTCGCGGTGCGTCACGGCGACGCGCCCGAGTGGGAGTGCCGCTACTTCGCGTCGGGTGCCTTCCGATCCGAGCGCGGCCACCACGCGGCGGTGCTGATGGGCCAGGAACTCGACCGCGAGCTCAGCCCCGCGAGTGAGGACAGCGTCACCGGCTGCGCCTACTCGGTCCTGCGCGAGACCCGCATGGCCGCCGTCGTGTGCGCACTCGGTGCCGATGATGCGGCGTCGGTCGCGACGATCATGAGCCGCTCGGCGGAGATCAGCTCCGCGCTCGCGGGCGCGATCCGGCGGGCCTTCGAAGAACCCTCGACCTGATCGGCCGCGGGTTGCGACTCCAAGGTCGCGTCAGCCGACGATCGCTTTGTAGATCCGCTCGAGGTCTTCGAGGTCGGAGAACTCCACCGTCAACTTGCCACGCTTGGAACCCATGGCGATCTGCACCCGGGTGTCGAGGTGGTCGCCGAGCAACCCTTCCAGTTCCTCGATTCCCGGCGGCCGCAACGGGTTCGTGGCTCTTCCCGCGTCCACGCCCCCCTCGTCGGCCGTCGCCGACTTGGGCGCCGGGCCCTTGACCGCCTCCTCCACGGCGCGCACCGACCAACCCTCCTCGACCACGGCGCGCGCCAAGCGCTCCTGGAGTGATCGGTCGGGCGTGGCCAGCAGTGCTCGGGCGTGGCCCATGGAGAGTCCACCGTCGCGCACCAGCTTCTGGACCGTCGGTGGGAGTTGGAGGAGCCGGAGGGTGTTGGAGATGGAGGCTCGGCTCTTCCCGACCCGAGTCGCCACCTCGTCGTGGGTCAACGAGAAGTCCTCGATCAGCTGCTGGTAGGCCGCGGCCTCTTCGAGGGCGTTGAGATCCGAGCGGTGGACGTTCTCGACCAACGCCTCTTCCAACGCCGCGGCGTCGTTGCTCTCGCGCACCAGCGCCGGGATCCGGGCCAGCCCGAGCCGCCGGGCCGCGCGCCAACGTCGCTCACCGGCGATCAGCTCGAACTCGTCGCCGATCGGGCGCACCAGAATGGGTTGGAGGATCCCGACTTCCCGGATCGACTCCGTCAGGGCCTGGAGGAGTTCCTCGTCGAAACGTTCTCGGGGCTGGTACTGGTTCGGCCGGATCGCCGAGACCTCGACCTCGCGCAGCCCTCCACTCGATTCACCGGTACCGGTCGGGATCAGTGCTCCCAGACCTTTACCCAGTCCGCCGCGTCGCGCCACTGCTCACCTCCTTGGCCAGCTCCCGGTATGCCACCGCACCTCGGGAGGTTGGGTCGAACAGAATGATCGGCTGGCCGAACGACGGCGCCTCCGACAGACGAACAGTACGTGGAATCACCGTCAGATACACGGTTCTCCCGAAATGGGTCCGGACCTCCTGCTCGACCTGATCCGCCAGCTTGGTTCGGGCGTCGTACATGGTCAGCACGATGCCCCGGACGTCGAGCGTCGGGTTGAGGTTCGTGCGCACCAGTGTCACGTTCCGGATCAGCTGGCTCAGACCCTCCAACGCGTAGTACTCGCACTGAATCGGAACGAGGACATCGTCGGCCGCGGCGAGGCCGTTCACGGTGAGCAGACCGAGTGAGGGTGGGCAGTCGATGAGGATGTAGTCGTAGTCCTCACGGATCTCGTGGAGGGCGCGGCGCAGCTTCAACTCCCGGCTGAACGCCGGGACCAGTTCGATCTCGGCCCCGGCCAGGTCGATCGTGGCCGGCGCGACGAACAGGTTCTTGAGCGACGTCGGCTCGATGCAGTCCTCGATGTTGGTGTCGCTCATGATCACGTCGTAGATCGAACCCTCGATCTCCCTGGCGTTGACCCCCAACCCGGTCGTGGCGTTCCCTTGTGGGTCGAGGTCCACCACCAGCACCCGGTAGCCGAGGTCGGCCAACGACGCGCCCAGATTCACCGACGTCGTGGTCTTGCCCACGCCGCCCTTCTGGTTCGCGATGGCGATGATCCGTGGGAGGTCGTACGGCACGACGTCATCATCTTCGTCACCGGTTTCCGCCGAGTCCTCCTGCGGGTCGTCGGCGTCGGCCGCCTCGCTCTCGACCGCGCCCTCGATCACAGCCTCCGGAGATCCGGTTTCGTCGTCCCCCGAGGTCGCGGTCGGCTCGACCTCGGACTGGTCGTCGCTCAGTGCTTCGTTCGCGACCTCCGCCGGGTCGTCCGACGCCGGCGACTCACTCGAAGTCTGCTCGCCCGCTTCCGGTGGGGTCTCGCCATGCGGGGTCACCGTTTCGGACCCGGAGAACTCGGATGAGCCTGGGGCTTCCGCGGCGGTCGGGTCAACGGATCCGCCGAACACCCGCGTCGGCGCGGTCTCCGAGGAGTCCTGGGGCTCTCCAGCCGAGGGCTGGGGCGGCGTCGACCGCTCGTGCTCGTTCATTGCTTCCTCCGAGGCATTCTCGTGCTTGCGCCGGGCGCCGAACAGTCTTCGGCTCCGGCGCTTCGGGTCCGCAGGATCCATTGCGTCCCTCCCATCCGACGGTCGAGCAGGGTGTTCCACGTGAAACGTTGGGATCTGCCCCGACCGACGTTCCACGTGGAACGTCGGGTTCACCAGAGGGGATCCCGAGCGGGAAGGTTGCGCCGCCGGGGAGATCCGGGCGGCAGCGGTGAGGTCTTGGTGAGGATAACGAATGTCGATGTCCCGTGCACGACTCGGCTCGTCAAGGCGAGGCCGATGGAGCCGAGCTCGGCCTCCGGCCATCGATCGGGGTCGTCGCGGGGCGGCTCACTCACCGTCAATCGCCCGCCGACCGCCAGGAGACCCGAAGCGCATTCTGCAGTGACCGCCGGGGACCCGAACGAACGAGCGGTGACGAGATCGAAGCGCTCCCGAAACTCCGCCTGGTGGCCGAAATCCTCCGCACGACCCTCCAGTACCGTCACGCGGTCGGTCATGCCGAGTCTGACCACCGCAGTGCGCAGCCACGCCGTTCGGCGGAGCTGACTGTCGAGTAACCAGGCCGGGTGCTCCGACCAGAGTTCGGCCAGAATGAGGCCGGGGATGCCGCCGCCGGTCCCGAGATCGAGAAACGGACCCGGGTTCATGGATTCGGCCCACGCCATCGCGTGGTCCACATGCCGCGAAATTGGGTCGGGCCCGATGTGGCCGAGCCGCCTCGCGTCTTCCAGGACGGCGCTCAACGCGCCGCTGGGCATCACGCGGGGCGAATCACCACGTACCGGCGGGGGTCGTCACCTTCGGACGAGGTCTCGACACCTTCGATCTCGGACACGGTGTCATGGACGGTCTTGCGGTCGATGGAGCCCATCGGCTCGAGCGCGCGCGCTTCACCGCTGTCCAGGACTTCCTCGACGATCGACCGGGTGAACGTCTCGAGCGCGGCCCGGCGCTTCGCCCGGTACCCGCCGACGTCGACCCGAACTCGAGCGGCATGCCCGCCGGCCTCACGCTGGACCACCGCGCGGGTGAGCTCCTCGATCGCCGAAAGGGTCGCGGCCTTCGGCCCGACCAGCAGACCCAGTTCGGAACCCTCGACCTCGACCTCGACCAGATCGTCGCCGGTTGCGGACGTGACCGCCGCCTCGAGTCCGATGGCGTCGACCAGACCGGCGACGAACTCCTCTGCCACTTCGGCTTGTTCCTCCACCGACACTTCGTTCTCGTCCACTGTTCGCGTCCCCTCGTCCTTCTTCTTCGGCTGCTGCTTCGACTTCTGCTTCGGCGCCGGCGTCGCCTTGGGCCGTGACGTCGACTTTTCGCCCCGTGGACCGTCGCCGCGCTTCGACCCGCCCTTGCTCCGGCCCCGGCGTCGGTCCTGCGGCTTCTCTCGCGAGATCGGCTTCAGCCGTACCCGGATCCTCGCCTCGCTCTTGGTGAACCGACTCAGGAGTCCCGTCTTGGGCTCCTCGAGGACCTCGTACTCGACGTCCTCCTCGTGCACCCCGAGCTGGTCGAGCGCGGCTTCCAGCGCCTCGGCCACGGATGCACCGGTCGTCTGAATCCACTCCATCAGCGCTTCCGCTTCCTGTTACTGCGCGCACCGTTCCCGGACGCCGGCGGCGACGCCGACGACCCGCCGGCGCTCTTGGCTCCGGTCGTCGGTTTCTTCGCGGTTCCCTTCGATCCGGCCTTCGATCCGGTCGACGGCTTGCCGCCGCCGCCCTGCTTCGGCGCGTTCTCGGTCTTGGTTCCCCCGCCCTTCGTCGTCGGCTCCGTCGAACCGTCGCCGAGCTCGCCCTTGCCCTTCTTGGGAGGCGGCCCCGCCGCGGTGCCGATGGTTCGCAGCACGACTTCCTGCTGACCGATCTGCCACAGGTTCGAGGTGAAGAAGTAGAGGACGACACCGGAGAGGATCGACCACGAGATGAACCCGAACACGATGGGGAACACCTTGGCGATGATCGCCATCTGCGGATTCGGCGCGGCCTGGTTCCGCATGGTCTGGCGCTGCTGGAGGAACCCGGTGATCATCACGAGCGCCACCAGGACCAGGTAAGGCCAGGCGTCCGCGAGGCCGGACTTCGCCGCCTGGGACGCCGACTTCTGGAGGTCCATGCTCAGGAAGCTCATCTTCGGCTTGCACTCGGCGACCTTCACGCCGGCTCCACAGATGTCCCGGTACATCTTCGAGTCGGTCGGGATGAAGTCCTGGATCTTGTGCAACGTCTGGAACAACGCGATGAAGACCGGCATCTGGAGCAGCAAGGGGAGGCAACCACCCAACGGGTTGATCTCGTTCTCCTTGTAGAACTTCATCATCTCTTCGTTGAGCTTCTGGCGGTCGTTCTTGTACTTCGCCTGCAGCTTCTTGATCTCGGGTTGCACCCGCTGCATCGCGATCATCGACTTCGCCTGCTTCGCGGTCAGCGGGAACAGCGCGAGCCGGACGGCGACGGTCAACAGGATGATCGCAACACCGGCGTTCGGGACGATCGAGTAGAAGAAGGCGAGGATCGACCCCATGCCGTCGCGAATCGCATCCCAGATCACCATGTTTGACTACCTTCCCGATCCGAACGTACGTTCGGCACGACGGCGGGGTCGTACCCGCCGGGGTGCCAGGGGTGGCACCGACCAATTCGCTTGATACCCATCCACGTGCCTCGAACCAGGCCGAACGCCTCGATCGCGTCCTTGGCGTACTGCGAGCACGTCGGAGCAAATCGGCACCGGGGTGTCGTTCCCGCCATCAACCGTTGATAGCCGCCGATGACCGCCATTGCACAACGGGCCCCGATCCCGGGCGCGTCACTCATCGGACACCGGCCAGGCAGGTGGTGAGCGACCGGTCGAGTGCCTCGGCCGAGGCGTCGACGGCGCGGGCATCGGCACCGATCAGGTAGGCCGAGCCGGGCCGCAGCACATCCTCGTGCCTGACCACCAACGCCCGGAGGCGCCGCCGCAACCGGTTCCGGGTCACGGCGTTGCCCACCTTGCGCCCGATCGCGAAGGCCACCTGTGGCGTCGCGTCGGCGGGGAGGGCGATGCGCCGCACCCAGAGGGGGCCATCGCGGCGCGGGCGGACCCGGGCGAACTCAGCGAAGGACGCACGGCTGCGGACGCGGTGAATCAGGCCGAGATGCGGGCGCGACCGCGGTTGCGCCGAGACTTCAGAACGGCGCGGCCCGCGCGGTTCTTCATACGGGTACGAAACCCGTGCTTCTTCTTGCGCTTCCGGTTGTTGGGCTGGAAGGTCCGCTTCACGCATGGCCTCCTCGAAGAGGGAACGGGCGCCCCATGGAACCCGGCGAAGGAAGTCCGGGGTGAGCAGGGGTGGGGCGGGAGGTCGGGATCTTAGGGTCAGCGATGCGATGCTCGCAATGCGGGGCCATGGTTTCCGGCCGAACGTCCGATCACGGCCCGGGTCGTGCCCCCGGTCCGCTGCCGGCCGGCTCCCTGACGGAATTCCCCACCGTGCGCGCGAATTGGGGACAACTCCACCACGCGCCGCATCCGTCAGTCGCCGAGTTGGGGATGGCCCCACCCGACTGATCGAATTACATCGATGATGTTCTGTCCTGCTCCCTTGAGTGGGTAGGGGTCGGCTGCTACGGTCACCGATCCCACCGGCCGTCCACGGTCTCGGCCCGGTGGCGATCTTCTAGGTCGTACGACCTAGTGTGCGACCGACGGCGGAGGAGAACGAGCCCGGTTTCCCGGGCTCTGCGAGTTCTCCACACATGTGGATGGGGCTGTGGAAATTCCTGACTGGCGAGTCACGGCGGCAACCCAAGCCTGGGAGTCCGCTACCACTGCGTTGCAGGCTCAGCTCTCCGAGGCAACCTGGAACACCTGGTTCCGCGACGTCCGTCCCGTCGACCTGGAGGGGGACCGCCTGCGACTGTCGATCCCGAACGGCGTCGTGCGGGAGCGCATCCGGTCGAGCTATAGCGGGCTGATGACCGCGGTACTCCAGGAGGTGACGGGCGACGACATCGCGCTCGACCTCATCGTCGAATCGACGCCCCGGAACGACGACGTCGTCGACGACCCGAGCGCCCGCACCGCCGCACCGACCGACACCGCGCAGCCTCGATCGGAGGTCGCCGCCCCCACCGTCGACCCCGCCAGCGCCTGGACCGCACTCAACCCCCGGTACACCTTCGAACACTTCGTCATCGGCGCCTCCAACCGTTTCGCGCATGCCGCGGCCCTGGCGGTGGCGGAAACGCCGGCCCGGTCGTACAACCCGCTGTTCATCTACGGGCCCGCCGGTCTGGGCAAGACCCACCTCCTGCACGCGATCGGGAACTACGTCAAGGACGTCCACCAACTCAGCCGAGTCCGGTACGTCTCGACCGAAACCCTGATGAACGAGTTCGTGGACGCGATTCGTAACAACGCCGCCAACTCGTTCCGGCGCCGCTACCGCGAGGTCGACGTCCTCCTCGTCGACGACATCCAGTTCCTCGAGCGCTCCCAACAACTCCAGGAGGAGTTCTTCCACACCTTCAACTCCCTCCACGGCGCCGGCGGGCAGATCGTGCTGTCGTCCGACCGGCCACCGAAGCAGATCCCCCGCCTGGAGGACCGCCTCCGGACCCGGCTGGAGTGGGGTCTGATCACCGACGTGCAGCCACCGGAGTTCGAGACCCGCCTGGCGATTCTTCGCATGAAGGCCGATTCCGAGCGGCTCGAGAACATCCCGGACGAAGTACTCGCCTTCATCGCGTCGAACATCTCGGACAACGTCCGCGAGCTCGAAGGGGCGCTCATCCGCATCGCGGCCTACTCCAGCCTGCATCGCACGACCCTCGACGAGACCGTGGCCCAGCAGGTGCTGGCCGACCTCCTGCCGCCGTCGCAGCCCCGGGTGGTCACCCCCCAGCTCATCCTCGACGAGACCGCCAAGATGTTCGGGTTCACCGTCGAGGACCTCTGCGGCAAGAGTCGTCGTCGTCCGTTGGTGATCGCGCGCCAGATCGGCATGTACGTCTTCCGGGAGCTCACCGACTTCTCGTACCCCCGGATCGCCGAGCAGTTCGGTGGTCGTGACCACACGACGGTCATCCATGCGGTGGAGAAGATCAAGGCCCTGATGACCGAACGTCATCAGGTGTTCGACCAGGTCAACGAGCTGATGAGCCGGGTCCGGCTCGGCACCGGTGGATAACCCTGTGGACGGTTGGGGATATCTTCGGCCCGAAGTGGGAAACTCGCGGAAACCACAAATCTGTGATTTTGGGACAGTGGAAGTCGGTGGATGAACCGGTGGACAGCGAAAGAGCATCCCACCTGCGCATACAGCGCGTGATCCACAATCCACACCCTCTACTACAAGTACTAGAAAACCAATTCTTTTCGTATCTCGGAGGTGGACAGTGAAGTTCCGGTGTGAGCGTGACACCCTGGCCGAAGCGATCAGCACTGCGCAGCGAGCAGTGGCTGTTCGCAGTGGCGCGCTCCCGGTGCTGTCCGGCGTCCACGTCACCGCGGGTGAGGGCACCGTGGAACTCGTCGGGTGCGATCTCGATCTGACCATTCGGGTGAAGATCCCGGCCCAGGTCGACGAAGCCGGTCAGGCTGTCGTACCGGCGAAGCTCTTCGACGGGCTCACCACGCGCTTGAAAGCCGGAACCGTGACCTTCGAAGTCGAAGGTGACGACGCGCGGATCTCGGCCGGTCCGGCCCGAGCCGGCGTGCGGTTGCTGCCGGCGGACGAGTTCCCGCGGGTGACCGAACCCGAAGGCACGACCGTGACCGTCGACGCCGAGCCACTCGCGGAAGCACTGCGGCAGGTAATCCCCGCCGCGTCGCGCGACGACGCGCGTCCGATCCTCACCGGCGTACTGATCATGGCGACCCCGACGGGCATCCGCATGGTCGCAACCGACTCCTACCGGCTCGGTGTCCGTGACGTCAACGGCATCGGGATGCTGAGCGAGGGCCAGAAGGTGCTCGTCGGTGCGCGCGGCCTCAACGAGGTGCAGCGGGTCTTCTCGTCCGGCGAGATCACGGTGACGTTGGGCGAGCGCGAGGTGCGCTTCGCGAACGAGTCGCGATCGGTGACGACGCGGCTCATCGACGGTGAGTTCCCGAACTACGAGCAGCTCATCCCGAACGGCTATCCGAACAAGCTCACCATCTCGCGCGCCGAGCTCGAGGAAGCGGTTCGGCTGATGCAGATCGTCGGTGAGGGTCGCGAAGGCACCCCGGTCCGTTTGGCGATGAGTGCGTCCGGGCTCGAACTCTCGGCCACCGCTCAGGAGCGCGCCGACGCGGTCGAACTCATCGACGCGAAGTTCGAGGGCACGGACCTCACCGTCGCGTTCAACCCCCAGTTCCTCCTCGACGGTCTCCTCGCCATCAACGGTGAGGAAGCGGTGCTCGAGAGCATGGATCCCCTGAAGCCCGCCACCCTCAAGGGCGCCGACCAACCGGAGTTCCTCTACCTGTTGATGCCGGTGCGCATCAGCTGACGTGCACCTCGGTCGTCTCTGGCTGAGGGACTTCCGCTGCTACGAGCAGGTCGAACTGGATCTGGGGACGGGCGTCACCGTCGTCACCGGCTCCAATGGTCAGGGCAAGACGAGTCTCCTGGAAGCAGTCGGTTGGGTCGCGACGGGCCGTTCGGTGCGTGGTGTGCCCGACCGGGCGTTGGTGCGCAACGGTGCCGAGGAAGCGATCGTGCGGGCCCAGATCGAACACCCGGAGCACGCGGTGTTGGTCGAGGCCGCGATCACGAGCGTGGGCCGGAATCGCATCCTCGCCAACAAGCAGACCGTCACGCGCCGGAGGGATCTGGCCGAGCACCTGCGCGTCACCGTGTTCGCGCCCGACGACCTGACGTTGGTGAAGGGCGGGCCGGGCGGTCGCCGCGAGTACCTCGACGATCTCCTGGTGAGCGCGGCGCCCCGCTTCAGTGCGGTGATCACCGAATACGAGCGGGTCGTCAAGCAGCGCAACGCGTTGTTGCGCGCCGGCATTCGCAACGCCGACGACCGCAGGACGCGCGACGTGTTCGACACGCGACTCGTCGACGTCGGGAGTGAGTTGATCCGCGGCCGACTCGATCTCATCGCGCGCCTCGATCCCGCGGTGAGCGATGCCTACGCGTCGCTCGCCGGTAGCGCGCCGGGGTTCGCGACGGCGTACGAACCCGAGTGGTGTACGGGTCCGGTCGCGCGCGAGAACGTGGGCGACGCGCTCACCGAGGCACTCGCGAGTCTGCGCAAGCGCGAGGAAGACCGCGGGGTGACGTTGGTGGGCCCCCATCGGGACGACTGGGCACTCGTGCTCGAGGACCTCGACGCGCGTCATCACGCGTCCCAGGGTGAGCAACGGACGTTGGCGCTCGGCATGCGCCTGGCCGGGCACCGGGTGGTGGCCGAGGCCGTCGGCGTCGAACCGGTGTTGTTGCTCGACGACGTGTTCAGCGAACTCGACGCGCAGCGCGCCACCGCGCTCGTGGAACACCTGCCGGCGACCCAGACGTTGATCACGACCGCGGGTGCGCTGCCCGAGAGCATCCGGGCCGACACCTGGCTGCGCATCGAGAACGGTCGGTTGGTGTGAGCCGGAGTGACGATCCCCGGCCGGTGACCGACGCCCTCGCCCACGTCCGGCGTGAGTTGGGTGCGCCCGAACCGGGTCTCCTCGACGCGATCCGGGCGTCCTGGTCGGATCTGGTCGGTGCCGCCCTCGGGGAGCACAGCGAACCACTCCATCTGAGCGGCGGACGTCTCCGGATCTCCGTGGACGATCCCGCCTGGGCCGGGCAGTTCCGGTATCTCGCGGATCAACTGATCGAGAGCCTCCGGGAGCAGGTTCCGGCGGCAGGCGTGCGCGAGATCACGGTCGCCGCGCACCGGGGCGCGGGGGAGGTCGACCCCGGGGGAACCGCCGGCGGGTTCGACCGCTGAACGGCCCCGTCATCACAGGCCGAAACCCCTCCGAAAACCCGCCGAGAAACCCGAGGTCGGTCACAGGGGTCTGGTACACTGATCGGACCCCGAAAAGGCCTGCTGACCAGCACTTTTGCCGAAAATCCGGCAGTGGTCGCGGCGTCGGACCGGGGCTTGTCCGAGGTTGCTGTGCGGCGGAGCGTTTCGTGGGTCGAACCCGACCCTCGAGTCGCCCTCGTGCGGGGCCATACGACCGACGGTTTCAACCACGAGAGGTAGCGCGCGGGTGGCGTACGGGGCGAAAGACATCACGGTGCTCAAGGGCTTGGAGCCCGTCCGGGAGCGCCCGGGGATGTACATCGGTTCGACCGGGTTGTCCGGTCTGCACCACCTGGTCTACGAGGTGGTCGACAACTCCGTCGACGAGGCGATGGCCGGTCACGCCACCCGCATCGACGTGACCCTGCTCGCCGACGGCGGGTGCCGCGTCGTCGACAACGGCCGGGGCATCCCCGTCGAGAACCACTCCGAGTACAAGAACAAGTCCGCGGCCGAGGTCGTCCTCACCGTGCTCCACGCCGGCGGGAAGTTCGGTGGAGAGGGCTACAAGATCTCCGGCGGGTTGCACGGCGTCGGCGTCTCGGTGGTGAACGCGCTGTCGGCCCGGCTCGACCTGGAGATCCACCGCGACGGCCATCGCTGGGAGATGTCGTTCGAGAAGGGCGGCAAGCCCGTCGGCAAACTCGAGAAGAAGGCAACCTCGAAGAAGACCGGCACCACCATCACCTTCTGGCCGGACTCGACGATCTTCGAAGAGACCGAGTTCCGCGCGCAGACACTGCTCGAGCGGCTGCGCGAGATGGCCTTCCTGAACCGCGGCCTCGAGATCCGATTCCGTGACGAGCGCGTCGATCCCGCGTCGGACCAGGTCTTCAAGTACGCCGGCGGCATCACCGACTTCGTGCGCCACCTCAACGCGTCGAAGGAGGCGATCTTCAAGCGGGTCGTCGCGTTCGAGGACACGACCGCGACCTCCGAAGTCGACATCGCGATGCAGTGGAACACCGGCTACCACGAAGGCATCCACTCGTTCGCGAACAACATCGCGACGACCGAAGGCGGCATGCACGAAGAGGGTTTCAAGAAGGCGTTGACCAACGCGGTCAACAAGTATTCGCGCGGCAAGAACCTGCTCAAGGAAAAGGACGACAACCTCACTGGCGAGGACATCCGCGAGGGCCTCACCGCGATCATCTCGGTCAAGCTGCAGAATCCGCAGTTCGAGGGCCAGACCAAGACCAAGCTCGGGAACACCGAGATGCGCTCGATGGTCGAGAAGGCCACGAACGAAAAGCTCGGGGAGTGGCTCGAAGAACATCCGGCCGAGGCGAAGCAGATCGTCGCGAAGGCCACGACCGCGCAACGCGCACGCCTGGCCGCACGCCAGGCACGCGACCTCACGCGCCGCAAGTCGCTGTTGGAGTCCTCCGCCATGCCCGGCAAGCTCGCGGACTGTTCGTCGAAGGACCCGTCCCAGTGCGAGCTCTTCATCGTCGAGGGTGACAGCGCCGGCGGTTCGGCCAAGCGTGCCCGCAACCCCGAGTATCAGGCGATCCTGCCGATCCGAGGAAAGATCCTCAACGTCGAGCGGGCCCGCATGGACAAGATGTTGAAGAACGAGGAGGTGCAGACCCTCATCACCGCCGCGGGGACGAGCATCGCCGAGGAGTTCGACATCGGGAAGCTCCGCTACCACAAGATCATCCTGATGAGTGACGCCGATGTCGACGGCTCGCACATCCGTACGCTGCTTCTCACGTTCCTGTACCGCCAGATGGGCGAACTCGTCCGGCAGGGTCACGTGTACGTCGCGCAGCCGCCGCTGTTCCGGGCCGACGTCGGGAAGGAACGCACCTACCTGAAGGACGAAGCGGCCCTCGCGCGCTTCGAGGCCGAACACGAGAACCGCAAGATCGAAGTCAGTCGTTTCAAGGGCCTCGGCGAGATGGACTGGCAGGAACTCGGCGACACCACGATGAACCGCGAGACGCGCTCCTTGCTCAAGGTGTCGGTGGAGGACGCGGCGATCGCCGACGACGTCTTCTCGACCCTGATGGGTGACAACGTCGAATCCCGGAAGGGCTTCATCCAGGAGAACGCGAAAGACGTCCGCTTCCTCGACATCTAAGCAAGCCACCCGAACGTTCGCAGCGAAACCGACCCGGAGGTCCCGGTGCCCGACGGCGCGCAGCCCCTCGAAATGAACATCGAACCGATCGAGATCCAGGAGGAGATGGAACGCTCCTTCCTGGACTACGCGATGTCGGTCATCACCTCCCGCGCGTTGCCGGACGCGCGCGACGGGCTCAAGCCGGTCCAGCGCCGCATCCTCTACGGCATGTACGACGGCGGCCTGCGCCCGGACCGCAACCACAAGAAGTGCGCGTCGGCCGTCGGCGACGTGATGGGCAAGTACCACCCCCACGGTGACCAGTCGATCTACGACGCGCTGGCCCGCATGGCCCAGGATTTCTCGCTGCGGTATCCGCTGGTGGACGGCCACGGGAACTTCGGTTCGCCCGACCCCAACGACCGGCCGGCGGCGATGCGCTATTGCGTCGTCGGCTCGACCCGGGTCCTCACCGCGGACGGCACCGTTCGCATGGACGCCCTGGCACCGGCGGAGCCGAACTCCGA
Organism: uncultured Bifidobacteriaceae bacterium; assembly: GCA_964544295.1. Lineage (GTDB taxonomy): Bacteria > Actinomycetota > Acidimicrobiia > IMCC26256 > JAENVU01 > JAENVU01. Next base: position 42,490 of record CAZJBJ010000008.1, read on the forward strand.
GTCCGAGATCGACGTCAAGGTCCGCAACCGCGACGGCGACCCGGTACGGGCGACCAAAGGGTTCCACTCCGGAAGTCATCCCACGTTGCGGCTCCGCACGCGCGAGGGCTACGAAGTCACCGGGACCCACAATCACCCGGTCCTGTGCCTGGTGTCGATCGCCGGCGTTCCCATGCTGCAGTGGAAGCTGCTCGAAGAGATCGAACCCGGCACGGTGGTCGTGATCTCACGCACCGGGTCCAGCGATCACACGACCTCGACCGACGCCGAACGCTCGGCCGCGTTCCTGGCCGGTGCGATGGTCGCCGAAGGCTGGGCATCACCGAACCGGGCCGGCTTCAACAACATCGACGTCGAGTACTTCGACGCGGTCGTCCGTGCCTGGGACACCGTGGTCGGCGGCCGCCGCTACGTGAACGAGCGTGGACTGCGTTCCGGCCGGACGATCCACGAGTTGGACGTCCACGACACCGCATCGATGGCGGCGTCACCGATCGCGGAGTTGATCGGACTGCGCAGCGCCGAGAAGCGAATCCCCGAGGTGGTGTGGCAGGCACCGCTCGACGCGAAGCAGGCATTCCTGCAGGGGCTCTACGAAGGCGACGGATCCTGTTCGGATCTCGGCCGGAACACGGTCCAGATCAGCTACTCGACCACGAGCACCCACCTCGCGCACGACGTCCAGACGCTCCTCCTGGAGTTCGGTGTGATCGCTCGGCAGGCGTGCTACGCGAACGGTGAAATCAAGCTCGTCATCGGGAATCGACGGGACGCGGCACGATTCGCGGCGCGAGTCGGGTTCTGGGGCGCCAAGCAGCGCAAGCTCGAGTCACTCGTCGCGGCGTTGCCCGGCACCACGACCACCCGGACGCACGACCGCGTGCCGTTCCTCGCGGAGTATGTCCGCGCCGAGAGCGGTGCCCGCGGGGACGACCGCAAATGGCTCGAGAAGCACGACCTCGCGGCGATGGAACGTTGGGATCGAGGCCTCGGCCGCGAGGTGCTCGACCGCGTCCGGAACCCCGAAGTCGGACGGGTGGTCGCACCGCTCGTGAGCAGCGGCTGGTACTACGCCGAGGTCACCACCGTCGAGGACGCGGGCGTCCAGCCGGTCTACTCCGTCCGAGTCGACTCGGACGATCACGCCTTCCTGGCCAACGGATTCGTCAACCACAACACCGAGGCGAGGCTCGCGCCACTAGCGATGCAGCTGCTCGGCGAGATCGACGAGGACACCGTCGATTTCCAGGAGACCTACGACGGCAACAACGAGGAGCCGGTCGTCCTCCCGGCGCGGTTCCCGAACCTGCTCGTCAACGGCGGCGGTGGGATCGCGGTCGGGATGGCCACCAACATCCCGCCCCACAACCTCGGCGAGATCATCGACGCCACCCAGCATCTGATCGACAACCCGGACGCGACGCCGGACGACCTCATGCAGTTCGTCAAGGCGCCCGACTTCCCGACCGGCGCGCTGATCCTCGGTCAGGCCGGCGCGCGCGACGTGTACCGGACCGGGCGCGGCTCGATCAAGATGCGAGCGGTCGCCGAGATCGACGAAGGCCGCAAGGGCGAGCAGCGCATCGTCATCTCCGAAGTGCCGTACCAGACCTCGGTCGAGGTGATCGGCACCAAGATCGCCGAGCTCGTGAACGACCGGAAGATCGAGGGCATCCGCGACGTGCGGAACGAGTCGGCCGGCGACTCGGTACGCCTCGTCGTGGAACTCAAGCGCGATGCGAACTCGCAGGTGGTGCTGAACCAGCTCTACAAGCACACGCCGATGCAGACGAACTTCGCGGTGCACCTGCTCGCGCTCGTCGACGGCATCCCGCGCCTGCTGAACCTGCGCGAAGCGCTGCGCGTCTACATCGAGCACCAGGTCGATGTCATCACCCGTCGTACCGAGCACCGGTTGCGCAAGGCCCGTGATCGCGCGCACATCCTCGAAGGGTTGTTACGGGCACTGGACGCGATCGACGAGATCATCGCCCTGATCCGGGCGTCGGCCGACACCGATGCGGCGAAGACGAGCCTGATGGCCAAGCCGTTCGAGTTCAGCGAAGTCCAGGCCCAGCACATCCTCGACATGCCGTTGCGCCGGTTGGCCCAACTCGAGCACCAGAAGCTCACCGAGGAACACGCCGAGCTCGTCGCGCGCATCACCGAGCTGCAGTCGATCCTCGACAGCGACGCCAAGAAGCTGACGGTGATCAAGGAAGAACTGGCCGAGGTCCGCGAGAAGTTCGCCGAGGGCCGACGCACCCAGGTCACTCTCGACACCGGCGACATCGCCGACCTCGACCTGATCGAGGACGAAGAGTGTGTCGTGGTGCTCTCGAACAAGGGCTACGTCAAGACCGTGGCCGCCGACGCGTTCCGCAAGCAGGGTCGCGGCGGCAAGGGTGTGCGCGGGTCCAGCCTCAAGGACGAGGACTACGTCGAGCATCTCCTCACGACGACCGCGCACTCCTACCTGCTGTTCTTCTCGAACCGCGGCAAGGTCTATCGCCTCCGCGCGCACGAGATCCCGATGAAGGAACGCACCGCGCGTGGCACGGCGATCGTCAACCTGCTCGCGCTCGGGCCGGAGGAGCGGGTGCAGGCGGTCATCGACACGCGCACCTACGAGGACGGCGCCTACCTGTTCTTCGTGACCAAGCGCGGCCAGGTCAAGAAGACGAAGATGTCCGAATACGACTCGTCCCTCCGGACCGGTCTCATCGCCATCAACCTCAAAGAGGACGACGAGCTGGTCAAGGTCATCCAGACCGGCGGCGAGGACGACATCTTCATGGTGTCGCGCAACGGCATGACCATCCGGTTCAGTGAGACCGATGTTCGGCCCATGGGCCGGGCCGCGGCCGGCGTGCGCGGGATGAAGCTGAAGAACGCCGACGACGCCGTCGTGTCCTGCGATCTGGCCAAGGACGACGCAGTGATGCTGTTCGTGACCGAAAGCGGTCACGGGAAACGCACCAAACTCGACAAGTTCAACCGCCAGGGCCGAGGCGGTCAGGGGGTGCGGGGCATGAAGGTCACCGCCGGCCGGGTGGGTGTCATCGCGGCGTTCATGGTGCAGCCGGACGACGAAATCCTCGTCTTTTCCTCGGTCGGCAATATCATGCGTACCGGCGCTCGTGACATCTCGTCACAGGGGCGTGATGCCACCGGCGTCAAGGTGGCGTCGCTCAACCCCGGCGAGAGCGTCGTTGCAGTCGCCCCCGTGCTCGAGGGTGACGAAGGAGAGGACGCGTAGGTATGGACCCGGCGGCAACGGTGGCGCAGCCGTCGACCGGCGCCGCCCCGGCGCCCGAGGTTTCGGGCAAGACCAA
>CAZJBJ010000009.1:0-44719 GCA_964544295.1 uncultured Bifidobacteriaceae bacterium
GCAACATGGAGCTCAAGCTCGACCGCAAGCTCGCCGAGCGCCGGCTGTTCCCGGCGATCGACGTCAACGCGTCGAGCACCCGTCACGAGGAACTCCTGATGGACCGGGACGAGTTGAACCAGGTGTGGAAGCTGCGCCGGGTCCTCAACGCCCTCGCCCAGGAGGGCTCCTCGGCACCGGGGCTCGAGCTGCTGATCGACAAGCTCAAGACCACGAAGTCCAACGACGAGTTCCTCGCCGAGATCGCCAAGGCCCCCACGCCCGGCGGCTGATCGAGCATTACCGGCCTCGGGAATAGGGAGGGGTTCTCCTTCACACAGCCCGAGTTCCTAGACTGGACCCATCATGAAGACCGACATTCACCCCACCTACACCGAGTGCAAGGTGCACTGCTCCTGCGGGAACGAGTTCGTGACCCGCTCGACGGTGTCCGAGCTGCGCGTCGAGCTCTGCTCCGAGTGCCACCCCTTCTACACCGGCAAGCAGAAGCTGGTGGACACCGGTGGCCGCGTCGAGCGCTTCAACAAGCGGTACGCGAAGAAGAAGTAACCCGTGGGTGACCAGCCGCGATACATGGGCGGCCAGGCGGTCGTCGAAGGTGTGATGATGCGCGGCGCGTCCACGTGGGCGGTCGCGGTGCGAACGCCGGAGGGTGACATCGACGTCGCCGTCCACGATGTTCCCGGCTGGGCCGAGAAGTACAACAAGATCCCGCTGCTGCGCGGGGTCATGAACCTCGGCGAATCCATGGGCCTCGGCATGAAGGCGCTGTCCTACTCGGCCAACCGGCAGATGCCCGAGGACGAGCGCCTGTCGGGAACCGCGATGGGCGTCACGATGGCCATCTCGATGTCGCTCTCGGTCGGGCTGTTCATCCTGTTGCCGGCACTCGGCGCGCGCGGGCTCGGCAGCCTGTTCGGCGTGACCGGGATCGCGTTCCATGCGTTGGAGGGACTGCTCGTCCTGGGCCTGTTCCTCGGCTACCTCGCGCTCATCGGTCGGATGAAGGAGATCCGCAAGGTCTTCCAGTACCACGGCGCCGAACACAAGTCGATCGCCGCGTACGAGAACGACGTGCCGCTCACCCCCGAGTCGGCCCAGACCTTCACGACCGCGCACGTGCGCTGCGGGACCAACTTCCTGCTGACGGTGTTGACGCTCGCGATCATCGTGTACTCGTTCATCGGTCGACCCGCGATCCCGTATCTGATCCTGTCGCGCGTGATCCTGATCCCGGTGATCGCCGGGATCGCGTACGAGGTCATCCGGTTCGCGGCCAAGCACATGGATCGCCGGTGGGTGCGCACCATGATGATCCCGGGACTGTCGCTCCAGAAGCTCACCACGCGGGAGCCGACGCTGGACCAGATCGAGGTCGCGATCGCGGCCCTGCGGGCCGTGTTCACCGCGGAACAGTCGGCCGAGGTCGACTCGCGCGTCGCGGCCTGAGCTCGCCCGAGCACGCCGATGGCCGATCCGATGTTCTCCCGCCTCGCCGAACTCGAGGCGGAGCTGGGTCGGGTCGAGGCGACGTTGCCGGACCTGTACGCCGCCGGGGACCAGCAGGCGGCGGCGGATGCCGGTCGCCGATCCGCCGAACTCCGCCCGATCGTCGACGCGTACCGCACCTACCAGGCGAACGAGTCCGAGCTGGCCGACGCCCGCGACATGGTCGCGGCCGAATCCGATCCCGCCATGGTGGCGTTCCTGAAGCAGGAGATCGCCGAGAAGGAGGCTGATCGGCAGCGGCTCGAGGCCGAGATCAAGGAACTCCTCATCCCGAAGGACCCGAACGACGGAAAGAACGTGATCGTCGAAATCCGCGGAGCCGAGGGCGGGGAGGAGGCCAACCTCTGGGCCGGTGACCTGTACCGCATGTACTCGTACTTCGCGGACGCGCATCGGTGGAAGACCGAGGTGTTGTCGAGCCAGCCGTCCGACATGGGTGGGTTCCGGGAGATCACCTTCGTCGTGCGCGGACCCGACGCGTGGTCCCACCTCAAGCACGAAGCGGGCCCCCACCGGGTGCAGCGGGTTCCCGCGACCGAGAGTCAGGGTCGGATCCACACGAGTGCGGCCACGGTGGCGGTGTTGCCCGAAGCCGAAGACGTCGACATCGCCATCGACCCGAACGATCTCGAGATCGACACGTACCGGTCGACCGGTCCGGGCGGGCAGTCGGTGAACACCACCGACTCGGCGATCCGCATCACCCACAAACCCACCGGTCTGGTGGTGACGTGTCAGGACGAGAAGAGTCAGCTCCAGAACAAGGAGAAGGCCTTCCGGATCCTGCGGTCGCGCCTGTTGCAGGTGGAACAGGAGCGGCAGGCGGCCGAGGTGGCCGACACCCGTCGCAGCCAGGTGGGTGGTGGCGGTCGCTCGGAGAAGATCCGCACCTACAACTTCAAGGAGAACCGGGTGACCGACCATCGGGTCGGCCTCACGTTGCACAGCCTCGACGCCGTGCTCTCCGGCGATCTCGACGCGCTGGTGGATCGGCTCATGGCCGAGGAACGCCAGCAGCAACTCGAGGACGCGGACTCCTGAACGTCACGTGGGGCGACCTGCGCGCCGACACCGAAGCCCGGCTGCGCGCGTCGGACGTCCACGATCCGGTCGCGGAGTCGCGCTGGTTGATCGAGTCGGTGTCGGGGATGGACGCGGCCGAGCAGATCATCGAGTCCGAAGGGTTCGCCACGCGCCGGGTCGTGAGCGAGTTGGACGCGCTCCTGGCGCGCCGGACGTCCGGCGAACCGATCCAGTACGTGCTCGGCGCGTGGTCGTTCTGCGGTCTCGACCTCATGGTGGATCCCCGGGTGCTGATCCCGCGTCCCGAGACCGAGGTCGTCGCCCAGGTCGCGATCGCCGAGGTCGAGCGACTCGGCGAACGCGTCGGACCACCTGACCCCTGGGCGGGCGGCCACACCCGATACGCCGTCGCCGACCTCGGCACGGGCTCCGGGGCCCTCGCGCTCGCGTTGGCGAACTCGCTGCCCGACGCCGAGGTGTGGGCGACCGACGTCAGCGAGGCCGCACTCGCGGTGGCGCGCGCCAACGTCGCGGCCGCCGGATCGGTGGCGACGCGGCTGCGGGTTGCCGAGGGGTCCTGGTTCGACGCGTTGCCCGCCGAGCACCGGCGCTCGGTGCGGCTGATCGTGGCGAACCCGCCCTACATCGCCGAGCACGAGGTCCTGCCGGCATCGGTGGCCGAGTGGGAGCCGACCGGTGCGCTCTATGCGGGACCGACCGGACTCGAGGCGGTGGAGCATCTCATCGGGACGGCGCCGGAGTGGTTGGACGCGGCCGGCACCCTCGTCCTGGAGTTGGCGCCGCACCAGGCCGGTCCGGCGACCGAGCTGGCCCGAGCCGCCGGGTTCGCCGAGGTCGGGGTGCGCCCCGATCTGGCCGGCCACGACCGCGCCCTCGTCGCCCGCCTGCGGGCGGATCGGTAGATTGACCGACGATGCCCGAGCCCGCACCGAACGAACTCGACGTCGACGCCATGATCGGCCGCTTCCGCGACCGGGCCGATGCCGTGCGCGACCGACCGTTGCCTCCGGTCGCCGGGCCCCAACGCGAGCAGTTCGTCCGCCAGGCCCAACTCGATTTTCAGGACTACGCGATGCTCGCCGACGCGAGCTGGGAGTTCACCGACGGCATCCTGACGTTGCGCATCGACCTCAACCCGGAGTGACCCCGGCGCGGTTCAGGCGTCGTCGTAGCGTTCGTTGGGGTCCATGCGGGCGAGGAACGCCCGATCCACCGCGACCCAGACCGTCTTCGAGTACGGGTAATAGACGATCGGGCCGAGCGCGGCGATCGGGATCAGGATCGCCAGCGCGAGCGCAACGGGCACGTGCGGGATGGTCGCGATGAGGATCGCCACGAACACGATGGCGAACAGGCCGCCCGTGGCGATGATGTTGATCGCCAGTGCGCCGGCCCAGTACCCGGACTCGCGTTCGAAGTGGAGTCCGCACCGGGGACAGTCGGGGACCATCGTCAGGTAGTGCCGGAACAGGTGGCCGGACCCGCAGCGCGCACACCGCTTCGTGAAGCCCCACCAGAAGCTCTGGCCCGGAGTCGGTGCGTTGGTGGACACGATGGGCCAACATAGCGGGACGTCCCTCTCGGAAAGGCCTCGGAATGGCTGCGTTGGATCTCACCGCGATCGATCACGTCCTCGCGACGACCCGCTCGGTGCGCAAGCGACTCGACTTCGATCGTCCCGTCGAGCCGGCCGTGATCGAGGAGTGTCTGCGACTCGCGATCCAGGCGCCCACCGGCGGCAACACCCAGGGGTGGCGATGGATCGTCGTGACCGACGCCGACACGCGGTTGGCGCTGGCCGAGCTCTACCGCGAGATCGCGGTCCCGTACCTCAAGGCCGGGCTCGGGGAGCCGGGGACGATCTCGGCCCAGCAGGAACGGGTCGTGGACTCGGCGACGTACCTGAGCGAACGACTGCACGAGGTTCCGGTGCACGTCATCCCGTGCCTGTACGGCGAGCTGGACGCGTTGCCGAACTGGGCGGCCGCGGGCAGCTACGGCTCGATCTTTCCGGCGGTGTGGAGCTTCCAGTTGGCGTTGCGCAGCCGGGGTCTCGGATCAGTGTTGACCACGCTGCACCTGCCGCTCGCCGAGCGCGCCGCCGAGTTGTTGGGCATCCCTGAGGGTGTGACCCAGGTGGGACTCATCCCGGTCGCCTACTTCACGGGCACGGACTTCAAGCCCGCGGTGCGGCGACCGGTGGAGGAGATCACCTACTGGAACGGGTGGAAGCAGGCGCGCTGATCAGGCGAGCCGGTTGGTGTCGCCGTCGGCAACCAGGGTGACCCGGCGGCCCTCCCAGGGTTCCGCGACCATGGCGCCGAGCGTGTCGACGTCGGTGCAGTTCGCGAGGGCGCGCCGGCCGTCGGCGAGCAGCACACTGAGGATGCCGATCGTGGGCGTGGCGTCGTGGTCGAACGCCACCGAGGTGGCTTCCACCTCACCGTCGGTGTCGAGCACGCCCGCCGGTTCCCGACTCGGCAATGCATCGACGCGTGCCTGCGTGACGGCAGGGTCGACGCGGCGGTACCCCGCCGGCGGGGGAGCGGTGGAGTACAGACCGACCGAGTGCTTGGTGGCGTACCACCCGAGCCCGGTCACGAGACCGATCGATCCCGGATCCCGCCGACACGCCTCGACCATCGCCGCGATCGAGTGGGTCACGTAGTTGTTCCCGGGTCCGCCCGCGTACGCGAGCCCGCCCGTCGCGGTGATGGGTCGTTCGTCGCCGCCGGTGGGCCCGGCGAGTCCGAGGGCGTCGAGTGCGACCTCCACCGCCGACGGGAAGCACGAATAGAGGTCGAACCGGGCGACCGCATCGAGGTCGACCCCCGCCGCGTCGAGAGCGGCGTCACCGATGATCCCGATCGCGGGTGACCGGTGCAGCGCGTCGCGTTCGGAGACGAAGTAGTGGTCGTGCGCGTCGGCCCCCGACCACGGGAACACCATGTGGTCCGGCGCGATCCCGGCCGCGGTCGCCGCCGCGTACGAACACAGGACGACGGCGGCGGCCTGGTCGACGTCGAGGTTCGCGCACAGCCGCTTCGTGTAGGGGAAGTTCGCCATCCGGTTCTCGGGCGTCGGAGTGACGATCTCCGCGGGTGAATACGCGGTCGGCGACCACGCGTGCGGGTTCGTGGCGGCGACCGCGGCCAGGTTGGACCACAGTGCGCCGAGATGCTCCTGGTGGGCCGCGACCGACCGCCCGGCGGCGTGGCGCAGCGCCGTCTCGAACAGCGGGTACACCTGGGTGGGGGCGAGGGCGCGATGCGCCATCTCGTACTGCGACGCGCCGGGCCGGGTGTCGCCCCAGACGTTCGGGCACGCCGGGTCGTCGGCCGTGGTCCACGGCAAACGTAGGGACCGATCGATCTTGCGGACCCGCCGGCGGCTGTACATGCACTCGACGCCCCCGATGAGGACCGCGTCGATGCCGCCCGACTGGATCGCCTCGGCGCACCGGTTGAGCATCATCTGCGGACTGTTGCCGCCGGTGGAGGACACCACGGTCGTGCGCGGCACGACGCCGAGACGGCGCGCCAGCGTCGCAGCCGGATCCGGGTAGCGCCACGAGATGATCTCGGCAATAGCCACGGTGTCGAGCGTGAGCCCGGACCCGCCGGCGTCGGCCAGCGCGGTGCGCGCCGCGTCGGCCAGCAGGTCGATCGGTTCGAGACTGGTCATCGGATCGGCGGCGCGCTGGGTCACCTGGCCGACCCCGACGACGACGGGGGTGCGGGGGTCGATGGTCATCGGGCGCGGATCCTAGGAGGTGGTCGCGTCCGGCCCGGCGTCGTCGGGCAGCGGCCACGTCGGCGTGCCGACCGCCGCGCTGTCGGGACAGATCGATCGGTACGCGCAGGTCCGACAGGTCTCGCGCTCGCGCACCCCGACGAAGTCCTCGCGTGCGGCCGCGTGCCGGATGGCGTCGACGACCGCGGTGAGTTCGATCTCGGTGCGTGCCAGGTCGTCGGCATCGGGCTCGTATTCGAGGGGATCGGCACTGATGTCGTGACCGAGGTGCTCGTAGCGAACCCGGATCCGCCGGCCCTCGGCCAACGGTGCCGCGAGCCACGCCTGGAACCGAGCGCGCGAGTCCTCCGCGAGTGCCCCGTCGCGTGGTGCGCCGGTCTTGTAGTCGCGCACGTCGAGGATGCCGTCGTGGTTCCACACCGCGTCCAGCCGACCCGATCCGATCCACACCGGGGAACCCCGCCGGAGCCGAACCACCTCGCGTTCGTGGCCGAGGGCCGGCGCGGGGCTGGGACAGCGGGCGACGTGCTGGCGGATCATGGCGCCGATCGCGGTGTTGTCCTCCACCCCGTGGTTCTCCAACAGCTCGTGTTGGAGACCCTCGTCGTGGCAGTCGCCCGAATCGTGCAGGAGCCGGAGCAGATCGTGGACGAGGTTGCCGAGCCCGGACGCGGCGCCGTCGTCGCTCGCCGGGAGCCGCAACAGGTGGCGGTTCAGGTAGAGGCGGGGGCACCGTTCCCAGTCGTCGAGTCCGCTCGGGGACAGGGCGACGATGTCGGGGAGGAGACGGTCGGCGCTCATCGCAGCGCCGAGCAACCGGCGATGTACGGGCAGCGGGCACATTCCCATCCGGCGCGCGGGGCGCGTTTGTCGGCGTGCTCCCGGATCACCGCGATGCGCGCCTGCAGCCAGTCCCGCAGCTCGGCCCAGAACGCGGCGCCGTCGACGTCGGTGGCAACGGCCGAGCCGCCGAGGAGGTCGGCGCGCACGACGCGCAGGACGCCCCGACGGGTCCAATCCGGACGGCGCAGGAGCGCGAAGCGGATCGATGCCGAATCCGTGAGCTCCTCACTCGACCGGTCGCCGATCGCCAGCATCCGCAGCTCGCGTTCGCCGGACGGCGACTCGAGCGCCAACCCGGCGCCGCCCACGAGTCGGACCCCGGTACGCCGGGCCACCGTCTCGAACTCGTGGGTGTCCAGGTCGGCGAGCGCCATCGGTTCGGTGCCGAACAGGTCCACGTACCAACGGGCCGCGACGTCGTACACCTCGCGCTCCTCCGGAAAGAGGTCGTCGGTGGCGCGGAAATGGTCGAGCGTGGGACGGCGGGACCCGGTGTGGGCGAGCCGCGCATCCGCCTCCACCTGAGAACGGACCCGGAATCCCCGGTTCGCGCCCCGGTTCGCGCGCGTGTCCCGATGGTCGAGGTCCAGCCGGCGCGGACAGGTCGATTCGGCCCGGGCCAGCTGGCGAATGGTCACCCGCGCGTACTCCGGGCCCGGATCGGAAGCCTCCATCGCCCCGACCGTAACCCCTCAGGCGCGGTCGTCGGCGCGCCGAAGACGCTCGGGTGACGCCGTACGATCGGGCCATGACGTCCGGCTCCGGTGGTACGCGACCGCCGGCGCGCCGCACGAGTCGGAGACGCCGCAGGCTCATCGTCGCGGTTGTGCTGCTCGTCGTCGGCGTGTGGACCGCGGCCGCGGGCTATCAGCTGGTCCAGGCGAAGAACCATGCGCAGGCCGGGCTCGATCGTCTGCAGTCCGCCCAGGAGGGGTTGGATCCCGCGGCCTTGATCCGCGGCGACGGGCTCCCGGCCATGCGAGCGGCCCGGGGTGAGTTCCGCCAGGCCGCCGACGCGGCAGATTCCTCGTTCCTCACACCGTTCCAGGTACTGCCCTACGTCGGGCGCCAGGTCCGGTCGGTCAAGGCCCTCACCTCGGGCGCATCGACTGTCGTCGACGTCGGAGTGACCGCGATGGAACGCTCGACCAGGGAACTGGGGGAGACGACGAACTCCGGCGCGGAGCGGGTGGCGCTACTCGATCGGCTCGGCGCGATCGGGCGGGAAGCCTCCGCCGGGCTCGCGCCGGTCGGGCTCGGCCCTGACGAAGCGCTCGCCGGACCGCTGGCCCGGGCCCGCAGCAAGTTCGCGACCCAACTGACCAAGGCCCGCCGCGCGACACGGGACGTCGCGGTGGCGACGGCCGGTGTCGGATCGATGCTCGAGGGGCCGTCGCGGTACCTGCTGCTGGCGGCGAACGCGGGGGAGATGCGGTCCGGCTCCGGCATGTTGTTGTCGGCCGGCATCCTCACGACCCTCGGCGGCCAGTTCTCGCTCGGCGACATGGTCTCGGTGACCGACCTCGAACTCCCGCCGGGAGCCGTACCGGTCACCGGCGACTTCGGGGCGCGGTGGGGTTGGCTCGATCCCACCCAGGAGTGGCGCTACCTCGCGATGTCACCGCAGTTCGACGTGACCGGCGCGCTCGCCGCGCAGATGTGGAAGGCCAAGACCGGTGAGGACGTCGACGGGGTGTTCGCGCTCGACGCGATCGCCTTGCGATCTCTCATCAAGGTGTCGGGACCGGTGACCGTCGACGGCACCGTCATCGACGAGAACAACGTCGTCGACCAGATCCTGTTGCAGCAGTATCTCGACTACCCGAGCGACATCGAGGATCCCGAGAGTGACCTCCCGGCGAACCGGGCCCGGCGCGACCGGAACGGCGTCATCGCCCGGGCGATCGTCGACCAACTCGACAAGGCCGGCTGGGACATCGCCGATCTCGTCGACGACCTGCGCGGCGCCGCCCGAGGTCGCCACGTGCTGTTCTGGTCCTCGAAACCCGAGCAGCAGGCGGCGTGGAAAGCCGCCGGTGTTTCCGGCAAGCTTCCCCGTGACGGGTTCATGATCTCGGTCGAGAACCGGGGTGGCAACAAGCTCGACCAGTTCCTGCCGGTGCAGGCGGCCATCACCCACCGGCGCGTCGCGGCGGGCACCCGGGTCCGGGTGGAGGTCACGCTGACCAACCAGACGCCGGCACAGGGCCTCAACCGCTACGTCGAGGGGCCCTATCCGTTCTCGGACTTCGCGGCCGGCGAGTACCGGGGGATTCTGAGCGTGAACATCCCCAGGGCAGCGGGGGACGTGTCGCTCACCGGGGTGGAGCGCCTCGTGACCGGGGGTCCGGACGGCTCGACCCGGGTGATCGCCGGCGATGTCGTGCTCCCGCGCGGCGCGTCCGAGACGTCCACGGTCGAGTTCACGGTGCCGGCGAACCTGCGGGGGATGGAGGTCGTCCCCTCGGCCCGGTACCCGGCGATCCGGTACACCGCCGGTTCCTCGACCTGGGACGACGACGCCCCCCGACCGGTGCGCTGGTAGGGCCCGACCGTTCGATAGGGGTCGCAAGCCCCCAGAACAAGCCGAATGACCTATCAAGTTGTCCGGTTTTGTCATGAATGTGGCTTGCACACACTCTGGTCGGCCTGTACACTGATTTGCCTACCCTCGCACTCGGGGCAGGGTCTGATTCAACTGACCGTACCGCTGCGGCGGACGGGTTGGCGTGGAGGTCAATGTGAGCAAGCAGCGGAAGAACGGTGGACGGGCTCTTCGCGTCGCTGCGGCCAGTGGCATCGTGCTCGGCACGTTGGTACCCGCCGCTGCCGCGTTCGGCGCCCCGTACCCCGATGGTGGACCGGGCAGCGAAGTCGACCCGGCATCGGTCCAGGGCGCACAGGCGACCAAGTCGTCCTCGTTGCCCTTCACCGGTGGTGACGTGACCGGTCTCGCGCTCATCGGCGTGGGTGCGGTCGGCGTCGGCGCCGTGGTCGTGCGCCAGTCGCGGCGCAAGGCGCTCGCCTGAGCTGAACGCTCCGACAACAGAACTCTGACAACGCGGTCGGCGTGAGCCGGCCGCGTTGTCGCGTCCGGGCCCGGGGATTTCCGGGGTCAGGTTCGGGCCGTTCGGTGCCGACAACGACCGGTGATGAGCGCGCAACCCCTGCCCCTGCGCGCCCCGGAATCCACGGGCGCGCACCTGAGCTTCGTGGCGCCGCCGCGCGGGCTCTACGTCCGCGTGGGCAAGCCACTCCTGGATCGCACGCTCGCCGCCATGTTGCTGTGCGCGACCGCGCCGGTGATGGCCGTCGTCGCGGCGCTCGTCCGGCTCCGGATCGGGACCCCGGTGCTGTTCCGGCAACGTCGGGTCGGGCTGGACGGTGAGCCGTTCGACGTCGTGAAGTTCCGCACGATGGCGCCCGATCGTCGGTGCCGTGAGCGGCGGACGTCGCCCCGAGGTCGGGGCTCGGATCGCCGGCAGGTCCACAAGAGCGACGAGGATCCCCGCCACACCGCCCTCGGTCGTCGGCTCCGGCAGTGGAGCCTGGACGAGTTGCCCCAACTGTGGAACGTGCTGCGCGGCGAGATGAGTCTCGTGGGCCCGCGCCCGGAGATGGCGGCGATCGTCGAGCGGTACGAACCCTGGCAGCGCCAGCGCCACCTCGTCCGTCCGGGGATCACCGGCCTGTGGCAGGTCTCGCGTCGGGGTGAGGGGATGATGCACCTTTACACGGACATCGACCTCGAGTACGTCGCGACGATCGGGTTCGTCACCGACCTGCGCATCCTGCTGCGGACCGTCCCCGCGGCGCTGACCCGATCAGGGAGTTGAGTCGTCGGTCGGCTTCGGCGGGGTGGTCGCGACCAGCGCGTACTCCTGCGGCCCGAACAACACGTGGTTGAGCCGTTCCAGCGCCACGTTGATCTGCGCCACCCACGCAGGGGCATCGGGACCGGCGTCGATCGGCGCGAGGTGGTAGCCCTCGGCCGGTGAGTAGAAGCGGATCTGCGCGTCGCGGAACCCGGCCCGTTCGGCCAGGAACACCATCAGCGACGGATGGAGGGGCCAGACGTGGGTCGGGTCGAGGATGTAGGAGTTGCCGAGCACGATGAGTGAGGCCGGGTTCGGCGTCTCGGCGACGAACACCCCGCCGGGGCGGAGCCGGGTCGCCGCCAACTCGAGGAGTTCGACGAGCTGGTCCAGCACGAGGTGCTCGACGACGTGCACCGAGATCACACTGCCGAGCGATCCGACCGGCTGTGCCCGCAGGTACTCGATGCCGTCGCCGCGGTGCACTGCCCGACCGTGCCCCTGGGCTTCCTCGACCATGCCGGGGTCCGGGTCGACGCCTTCGGCGACGATGCCGCGCTCGTGCAGCGCGCCGACGAGTTCGCCGCGGCCGCAGCCGAAGTCGAGCACCGGTTGGTGGTCGCGCAGCAGTTCGTCGTACCGGTCGGCCAAGGTGGCGAGCACGGTCTCGGAATCGCCGCGGAACCGCCGTTCGAACCCGACGTAGTCGAATCCGGATGTAGGTGGGGCCGTCGGGGAGTTCGGCGGGCTGGTCGGGGACGGCGGCTCGTCGGGGATCGTGTCGGGTTCGCCGATCGTGGGGCGGGCGCCGGCGCGCAGCTGTCGGTCGAGGGCGTTCACCTGTTCGCGCAGCTCCGCAAAGCGCGCCGCGACTCCTGGGAGCCCGGCCGCCGGCGCGATGGCCTGGCCGAAGCCGTCGAGGGTCTGACGGAACGCGGCCAGTTCACCCTTCATCAGCTCGGCGTTGATCTCGGCCGCGTCCAGCCGCGACAACGCGGCGGCGGACCGGAACAACTGTGCCTCGCTCGTGGTCGCTCGCAACGCGTCCTGCTCGGCGCGGAGCCGGTGCACTTCGGCGGCGAGCTCGTCGTACTCGGACCGCATCACGTGGCGGAGCCGGGTGGCCACCATGCCGGCGAGGCGATCGAGGGCGGGGTCGACGGCGGGTGCGGCCTTGGCGCGCACGGTCGCCTTGAGGCGGGCCTTGCGCCCCGCCGGTGCCGCGGGCTCGGGGGGCGCGGCGATCGGGGGCGCGGTGGTGTCGCTCGGGTCGGCCGGGGCCGCGATCAGGCGGGCGCGTTGGTCCGGTGTCAGGTCGGGGTGGCTCATCGACGTCTCCCGGTCAGGTCCGCCCAGTCCGCGCCGGGCATGAGATTCGCGACCTTGCGAATGATCCGCGTCGCCACCGGTGAGTTCGCCGGAGTGCCCAAGGCCGCGAGCTCGGCGTCGAGCCCGGCGAGCGGTGCCGCGGGAAACGGTGCCGGACCGATGCCCAGGCCGTCGAGGATCGCGACCGCGACGGTGCGGAGGTCGAAGCGTTCCTCGACGAGGAGGCGGCCACCCCAGCCGATGGCCGCCGCGCGGGGTGGATCGGCTGCCAGCGTGCCCGCGGCAGCGCGACGGTCCTGGGTGCGCGTCACGAGATGGACGTCGGGCTCGGCGTCGATGAGCGCGGCGGCGCTGGGGGTGGTGACGACGGGAGTGCCGAGCGCCAACGCGGTGACGAGCTCGGGGCCGGTGACGGCGGCGGCCGAGCAGAGGGCGAGCGCCGTGGGCCGCAGGTCCGGGTCGAGCGACGACGACCGGTGACCGTCGAACTCGAGGATCCACGGGTCGGGGAGGCCGAGCGTGCCCCGCCACCGCTGCCGGACGAACGGCGCGATGCTCGGGTGTCGTCCGGCGTCGATCGCCCCCGGCCGCCAGTACACGGCGTCGGGCAGCCGCGCCGCGGTCTCGGCGTCGCGAGCGACGAGCACGGTCGCGCGTTCGACGATCTCGGGCGTGAGGGACCGGGGCTCGTCGATCACGACCGCGACCGGCACGTCGCTCCGCAGCGCCTCGGCGAGGTGGATGGCCTGCGGGGAGAGGGCGAGGTACGCATCGGGCACCGGCGTCGCCGGGTGGGGCGCGCGGGGTTGGGACCAGGCGCGGAGGGCGACGAGGAGGTCGGTCGCCCACGCGGTGTCGGAGACGGGCGCCAGGAGATCGATGCCGGGCAACGTCACGGGGTGGTCAGCCTCGTCACGACCGGGCCCCAGTCGAGGTCGGCGACGAGTTCCCGGCCCGCGGCGCCGAGCTTGGCGGCCAGCTCCGGGTCCGCGGCGAGTCGGTCGATGGCGGCGCCCATCGCCGCCGGGGAGCCGTCGGTCACGATGCCGTTGACCCCGTCCTCGACCCATTCGAGCACGCCGCCGGAATCGGAGGCCGTGATCACGGGCTTCCCGGCCCGGAAGGCCTGCAGGGTGACGTAGCCGTAGTCCTCGTCGTAGGGCGCGTAGAGGACGGCCAGCGCGGTCGCGAAGTGGTCGACGAGCGCATCGTCGGGCACGAAGCCCATGAGGTCGAGCCGATCGCCGACTCCCAACGCCGCGGCGCGGTCGCGCAGTTCCTCGGCCAGCGAGCCGCGGCCCGCGATGGCGAGCGTGACGTCGGACTGCACATGGGCCATCGCCTCGACCAGCATGCCCGGCCGCTTGTTGCCCTCCAGGCGGAGCGCGCTGAACACCGTGGTGCCGAGCGGCCCGGGCCGGAGCCGGTCCCAGAGCGGCGCCGGGTGCGCCAGTGGCTCGGACGCGAGGCCGTTGAACCGGGCCAGTCGGTCGCTGACGACGCCCGAGATCGTGAAGATACGCCGGGCTTCCGAGAGCGCTCGCGTGTCCCATTCGGTGAGCAGACGCTGGAGTTCCAACGCGTCGTCGTCCAGACCGAAGTCGGACCACTGGCCGCCGGCACCGTCGTAGGCGGACCGGTGCTGATGGGCGAGCCAGACGACCTTGTTGGGGTGCTGGACGTAATAGGACGGGAAGTTGATGGGGATCACGAGGTCGGCCTCCACCGCGAGGAGCCGCCACGCCATGGCCGAGTCGAAGATGCGTTCGCGGTCCCAGACCGTCGGGAGCCGCACCAGGTCGGCGCGGTGCCCGGCCGCTCGGGCTGCTTCGACGAGGTTGTCCATGAGGGCTTCGGCACCGCCACTCATGAACGGGACCTGCGCGCCACACACGACGATGTCCATCGGGCGATCGTATCGCCGGGCCCCGACGCAGCCGGGAGAGCCGGATTCCGAGGGTCGAGGCCAGTAGTGTCGGATCGGTGGAACGGAAGGGCCGACTCGGTTTCGTACCCGCGCGCTACGGCGACGGGGTGGTCGGCGGTGCCGAGGCGGTCCTGAAGGAGATGGCCCACGGGCTCGCGGCGCGGGGCTGGGAGGTCGACATCCTCACGACCTGCGCCCGGGACCATTTCACCTGGGCCAACGAGTTCCCGGCCGGCGTCGAAGTCACACCCGACGGGGTGACCGTGCGACGGTTCCCGACCTTGATCTCCACGCCGCGGGCCGAACGCGCCAGCCTCAACGCGGCGATCTCGGCGGGCGCCCCGCTCCGACTCAGCGACCAAGAGCGCTGGATGAACGACGACGTCCGGCTGCCGGAGATGTTCCACTACCTCCTCGACGAGGCGGATTCGTACCGGGCGTTGGTGTTCGCGCCGTACCTCTTCTGGCCGGCGTTCGCCTGCGGGCAGGTCGCGCCGGACCGGACGATCCTCATGCCGTGCCTCCACGACGAGCCCGAGGCCTACCTCGACATCTTCCACCCGATCTTCTCGGGTTCACGCGGTCTGTGGTTCCTCTCGGATCCCGAGTGCGATCTCGCCCGGTCGATCCATCCGCGCCTCACCGACCATCAGATCATCGGTTCCGGGCTCGACGTGCCCGAGCACTACGACCCCGAGGGGTTCCGCGCCCGGTTCGGCATCGAGGGACCGTTCGTGATGTATGCGGGTCGACGCGAGGGGGGCAAGAACTGGGATCGGACGCTGGCCGCGTTCGCCCGCGCCGTGGTCAACGCGGACCTCGACCTCTCGTTCGTCACGATGGGGCACGGGGTCGTGGATCCGCCCCCCGAGATCGCCGATCGGGTCTTCGACCTCGGCTACGTCAGCGAGCAGGATCGCAACGACGCGTTCGCCGCCGCGTCGGCCTACATCCAGCCGTCCGGGTTCGAGAGCTTCTCGCGCACGATCATGGAGTCCTGGCTCGCCGGCACCCTCGTACTCGCGACGGGTGCGGGCGCGGTCAACCGCTGGCACTGCGAGCGGTCCGGTGCCGGCCTGATCTACGACGACGAGGCCGAGTTCGAGGAGTGCCTGCGCTTCGTGGTGGAGGCGCCGGACCAGGCGGCGGCCATCGCCGCGCCGGGCCGGGACTACGTGCTCGAGCACTACACCTGGCCGCGCGTGCTCGACGCGGCCGAGGCGACCCTCGAGTCCTGGCTGCCCTGGAGTTGATGTGCGGATCCTGATGGTGAGCCCGTATCCGCCGGCGCGTGACGGCATCGCGAACTACGCGATCCAGGAGGTCAAGCGGCTGCGCGCCGAGGGGCACGACGTCGAAGCACTCTCGCCGGGCCCGTCGGCTGCGCACCACCACCTCGACCTGCAAGGGGTGCGCGGCGCGCTGGCGCTGGGTCGGCGGGTGCGGGACTACGACCGGATCGTCATCCAGTACCACCCGGCGATCTTCTTCCCGCCGAACCCGACCCCGGCCCAGCGCACGAGCGTGTACCTCGCGCTGGCGGCCACCTACCGGGCGGCGCGACACGTCGAAGTCCGGGTCCACGAGTTCCCCCACGGGGGCCCCGAGACGGCGGCCGAACGGTTCGCCGCCCGGCAGATGTGGAGCGCAGTCGATCGCATCTCGATCCACACGGAACAGGAGCGGATGGAGTTCGCCGCCGCGTTCGACCTCCCCGCGGATCAGGTCGAGCTGGCCGGCCACGGCGCGCACTTCGAGCGGCGGACCACCCTCGAACGCGACGCCGCGCGCGAACGCCTCGGGCTTCCGGTCGACGGGTTCATGTTCCTCTCGATCGGGTTCCTCCAACCTCACAAGGGTTTCGATCGGTCGGTGCGGGCGTTCTCCGGTCTCGCCGACCACGGGTGCCGCCTCGACGTCGTCGGCTCTCTCCGGGTCGAGGACCACGAGTACGTCGCGTACGTCGACGAGTTGCGGGATCTCGTCGACGCAACTCCGGGTACGACCCTCCACGAGGGCTACGTCTCCGACTCGGAGTTCGACATCTGGATCGTGGCGGCCGACGCGGTCGTACTGCCCTACCGCCTGATCTGGTCGTCCGGGGTGGGGGAGCGGGCCGCGCTGTATCACCGGCCGGTGATCGCGACCCGGGCCGGCGGGCTCGAGGACCAGCTCGCGGAGGGCGCGATCCTCGTGGACAGTGACGAGGCGCTCGCGGCCGCGATGCGATCGGTGGCCGGGGTCGACGCCGCGCCCCGCGCGACGGGCGCGTGGCCCACCTCGGGGCGCGACGCGGTGATGGCCGAGATCGAAGCGCGCGCGGCCCGACACCGCTCGGTCGCGTCGGCGTCGTCCCGGCCCGGTGCCCCGGTGTCCCGGCGGACGACGACGTCGACCGCGCCGCTGCGCCGGCTCACGCCGTTGTCACTTCCCGAGGCGAGGTCGGCCCGGCCGGGCGCGTCATCGATGAAGCGCGTGGTCAAACGGCTCACGGCCTGGCAGATCGATCCGATCATCGGCCAGCTCAATCGGCTCCAACAGGCGACGATCGACGCGATGAGCGAGGCGACGACGGAAACCAGCGCCCCACCGGACTGATCGCGGGATCGCGTTCGGAGCTTCAGGTCACCCGGCCGACGTGCCGATATCCAGGCGGTCAGTGTCGGATC
Organism: uncultured Bifidobacteriaceae bacterium; assembly: GCA_964544295.1. Lineage (GTDB taxonomy): Bacteria > Actinomycetota > Acidimicrobiia > IMCC26256 > JAENVU01 > JAENVU01. The sequence continues at coordinate 16,890 of CAZJBJ010000009.1, forward strand.
GGTGATGGAGGAGCGTGGTGGCACGTCGATGGGCTCGGTGGGCCACCGTCGCGCTGGCATCGACGATGACGCTCGCGACCCTGGTCGGCCTCGGGGCGGTGACCGAGCGCCCTGCCGGCGCGGCGGTCTCGCTGATACCCGTCGCCCGCAACGCCACTCGATACACCAGTTTCTCGCCCGGCATCGGCACCCCCGTGGCGTTCTCGTCGCCGGCCGTGGGCAACGTGACCGGCTCGGCCGCGCCCGAGATCGTCAGCGCGGGCATGGACGGTTGCGTCCGGGTGATGTCGATCACGGGCTCCACACTCAACGGTTGCATCTGGGCGGCATCGGCCGCGATCCAGAGTTCGCCGCTGCTCGTGGACTGGGACGGTGACGGGCTGCTCGACATCGTCGTCGGTACCGTCGCCGGTGGACTCTTCGGATTCCGCGGCGACGGCACGCGGCTGTTCCACTTCGACACCCAGGGTGGTGTCTTCGCGACACCGGCCGCGGGCGACGTCGACGGCGACGGTCTTCTCGACCTCGCGATCTCCACCTGGGGTCAGGAAGTCGCGGTCTATCGCCACAACGGCACCAAGCTCTTCGCCCGGTTCATCTACGACACCTCGTGGTCGAGTCCGGCGCTCGCCGACCTCGACGGTGACGGCCGGCTGGAGGTCATCGTCGGGGCGGACATGGATCCCACCAACCACGCGATCGGCCTCCCCAACATCCCCGCCGCCGGTGGGTATCTGTGGGCGTTTCGCCGCGACGGCTCGGATCTCCCCGGCTTCCCGCGGTTCATGTCGAACCAGGTGATCTGGTCGAGTCCCGCGATCGTCGACCTCAATCAGGACGGGCGCCTCGACATCGTGGTGGGGACCGGAGAGAACTTCGGCGGGGTCGGCCGCACGCTCTTCGCGGTGGACCGATTCGGATTCGCGCTGCCCGGGTGGCCGGTGGCCATGCCGGACACGACGATGGGCTCGCCGGCGATCGCCGACATCGACGGCGACGGCCGGCTCGACGTCGTCCAACAGACCGGCGACGGTCGGATCTCCTACATCGCGCGGGACGGTGCCGTCTGGAAACAGTGGTGCAACCGATCCTTCGGCGCCTGTGTGCACGCCAACTTCGACGGCGGCCCGTCGATCGCCGACGTGAACGGCGACGGCATCCAGGACGTCGTCGCGACGACCGAGGCCCATCTCCGCGTCTTCAGTGGCGCGACGGGCGCCCTCGAGGCCGAGGCCGCCCTGCCCTACACCTGGGTGCCGGGCTCGCACCCGACCATCGCGCACTGGGCGGGCGACACCTACATCGTGGTCAGCGCGACGACGAACGCGAATGGCAACGGTGCCGCCGACGTGGGCGACGAGCACGTGATCTCGGTCTTCCGAACCGGGAACGGTGCGGGCACGCTCGCGTGGCCGATGTTCAAGAACAACAGCAAGCGGACCGGTACCTACGACGACCCGAATCCGCCGACCGTGTCCGGGTCGCTGGCGGCGTCCCCGGCCGGTTCGACGACGCTCGGACTCGATGTCTCCGGGGTCGACGCGGAGACCGGCCTGGCCGGGGTCGACGTCGAGGTGCGCCAGGACGCGGGGAACTGGGTCCGCTACGCCACGCGGAGCGGCGCGATTGCCGTCGCCGGTCAGAACGTCGCGCAGCACTGGACGCTCTACGGCCTGGCCGGACACAGCTTCGCCGTGCGCGCCCGCGGCTGGGATCAGGCCGGGAACGCGTCGGCCTGGGTCACCATCGGGTCCGTTGCGGTCGCACCGTCGGCCACGCGCAGTCAGCCCTTCGCGTCCGCCTACGTCGCCGCGGCCACGGGGACGGTGAGTGCGGTCTCGAGTCCGGTGGTCCAGGGGGAGCCGGTTCCGGCCGCCCTCGTGCGCGGGGTCGCGGCCTCCGCCGGCGGCGGCGGATACACCCTCGACGCCTACGGGGGACTCCACCGGTTCGGCGGCGCGCCCACGCTGTTCGGTCGCGGGTACTGGCCGGGTTGGGACATCACCCGCGGCGTTGCGCTGGACTCGAGCGGCGCGGGCGGCCTGATCGTCGACGGCTTCGGCGGTCTCCACCCGTTCGGCGCCCAGCAGCGTCCGACCTCGTTCTCCGGCTACTGGCCCGGCTGGGACGTCGCCCGCGGCATCGCCCTGACGCCGGACTCGACCCTGGCCGCGCCGCGGGGATACGTCGTCGACGCTTACGGGGGACTCCACCCGTTCGGCGGTGCCCCCGCAGTTCGCGGCACGGGCTACTGGCCGGGCTGGGACATCGTGCGTGGCATCGCGGTCGATCCGGCTGGGCCCGGCGGCTACGTCCTCGACGGCTACGGCGGCATCCACCCCTTCGGTGGTGCGCCGGCCCGCTCGACCGGCCACTGGTGGCCGGGTCGTGACATCGCCGGCGGGGTCGCCCTCATCGCGGGCGGCGCGGCCGCCCGGGGATACGTCGCCGACGGCTCGGGGAACGTCTACCCGTTCGGTGGGGCACCGGCGGTGCAGTCGATCTGGCGCTGGCCGCCCTTCTTCTCCCGGGGCTTCTCGATCGCCTGGTAGGCCGGATCGTCGTCGAAAACCTCGGGTCCGTCCCGGGGGTGGGCGAGGCTGATCGGTAGACTCGCAGCGCTGCATCCGCAGTCTGCGGAGCGACGCATCCACTTTGGCTTCTCTACTCCCCTCCGCCGCGCCCCGGTCGGTCGACCGGTCGGACGTCTCAGATCGCCCTGGTCCGGTCCGCCGGATCCGGGACATCTGGACGTACCGCGAGCTGCTCGGGAACCTGGTCCGCAAGGAACTCAAGGTCAAGTACAAGAACAGCGCCCTCGGGTTCGTGTGGTCGTTGCTGAACCCGATGCTGTACCTCGTCGTGTTCTGGATCGTGTTCACGAAGTTCATGCCGGCGTCGATCCCGTCGTTCGCCATCTTCCTGCTCGCCGGCCTGTTGCCCTACAACCTGTTCTCGGCCAGTCTCGGCGGCGGGACCGGTGCGATCACCGGGAACGTCGGACTGGTCGGAAAGGTCTGGTTCCCGCGCGAAATCCTGCCGCTCGCGGCGATCGGCGCGGCCCTGGTGCACTTCGGTCTGCAGCTGCTCGTGCTCGGCGGCGCGCTCGTTGCGTTCTGGTACCAACCGGCCTGGTCGTACCTGCCGTTGCTCATCCCCGCGCTGCTCGTGCTGCTCGTCCTCGTCGGTGCATTGGCGATCGCGCTGTCGGCGATCAACGTCTACGCGCGTGACACCCAACACCTCCTGGAACTCGTGTTGCTCGCGTGGTTCTGGATGACCCCGATCGTCTACCCGTACGCGCAGGTGCGCGAGAAGGTGGGCGACTGGGCGCTGTTGAACCCGCTGACGTCGATCGTCATCACCGTGCAGCGCGCGATCTGGGGGAACCACACCGTCAAGCTCGCGAGTGGCAAGACCGAGGCGGCGGTGCCCGATCTCTCCCAGTGGTGGTACCTGCGCAACCTCGGGATCTTGTTCGCGGTCGCGATGGCGCTGGTGTTCTTCGCGTTCTGGATCTTCGGTCGGCTCGAGGACGATTTCGCGGAGAACATCTGATGGGCGCGGTCATCGAGATCGACAACGTCTCCAAGCACTTCAAGCTGAACCACGCCCGGGCCGACTCACTCAAGGAGCGGGTCGTCAACTTCCGGAAGGCGAACTACGAGGAGTTCTGGGCGCTGCGCGACGTGTCGATCGACGTTCAGCAGGGTGAGACCATCGGGCTGCTCGGTCACAACGGTTCGGGCAAGTCGACCCTCCTGAAGTGCGTGGCCGGGATCATGCGCCCGACGAGCGGGACGATTCGCAAACGCGGACGCACCGCGGCGCTGCTGGAACTCGGCGCCGGCTTCCACGGCGACCTGACCGGCCGCGAGAACATCTACATGAACGGGTCCATTCTCGGGTTCTCGCGATCGGAGATCGACCGGATCTTCGACGACATCGTGGCGTTCTCCGAGATCGAGGAGTTCATCGACAATCAGGTCAAGCACTACTCCTCGGGGATGGCGGCCCGCCTCGGGTTCGCGGTGGCGGTGAACGTCGAACCGGAGATCCTGCTGGTCGACGAGGTGCTCGCTGTCGGCGACGAGGCGTTCCAGCGCAAGTGCCTGGACCGCATCAAACAATTCCAGCGCGAAGGGCGCACGATCCTGCTGGTGACCCACGCCGTCGACATGGTGCGCCAGATCTGTGATCGGGCCGCCGTGTTGGATCACGGGCAACTCGTCACGATCGGGGCGCCCGGCGAAGCGGCCTTGGCCTTCCGGGAGCACCTGCGCAAGCGCGGGGCCGAGGTGCCCAAGGACCTCGATGATCCCACCTTGTTGCGCAACCTGCAGATCCAGATCACCGACGTGACGATCGAGTACCCGGAACCGGGTCGGGCCCACGTCCTGCCGAGCGAACCACTCGGCATCCGCGTCGACTACGAGGCGCCCCAGCGCGTCGACGACGTCATCTTCTCGATCGCCATCTACGACCAGGAGGGTCGGATGCTGCTCGGGACCAACTCCGAGCTCACGGGCGACGACGTCGACTTCGTCGAAGGCCGCGGCTCGTGTCGGTTCGCGTTCGAGCGGATTCCGTTGCTCGACGGTGTCTATCTCGTGAGTATCGGCATCCACTCCTACGACGGCGAGCTGATCTACGACCAGCGGGCCGAGCAGGACACGATCGAGGTCCTGAGCCACGGTCGTGAGGTCGGGCTGGTCCACTTTCCGGTGCACGTGCGGTTGGACCCGAATCCGGCTCCCGCTGGTCATTGACCGAGGGGTGTCCGATCGCTGCTGACACTCCGTCGACGCCCCGCCGTTCCGGCTCGGTGCTCTCGGGTGCCGGAGTCCTGGTCGTCGGCCGGTATGCGGTCGCCGCGCTGGCCTGGGTCAGCACGCTCATCATCGTCCGGGCCCTGACGCCGCAGCAGTGGGGCCAGTACTCGGTCATCTTCTCCCTGCTCGGCATCGTCGGCTTCATCGCCGACCTGCGCTTGTCGCGCGTCGTGATCTCCGACGTCCTCGACGCCGACGACGAGGCGGCCGCCCAGATCGTCGGTTCGTACACCGGACTGCGATTGATCATCGGGATCGTGTCCTACGGCGTGGCGATGGGCTGCGTGCTGATCGGCGGGTTCGACACGCACGTCGTCATCGGTACCGCGCTCGGTGGCCTCAACCTCATCATCCTGTCGGTCGCGTACGGGCTCATCCTGCTGTTCGAGGCGCGGCTGTGGCTCCGGGACGTCGCGGTCTCGAACGTGGTGGGTCAGATCGGCAGCTTCGCGTTGACGCTGTCGGTGACCCTCGCCGGGATCGGCTCGTTGTTCTGGTACGTGGGCGCGAACATCGTCAACGGCACGCTGGTGCTGATCTGGCTCGCGTTCACGCTGCGGCGCGGCACCGTCGTGCGGGTCAACTTCAACCGCAGCCAGTGGGTCGTGTGGTTGAAGGAGGCGGCGCCGCTGGCCTTGGGTGCGGCGCTCGACACGGTGTACTTCCGTATCGACATCGTGATGCTCTCGATCGTCGCCACCGACAAGGCGGCCGGCATTTACAACGTCGGGTACAAGTTCTCGGACCTCATGGGCGCGATCCCGATCGCGGTGGCCACTCCGGCCCTCACCTTGATGGTCGCGGCCTGGCCGCACGATGTCGGTGCGTTCCGGCGCACGTTCCGTCACACCTTCGTCATCCTCATCGTCGCGGCCGTCGGCGCGTGTGCGGGATTCATGGTGTACGCCGAGCCGTTGATCTCCACGCTCTATCCCGGGTACGCGATCGCGGCGTACTCCGCCCGCCTGCTGGTGCTCGGGCAGGCGCTGCACTTCTTCACCCTGTTGGCGTTCACGACCCTGGTGGCGGTGAAGCGCAACCGCCTGTATCCGATCGCGATGCTGCTCGGCGTGGTCGTCAACATCGGCCTGAACCTGGTGTTGATTCCCGAGTATTCGTACAACGGGTCCGGGTGGGCCACGGTGATCACCGAACTCTGCGTGATGGCGGCGCTCGGGTTCGGCGTGATGCGGATCCCCGGGATCGGTCGCCTCCCCTGGCGGGCGATGGCCAAGACCGCGTGCGCCGGCGCGGTCGCCGGAGGAGTGGGGTGGCTGCTCCTGCACCGGGTGCCGTGGCCGGTCGGACTCGGCAGTGTGGCGGTGATCTACGTGGGGCTGATCCACGTGCTCGCCCCGAACGGAGCCGGCGGTCTCCGGGCGTTCGCGGGCGAGCCGAAGGACGAAGTCATCGCCGCGGTGGACGAGGGGATCGACCGCCCCGAGTTGGGCGGCACCTGATCCGGTGTTCGGGGGTCAGCCGTCGTAGTACGAGGCGGTCTTCTGGACCGTCGCCCGGTTCACCACGACCCCGATCAGGTTCGCACCGGAACGCTCCAGCGACTCCAGTGCCTGGCGGACGGCTCGCCGCCGGCTGGTCTTGACGTCGAGGACGAAGATCGTCGCGTCACATTGTGAGGCGACGGCACTGGCATCGGCGAAGAGGTTCGCCGGCGGCGTGTCCACGACCACCAGTCGGACCGCGCGCAGCGCGTCGAGCACGTGGCGGAACGATCGCGCGCCGAGCATGCCCGAGGCGTCCTGGACCGCGGCGCCGCTCGGCAGCACCCGCAGGTACGGGTTGTCCGGGACCTTGGTCAGCGCCGCGGTGAGATCGCCACCCTGGAGGACCGAGGAGAGGCCGGGGGCACGCGGGATGCCGAGCCGCTCGTGCACGGTGGGCTTGCGGAGATCGCCGTCGATCAGGACGACCTTCTCCTCCAGCGCGGCCGCCGATTCGGCGAGGTGCGTGGCCGTGAACGTCTTGCCCGCGGCCTGGTTGGCACTGACGATGGCGACCGTACGCGGCCGCCCGGCGCCTTCGAGGACCATGAGGTTGGTGCGCAGGACCCGGAAGGCCTCGATGACCTCGATGCCGTCGCCCCGGGGGATCTTGGCCAGGATCGGCAGACCCGTGAGATTGGCGACGTCGGCGCTGTCCTCGGCCCCGGAGAACCGGTCGCCGACGTAATGGGCCAGCACGGTGAGTTCGCTGACGACGACCAGGGCGATCAGGAATCCGAGCAGCGCGTCCCGGGCCGGCTTCGGGGCGACCGGATCGTCACCGGCGAGCGCGCCGCTGAAGATCTTGACGGTGTCCGCGGGCACGCGACCGGCTTCGGCCTCGCTGGCGATCAACGACTGGATCTGGAACTGGAGATTCTCCCGTGCCGCCGTATCGATCAGCGGCGTCTCGTCGAGCTGGCGCTGGAGTCGGCTGCGCTGAAGTCGGAGCGGGGCGACGGCCTCCTGGATCGCGGCGTCACGGGCGGCGTCGACGGTGATGATGATCTGGGACGACACCTTCTGGGCGAGGGTCTCGGCGTCCTTGCGGGTGGGCCCCTCGGCGGTGATCTTCAGGAAGGGGAGGTCGCCCACCGGCGCTGCCGACATCCGGCTCTTGGCCTCGGACAGCGAGATGTCGAGCTTCGATGCCCGCACCGCGGGCGCGAGCACCGCCGGGTTCTTGACGTACTGGGCGTAGGTCTGGGCGAGGAACGAACCCTGTTCCTGGAGCGAGTTGTTGCCCTGCACCTGGCCGGGACGCAACGACAGGGTCTCGGTCGCGGCGTAGGTGTCGGACTGGAAGCTCGACGCCAGGAACACCACCATCGCGAGGACGGCGGAGATGACGACGATCCGCAGCCAGTTGTGGGCGATGACGCGAAAGTGAGCAGCCAGATCCATGGGGCGCTCATGATAGGGGCGCGGCCCGGCGATTTCGGTGACGCCCCGATGTCCGGGTGGCCAGTCGTCACGCGGCGGCCGACCGGGGGCCGGGTGCGCTCAGGCCGGCTGGCGTTGACCCAGCGCTCGGGCCGCCTCACCGGCGATCGGAGCCCCTTCGGCCCGATCGGGTGCCATCGTCGCCACGATCGAGATCATGAGCCAGAACAGGGGGTCCATCGGGGACAGCTCGAAGTAAGTCGCCACGATCGCGGCCGTCATGATCGCGAGCAGCTGGGCGGTGACGCCGCTCACGAAGTCCTGATCGACGCCCTGACATCGGCGCTCGGTCCGGCGGGTGGCGAGGAAGATCGACACCAGCATCACGACGAAGATCCACAGGCCGAAGACGCCGAGCTCGAACATCACCTTCAACCACGAGTTGTCGGGAACGTAGGTCTCGTCCGGGTTGAGCGAGTTCAGCTTGGCGGCCTTCTCGGCCGCGGCTCCGGTGGTGCCGATGCCGGTGCCGAAGGGGTTCTCGGCGAACCGATCCACGCGGTCGGCCCAGGACAGCGTGCGATCCTGGAAGCTCGTGGAACTGAACACCGCACTACTGACCGTTGCGCCGGTCGGAATGAACAAGGCGGCGATCAGCACGAACGGGATGCCGTAGATCAGGATCTTGTGGCGGTGGAACGCCAGATAGAGCAGGCCGATGGCCAGGCCGAGCATCGCCCCGCGCACGAACGTGAAGAGCAGGGCGACCGCGAGGAGCGGGAGCGAGAGGAAGAACAGTCGGTTGCGGAGTCGCCGGGGTTCGGCCAGTGCCATCGGCAGCCCGATGAGCATGGCCAGCATCAGGTAGAACCCGAAGGCGAACGGCAGGTCGAAGGTCGAGAACGAACGCAGGGTCAGTCCGGTGGTGAACCGGATGTTGTCGTCGTAGGCGTAGCCGAGCGAGTGCAGGTACTCGTGGCCGACGGCCTGCTGCCAGAGCCCGATGGCGGCCGTGACCGCCGCCATCGTCATGAACACGGTCACGATGTGATCGCGTTCGCGCCGACTCAGCGGACACCGCCACACGACGTACCCGAGGATCGCGCTGAAGTAGGACAGGCGCAGCCCGACCAACGCCGTGTTGCGATCCTGGAAGACCGCCGAGACCAATCCGAGGCCGAGCAGCGCGGCGAAGACGAACACCCATTGGGGGAACGTGCGCTTCTCGGTCGCCCGGGCGGATGCCGGGCAGACGAAGGTGGCCACGAGCAGGCCGAGGATGATGGCTTGCTTCCAGGGTGCGGCCCATCCCGGTCCCAGGGTGCGCACGAGTCCGTCGAACGGGAGCATCGCGCTGAAGATGATCACGCCGATCTGGGGTCGGAGGAGGATCGCCACGAAGGTGGGGACGACGATCGCCGCGGCGAGGAGCCACAGGCCGTAGCCGGTGAGCAGCGCGGTGGTCAGGATCACGAGGCCACCGCCGAAGAGCCACGGCGCGCGGACCGGCGGGCGACGCAGTTCGGTGATCAGAGCGGCCATGACCCGTCCGACACTACCGGCGCGTCGCGTCGGACACGCTCCACTCCCCGTCGGCGCCGGGTCAGCCGCCGTCAGCGTCGGGACAACGCCCGGGCCTGGTCGACCAGGCGATCGGTGTGTTCGGCCCAGGTGATCGCGCCGGCGGGGAGCCGCGGTGACCCGTGGGGGCGCTCGTGGCGGCCGGCCGCGGTGATCGCCTCCCGCCAGGCCGGTCGGTCGGTCGGATCGAGATGCGTCACCGCCGGGTGGCCGGCCGCGACCTCGCGCAGCGCGAGATCGTCACTGGCGACGACCGGCGCGTGGAACGCCATGGCTTCGAGGAGCGGAAGGCCGAAACCCTCCTCGAAGGTCGGGAAGAGCACCACGTGGGCCTGCTCGTAGCACCACCGCAACTGGGCGTCGTCGGCGCCGCGTACCCACACGACCCGGCCGCGCCGTTCGAGATCGAGCAGTTCCTCGCGGGCGGCACGGTCGCCGCCCGAATCCGGACCCACGACGACGAGGGTGAGGCCACCGGGCGGGTCGTCCCGCCACAGGCCGGTGAGCAGTCGCAGATTCTTCCGGGGTGAGAGGTCGCCGACGACGAGCGCGAACGGAGCGGACCGGCCCTCGAGCGCGCCCGGGGGGCGTGGCGTCGTGTCGAGCAGGTGGGGGCTCATGCCGTTCGGGATCACGACACACTTGGCAGCCCAGTTCGGGTCCCGCGCGCCCAGACGCGTCCGGGTCGCCGCACTCACCGCGACGAGGCCGGTGGCGGCGGTCAACGAGTGCCGGTATTCGCGGGGGAGGAGGAGTCGCTTCGCCCAGGCGTTCTCGTGGGCGCGGGTGATGGTCAACATGTCGTGCACGACGAGCAGCGTGGGCAGGGTCGTGCGCGGGACGAGATGCTTGGTGCCGATCACGACGTCGGCTCCCCAGGCCGCGAAGCGGGCGCCGGCCCGATGACGGGTCCAGAGCGCGAGGGACACCTGATCGGATCGCGGTGGCGCCGTGACCGTGTCGACGGCGTCGCCCGCGAGATCCGCCACGGCGGCGGTCGCGGCCTTCGGTGCGAGGACATCGAGTCGGACGTCGTCACGCGCGCCCAGCGCCGCGAGCACTTCGCGGACGTAGCGGCCGATGCCGCCGGGATACTCGACGGTCTCGGCCAGGAATCCGATGCGAAGCTGCGAACGATCAGTGATTGGAGGGACTCCCGGCCGTCGGTGGCCCAGTAGCCTACGGCCTCTTCATGCGTGTCTTGATGGTCTCGAGCCTGTGGCCTCCGGAGATCCTCGGCGGCGCGGAGCAGTACGCCGCCGCCCTCGGCGCTGCCCTGCGCACGCGGGGTCACGAGGTGGCGGCGATCACGCTCGGCGTCGACGGCGACGATGTCGTCGGCCAGGTGCGGTCGTGGCCGTACCCGATGCGTGACTACGAGCAGCAGTCGGCCGTGCGGCGCGGGCTCTTCCACGCGGCCGACGTCGCGCGCTTCGGCACGGGCGGGGTGTTCGATCGGGTCCTGGCCGATTTCCGCCCCGACGTGGTCCACAGTCATGTGGTGCAGGGGATGAGCGCGACCGCCATGACCCGGCCCCACCGGCGCGGTGTCGCCCACGTCCACACGCTGCACGACTACTGGTTGTTGTGTCAGCGCGACTCGCTGGTCCGGCGCGACGGCACCGCGTGCACGACCCGATGTGGCTCGTGTCGGGCGATCTCGGGCATCAGGAATCAGCAGATCGCGCACCATCCGCCGGACGTCGTGATCGGCGTCTCGCGGGCGATCGCCGAACGCCACACCGCTGAGCTCGCGTGGATGCGCGATCGGACACGCGTGGTCTACAACCCGGTCGCCGACCCCCGCCCGCGACCGACGCGCCAACCGGGCTCGCCCGTGACGTTCGGCTTCTTCGGTCGGCTGGGGGCGGACAAGGGGATCCTGAGCCTGCTCGCGGCCTACGAACGGATGCGGGGCCCGGCCGTGCGACTCGTCATCGCGGGGCAGGGCGCGGAGGTCGCCGCGGTCGAACGGGCGCCCGGCGTCGACTACCGCGGCTGGGTGTCGGGTCCGGCGAAGGATGCGCTGTTCGACGAACTCGACTGCCTGGTGGTCCCGTCCGAATGGGCGGACCCCGCGCCCCTCGTGGTGAACGAGGCGCGGAGTCGGGGGGTCGCCACCATCGGAACTCGCGCTGGAGGCATTCCGGAGCTGGTGGCCCCGGTCTGTGCCGAGCTCCTGGTGGAGCCCGGTGACGTCGTCGCGCTCAGTGCGTCGATGACACGTTTCGCCGAACGTCCCGACGCTTTCCGGCCGAACCCCGAATCCCAGCCGATCGACTGGGCCGGGCATCTCGACGCGATCGAGGCGGCGTACGGGGACGCGCGCCGCCCGGGGAACGACCACGAAGCGTGACCGGCCGGCCCGGGCCGACGACTACCCTTGACCGATGGGTTTGGAGGTTTCTCCCCGCTCGGACGCAGCCGCGGATGCCGGGTCCGGGGGAGTACGCCGAGACGGACGCGACGGGAACGACTCCCCACTCCTGATTCTCGCGGTGCTGGGCGCGCTCGCGCTCGCCGTGGCGCTCCGGTTCGCCACGCAGTCGGACCTCTGGGCCGACGAGGTGCTCTCGGTCAACATCGCCCGGCTCCCGCTCGACCAGATTCCCGCCGCGCTCCGCCAGGACGGCGCCCCGCCGCTCTACTACTTCCTGCTCCACGGGTGGATCCGAGCCTTCGGCTACGGGCCCGTGTCGGTGCGGGCGATGTCGGGGATCATCGGGATCATCACGTTCGTCCCCGTCTGGTTCGCCGGGCGGCGGCTGGACCGGCGCCGGATCGACATGGGTGCGGCCCCGGTGGGCAGCCGCACGGTCGCGTGGAGCGCGTTGCTGCTGTTCGCCCTCTCACCGTTCGCGATCCGCTACGCCACCGAGACGCGCATGTACGCGCTCGTGATGCTCGGTGTCGTCGTCGGATATCTCGCGGTCGTGCGCGCGCTCGAGCGGCCGACGCTCGGCCGACTCGCCGTGGTGGCCGTCGTCGCCGGTCTGTTGCTCCTGACGCACTACTGGGCCTTCCCCTTGTTGGCGGTGACCGCGGCCGTTCTGGTGCTCCGGGCGCGTCGCCCCCGGGGCGAACCGGCCGGAGCGGCGTGGCGGGTCGTCGGTGCACTCGCCGTCGGCTCCCTCCTGTTCCTGCCGTGGTTGTCGTCGTTCCGGTTCCAACTGGCGCACACCGGGACGCCGTGGGGTGCCCCCGTGAGTCCGTTCGGCAGTTGGGCGACCACGTTCAAGTCCTTCGGTGGCAACGCCCACCTCGCGGGTTGGATCCTGGTCGTCCTGGTGCTGCTCGGGCTCTTCGCCCGCGCCATCGACGCCCGCCACATCGAGATCGACATGATGACCCGGGCCGGCGTGCGGTGGGAGGCCGGCCTCGCCATCGCGACCCTGGCGCTCGGGCTGGCCGTCGCGCGCCTCTCGGGGACCACGTTCGAGGGACGGTACGCCTCGGTGGTGTTCCCGCTCTTCCTGTTGGTCGGCGCATTCGGCGTGACGGTGTTCGCGAGCCCGCGGGTGCGGGTCGGGGTGTTGGTGATCGCGTTGGCGCTCGGTGCGTGGGGTGGGGGCAGCAACATGCTGCGAAACCGGACCCAGGCGTACCAGCTGCTCCCGATCATCAAGGCCGGTGCCACCGTCGGCGACGTCGTGGTCTTCTGTCCGGACGCGATCGGCACCGACGTGGTCGGCCGCCTCCAGCCCCGCCTGCGCGCGGTCAGCTTCCCGAGCTTCGACTCACCGGAACGGGTGGACTGGGTCGACTACGAGGACCGGGTCCGCGCCGTCGATCCGGAGGCGTTCGCGAACCGAGCCCTCCGGGCGGCACCGGACCACACGATCTGGTTCGTCTACACGAACAACGGGACGCTGGCCGACCAGCGGTGTGCGACGGTGGCCGACTACCTGAGCCTGGCGCGGCCGGATCGGGTCCGCGAACTCGAACCCGATCCCGAGTTCTTCGAGCACCACGGGCTGTACCGCTACCCCGCGAGGTAGTGGCCGAGCGCGCGCGTCGAGCGGAGCGTGCGCCAGTAGACGTCCTCCATGAGGTGGTGACCGAACTCGGCGTTGCGACCGGCACTGACGAGTCCACCGATGCCGTGGTGGGAAATCGCCCGGCGGGCCGGCTCGGTCGCCCGCGCGAACACCGGATAGGCGATCGGCGTCCGGGCCACGTGGGTCGCGAGATGGCGGTGGCGCAGATCGGGGATCAGGTCCGAGAGTCCGGCGAAGGTCCATTCCTCGAGGGTCGTCGGTGACGCGGTCCAGATCGCATCGTCGACCTCGGCCCCGAAGTCGACCGTGAGCAGTGTCTCGCCCGGTGGTGCCAGCCAGGGCATGGCCATCGGCGTTTCGGTGACGCGGAAGAAGGGCAGCTTCCGATCGGGGGTCCAGGTCACCGGCTCGGGGAGGAGGCCGCGGCCGCGGACGTGGAGCATCGCGAACACCATGGGCCGGTACCGCAACCGACCCAACGGAGCGATGGCCGGATGGTCCAGCACCCGCGCCAGGGCCGGGGCGGGCAGCGTCGAAATCACCGCCGCGGCGGCGCGGTCCTCACCCCGGACCCGGACGCCGACGACGCGATCGTCCTCGACGTGGATCGCCTCGACCGGTGTGTCCAGTTCGATCGACCCCACCCGATCGGCGAGCGCACGGGTGAACACGCCCAGGCCGTCGCGGGGGTACACGTGCCACACGTTCATACTCTGGGGTGCCTCGGCGCAGTAGCCGATGGCGACGGGCCGTCCGGTGAGGCGACGCGCGACGGTCAGTGCGATCGTCTCGGCGAGTCCGCCCGGGATCTTGTCCACGACGCTCGGTGCGAGTTCCTCGGCCGGCAGCCCGGACCACGCTTCGATGAGGGGCGCGGCCACATCGGTGGTCAATGCGTCGCCGTAGAGCTCGCGGAACCGGTCGCGCGCACTGCGCGCCGGGGGTGCCGCGCGCGATCGACTCGCGAGCGCCGACGCGGCATAGCGCGGCGTGCTCATCAGGCCGAACGGATAGGCCGCGCTCCGACCGTGCAGCCAGACCGCCTCGCCGTAGCGGTCGACGGTGTCGCACTGGTCCATCACCCCGAGTGCCGTCGCCAGCCGGTTGGTCACGAAGTGCGCGCCGGTGTCGAAACGGATCGTGCCGTGCTCGTGACTGGTGGCCAGGCCCCCGACGGTCGGTTGGGCTTCGAGCACGGTGGCGCGGATGCCGAGGGCCGCGAGTTCGGCGGCGGCGGTGAGTCCGGCGAAGCCGGCGCCGAGGACGAAGACCGGCGCGTCGGTCATCGGGGTCGGCGCAGCGTCGCCCGCAGCAACGCGCCACGCCCCGCGAGTTGGTGACCGGTGTCCCACACCGTTCCCACCGCGAGCGCGATCGGCGACTCGAGCGACAGCGAGTCCACGATCCGCGTCGACGCGCCCCAGTCGTCGAGCGCATTGCGGGCGGAGTACACCCAGTTGACCGGGCTCATCATCGTGCCCGCCGCCTCGACGTCGAGGTCGGCGGCCTCCGCGAGTCTCCGCAGCGAGGCGGGGTTGAAGAGATACCAGTGCCGGGGAAAGTGGTAGCCGCCCCAGTGCCGGCGCTTCGCCAGCGCGAAGTCCAGGGAGTCGGTGTTGTCGGTGACGAGCAACAGGGAACCGCCCGGCCGGAGGATGCGCCGCACCGCCCCGAGGACCTGCACCGGATCGGCCAGATGTTCGATCGTCTGGATCAGGATCGCGGCGTCGAACGAGTCCGCGGGGAGATCCAACGCCTCGACCCGCCCGCGATGGACGGTCAGACCTCGCCGACGCGCGGCTGCGATCGCCCGATCGTCGAGATCGACGCCTTCGAGTTGCCACCCCGACGGACCGAACTCCCGGAGCAGGTCGAGATGGAACCCGTCGCCGCACCCGACGTCGATGACGCGTGCATCCGGGGGCAGGGCGCGGAAGCTGCGCAGGAGCCGGCGCGCTTCGAGGCGGCGCCGGACCGCGTAGACCACGCCGAACCGGTCCTCGGTGAACGCGAACGCGTGGTAGTGGTCGGGATAGATCCGGGCGAACTCGGTCGCCGCGGGCCGCCGGTCGAGGTAGACGACGTCGCACCGTCGGCACCGGACCGCCAGGAAGCTGTCCGGGCTGGTGCGGTACTCGAAGTCGGGTCCCGAGCCCACCGGTTCGGAATCTCGCGTGCCGCAGATGCAACACGTCGCCGGCTCGGTCACGAGCGGCCGCACCGCGACCGGTCGGTGCACCGTCGGCGGCGGGAGTGTCGGCGGTGGTTCGACCATGCGCGCATGGTACCGACGTTCGTCGGTCCGCACTCAGGGCGCGGTGGTGTGCCGCCAGTGCTCGATCGCCGCCACCGTCCGCGCCCCGGCCCGACCGTCGCCGTAGGGGGTCGCGAGCGTGGCGAGGTCCGCGTGGCGGTCGGCGATGGTGGCGAGGAAGCTCCGCACGGTTTCGGCCATGACCACCGGATCACCGACCAATGTCGTGAACGTGCCGACGACCTCCGGACGTTCGGTCGAACGCCGCAGGATCACCGCGGGGCGGCCGAGGACGCTGGCCTCCTCCTGGACCCCGCCGGAATCACTCACGAGCAACGCGGCGTCCGCCGCGGCCGCGAGGAACTCCCGGTAGCCCAGCGGCGCCACCACCCGGATCGCACCCTCGTCGAGGGCGATGCCGGCCGCGCGGGCGCGGTCGACGGTGCGGGGATGGGCCGGGAAGAGCACCGGGTGGGGGAGGTGCGCGAGTTCGCGCACGATCGTCGCCAGTCGGTCGGGGTCGTCGACGTTCTCGGGTCGGTGGAAGGTCGCCACCACGTACTCGTCCGGGGCGATTCCCCAGGGTGCCCGGATCGCGGCGCGTTCGGCGACCGACGGGAGGCAGTGCCGCGCCGCGTCGACCACCGTGTTGCCCGTCACGACGATGGACGTGTCGGCGATCCCCTCGTGGAGCAGATGGGCCCGGGCGGTCTCGGTCGGTGCGCAGTGGAGGTCGGCCAGGTGATCGACCGCGATGCGGTTGCGTTCTTCGGGGAGCCTTCGATCGAACGCTCGGAGTCCCGCCTCGACGTGGACGACCGGCAGATCGAGACTCGACGCGGCGATGGCACCGGCCAGCGTCGAGTTGGTGTCGCCCTGGACCACGACGAGCGCGGGGTCGATCGCGACCAGTGCGTCGGCGACGGCGGCGATCATCTCGCCGATCTGGCGGCCGCGTGCGGTCGTCGCGATCGTGCCCGTGATCGTGGGGGGACCGACGCCGAGATCACTCATGATCGTCGCGAGCTGGGGGAGCGGATGTTGGCCGGTGTGAATCGTCTGGGTCGTCGGACTCATTTCCCAGAGGAGCGGCGCGAGCTTCACGATCTCCGGTCGAGTGCCGAACACCACGGCAATCGAGCCTGCGCGCATCGTGAGACCTCCGGCACGGTCGATCGACGCGCCGTCGGGCTTCCCCCGAGGCGCGAAACCGCGCCGGTACAGTAGCGACGCCGTCTCACTCGATCGGGTGAGGATCACACAGGGTCGGATCGAGTTGGAGTCACACGTCAGAACGCCTGCGCCGGTTCGGCTGCCGTCGGACCAGGACGCGTCGGGGCGTTCCTTCGGCGTTGCCGAACTCGAGCGGCTGCGGGCGGTCGTGGACTCGGGCGTGTTGAGTGCGACCCGCGGCAGTCAGACCCCGGAGTACGAGGCCAGGGTCGCGCAACTGTTGGGCCGTCGGTTCGCGATCGCGTGTCACTCGGGCACGGCTGCGGTCCACGCGGCGGTGGCGGTGGTGGATCCCGAACCCGGCGACGAGATCGTCACGACCGCGATCACCGACATGGGTGCGCTCACGCCACTGCTTTATCAAGGTGCGATTCCCGTGTTCGCCGACGTCGATCCCCGGACGGGCATGGTCACGGCCGATTCGGTGCGCGCCGCGTTGTCCGACCGCACCCGGGCGATCATCGTGACCCACCTCTTCGGTGTACCTGCCGCGGTGGACGCCATCGCCGAGGTGGCGGATGCCGCCGGGATTCCCGTGATCGAGGACTGCGCCCAGGCCTTCCTGGCCCGCCGGCAGGGGCGACTCGTCGGCACCTTCGGTGCGATCGCCTGCTGGTCGACCCAGCAGGGCAAGCACTACACGACGGGTGAGGGTGGCCTGATCCTGACCGACGATCCCGCGCTGGCCCGGCGGGCACGAGTGTTCGTCAACAAGGGGTGGCCCTACGGCGAGGACGCGCCGGATCACGAGTTCGTCGCGCTGAACTACCGCACGACCGAGTTGCAGAGCGCGGTGGCGAACGCGCAGCTGGACCACCTCGAGGACGGCATCGGTCATCGCCAGGCCATGGTGGCCCGCTTCGCCGCCGGCCTCGCCGGACTCGACGGGATCCGGATGGTGCCGGTGCCCGAGGGTGACGAGGCGACGTGGTGGAAGGTGCCGCTCCTCGTCGACGCGTCGATCGTCGCCGGTGGACCGCGTGCCATCGCGACGCGTCTCGCCGAACTCGGGGTCGCGAGCGCACCGCGCTACATCCAGAAACCGGCCTTCGAGTGCCGCGTGATCCGCGACCAGCAGACGTTCGGATCGAGCCGATGGCCGTTCACCCTCGCTCGGCCCGATGCCGTCGACTACTCGTCGGATCGATTCGCCGGCACCTACTCGTTCCTCGAACGCGTCCTCGTGTTGCCCTGGAACGAGCGGTACGACGAGGAGCACGTCGACGCGGTGCTCGGGGCGTTGCATGCGGCGCACGCCGCCGGTGACTCGACATGACGCTCCGGTTCGGACTGGTCGGTGCCGGTGGCATCGCCACGACCTACGTCGAGGTCTTCCGTGAAGTACCCGACGCGCGCATCGTCGGGGTGGCCGACGTCGATCCAGAGGCGGCGACCCGCCTGGCCCGCGCCCTCGACGCCGCGAGCTTCGGTTCGGCCGAGGCCCTGCTCGCCGCGACGGACCTCGACGCCGTGATCGTCTGCACGCCGCCGGCGACCCACGCGGAGATCGCCCGGCTCGCCTTCGCCCACGGCGTCGGCGTGCTCTGCGAGAAGCCGCTCGCCATCAGCGTCGACGCCGCACAGTCGATGGTCGCGGCCGCGGCCGCCGCCGCCGTGCCCTTCACGATGGCCACGAAGTTCCGCTTCGTCGAAGATGTGGTGCGAGGCCAGGAGTTGATCACCGCCGGCGTCGTCGGCGACATCATCGAACTCGAGAACACCTTCGCCTCCCGCGTGGACATGAGCCGGCGCTGGAACTCGGACCGCGCCGTCAGCGGGGGTGGCGTGGTGATCGACAACGGCACGCACTCGGTCGACATCGCGCGGTACTTCCTCGGCCCGATCCGGGAGGTCATGGCGGTCGAGGGGGCGCGCACCCAGGGTCTGGAGGTGGAGGACTCGGCCCGGATGCTGCTGCGCGCCGATTCGGGCGCGAGCGGTGCGATCGACCTCTCGTGGAGCTACGACAACGCGGCCGACACCTACCTCGAGGTCTACGGCACCGCCGGCGCGTTGCGCTTCGGGTGGACGCAGTCGGCCTACCGGGAGAACGACCGCGACGAGTGGATCCCGTTCGGCAGCGGGTACGACAAGATCCGCTGCATGCGGTCCCAGGTCCTCAACTTCTGCGGTGCGCTGCGCGGCGACGAGCCGATGGCGATCTCGGCGGCCGACGCCATCGCCTCGGTGCAGGTGATCCACGCGGCGTACGAATCGCTCGCCACCGGCGACTGGGTCGCGGTCGATGCCGTGCGCCCCGTGAGCGAGGCGTCCGACGCCGAGGACGTCGCCTGATGGGCGGTGCGCCGCGGATTCACCCGACGGCCGAGATCGAACCCGGGGTCGACGTCGGCACGGGCACGGCGATCTGGGGCTGGGCCCACCTGCGCGGTCCCGACACCCGGATCGGCCAGGACGGCATCGTCGGAGAGCGGTCGTACCTCGCGTACGGCGTGTCGGTCGGTGACCGCGTCAAGATCAACGCCGGTGCCTACCTCTGCACCGGCGTGAGTGTCGGTGACGGGGTCATGATCGGTGCCGGGGTGATCTTCACGAACGATCGCTACCCGCGTGCCACCACGCCCGACCTCGCCACCTTGCTCCCGTCCGACCCGGACGAGCGCACCGGTACGACCCGGGTCGAGGACGGTGCGACGATCGGCGCCGGGAGCGTCATCGGGAGCGACCTGACGATCGGCCGATTCGCGATGGTCGGCATGGGTTCGGTCGTCACCCGCTCGGTCGCGCCCTTCCATCTGGTCGTCGGTCAACCGGCGCGTTCGATCGCGGTGGTGTCACGGGTCGGCGAACCGTTGGTGCGGTTCTCCGGCGCGCGCCCGCCGGACCGGGATCTGGTCGTCTGCCCGCGGTCGGGACTCCAGTACGCGATTCGCGACGGCCTCGTCGAGGAGCTGGATCCACCGTCGTGATCGCGTCCGGTGCCCGGGTCGCGATCGTCGGTGGCGGGCTGCTCGGCCTGACGCTGGCCCTGCGCCTCGCCGAACGCGGTGCGCAGGTCACCGTGTTCGACGCCGCGGACGCGGGGGGATTGGCCGCGGCATGGTCGATCGAGACGCCGACGGGCACCGTGACCTGGGACCGCTACTACCACGTCACGTTGGCGAGCGACGCGGCGCTGCGCGGCCTGTTGCGCGATCTCGGCCTCGACGACGAGATCGCCTGGACGACGACCCGGACCGGTTACCTGGCGGGAGGGGAGCTGGTGCCGGTGTCGACGCCGCGCGAGTTCCTCGCGCTGCCGGGACTCTCGTGGATCGCGAAGGCGCGCCTGGCGGCGACCATCGGGTGGGGCAGCCGGGTCCGGAACTGGCGGGCCCTCGAAGCGATCCCGGTGGAGACGTGGCTGACGCGCTGGTCGGGGCGGTCGACGTTCCAGCGGTTCTGGGTGCCGCTGCTCGAAGCCAAGCTCGGCGACGCCTGGACCGAGACCAACGCCGCGTTCATCTGGGCGACCATCCAGCGGTTGACCGCGGCGCGGCGGGCCGGGATCGGCACGGAACGCTTCGGTGCCGTGCGCGGCGGGTACGGCCGGATCGTCGAGACGCTGCGCGACCGGCTCGGCGAACTCGGGGCCACGGTGCTGGAGCACACTCCGGTCGCGAGCGTCGCGGCCACGGCCACCGGCACGGTCACGCTCCGGAGCGCCCGGGGGGAGGAGCACTACGACCACGTCGTGGTGACGACGACCCCTCGGGTCGCCGCATCGATCATGCAGGGGCTCGACGACGACGCGACGGCGCGCCTGCGCGCCGTACGCGAACAGGGAGTCGTCTGTGCCTCGGTCGTGTTGGCCCGCCCACTGTCGCCCTACTACCTGACCTACCTGATGGACGATCTGCCGTTCACTGCCGTCGTCGAGATGACGACCATGATCCCGACCGAATGGGTGGGCGGCCACACGCTGGTGTACCTGCCGAAGTACGTCGCGTCGACGGATCCGATCTTCGACGCGTCGGACGCGGACATCGAGACCGAGTTCCTCGCCGGGCTGCGCCGCATCCATCCGATCGACGCCAACGATGTGCTCGCGGTCCGCGTCACGCGCGCGCGTGAGGTGTTCCCGCTGCCCACCCTCCGCTACTCCGAGCACGTCCCGCCGGTCGCGACCGGCGTCGCCGGTCTCTCGTTCGTGTCGTCCGCCCAGATCGTCAACGGCACGCTCAACGTCAACGAGACCGTGGCCCGGGCCGAGCGGGCCGTGAGCGAACTCGGCGCGGGTGTGCCCGCGCCGCCGCCGACGGCCCCCTAGATTTTCGGGAGTGATCATCCGATGAAGCCGGTGGCGAGCTTGTCCCTCGACGCGGACAACCTGTGGGCGTACCGGTACATCCGGGGCGATCACGACTGGGCGGATTCACCGTCGTACCTCCCGGCGATGGCGGCGCGCGTCGCCGACCTCCTCGACGCGCGCGGGCTGCGTATCACCTTCTTCGTCGTGGGTCGCGACGCCGAGGTCGACGCCGACGCCGACGCGTTCCGGACGCTGGCGGCCGCCGGTCACGAGATCGGGAACCACTCGTACCGGCACGAGCCGTGGTTGCACCGCTACTCCGAGGACGAACTCGACGAGGAACTCGGTCGGGCCGAGACTGCGATCGAAGCCGCGACCGGGGTCCGCACCGATGCGTTTCGCGGGCCGGGGTACAGCCTCTCGGAGGCGACGCTGCGCGTGCTGGTCCGGCGTGGATACCGCTACGACGCGTCGACGCTGCCGACCGTCATCGGGCCGATCGCCCGCCGGGTCTACTTCCGCACCGCCCGACTCTCGGCGACCCAGCGCGTCGAGCGCGCACAGCTCTACGGCACCTGGAGCGACGGGACCCGACCGCTGCGGCCCTACACCTGGCGGGTCGGTGCGGGTCGGCTGCTGGAGCTTCCGGTCACGACCCTGCCCGGGCTGCGCGTACCGATCCACGTGTCGTACCTCCTCATGGTCTCGGTGTACTCGTCGGCGTTGGCGGACGCGTACTTCGCCGCCGCGCTCCGTGCGTGTCGGCTCTGCGGGGTGCAACCGTCGATCCTCCTGCACCCGCTCGACGTCCTCTCCGGCGACGAGGTGCCCGAGCTGCGATTCTTTCCGGGCATGCAGATTCCCACCGCTACCAAGGTCGCGCGCGTCGAGCGCTACCTCGACCGGCTCGTCCGGGAGTTCGACGTCGTTCCCGTGGGGGAACACGCGGCCCGGGCGGCCGCCCATGCGCTGCCCGAACGGGCGCCGAGGTTCGTCGCATGAACCGCCCGCTCGTCTCCGTCGTCGTTCCCGCGTTCAACGAGGCCGCGGTGATCGTCGACACCCTCGAGCGACTCGTCGCGCACCTCGAGACGTTGGAGTCGACGTTCCGTTGGGAACTCGTGGTGGTCGACGACGGCAGCACCGACGCGACGGGCGAGTTGGCCGAGGGGTTCGCGCAGCAGGACCCGCGCGTGCGGGTCCTGCGTCATCGGGTCAACTTCCACCTCGGCCAGGCCCTCCGGTACGCGTTCGGCCAGACCTCGGGTGACTACGTCGCGGTCGTGGACTGCGACCTCAGCTATTCGCCGGATCACCTGACGCGGATGCTGCACACCATTCAGGACACCGGGGCCCGCATCGTCGTCGCGTCGCCGTACATGCGAGGGGGGACGACGACCAACGTGCCGTTCGTCCGGCGCGTGTTGTCACGGAGTGCGAACCGGCTGCTCGGGGCGGCCGCCGGTGGGGGACTCACCACCCTCACGGGGATGGTCCGGGTGTACGACGGCCAGTTCCTCCGCAGTCTCGACCTGCGTGCGGTCGACGCCGACATCAACACCGAGATCATCTACAAGGCGCGCATCCTGCACGCCCGCATCGTCGAGATCCCCGCGCATCTCGACTGGTCGTTCGCGTCGACCGACGGCGAGCGGCGGCCGGTGGAGGGTCGGGTCACCGGGGCCACGGTCTCGTCACTCTTCTCGTCGTTCCTCTTCCGACCGTTCTTGTTCTTCGTGTTGCCCGGCCTCGTGCTGCTCGCCGTCTCGCTGTATTCGTTCGGCTGGGTCGTCTGGCACGTCGCCCAGGTGTACGGCGACCCGTCGGCCCACGGGAACTCCGGGCTCACCGGGGCGATCCAGAACGCGTACCGGCAGGCACCGCACACGTTCCTGATCGCGGGCATCACCCTGGTCCTGAGTCTGCAACTCGTGAGCCTCGGGGTCATCGCGGCCCAGGCCAAGCGGTATTTCGAGGAGCTCTACCACCTCGGGACGTCGGTGCTGCGGCGCACGACTCGCCGGATCGACGACCCGCACGGAACCGCGAGCGATCCGACGCCCGGTTCGCCTCCGGGTCCGGACCCGTCGGTTCAGTAGTCTGAGGGCGACCCCGCCGAGACGCCTGAGAGGTTCCCGCGTGAGTGCCGTTCCCGATTCCCTCGCATCCGCCGATCCCGAACTCGCGGGCATCATCGATCGAGAGGTCACCCGTCAGAACACGACGTTGCAGCTGATCGCGTCGGAGAACTTCACGTCGCCCGCGGTCATGGCCGCTCAGGGCACCGTCCTCACGAACAAGTACTCCGAGGGCTACCCCGGAAAGCGGTACTACGGCGGCAACTTCGTCGTCGACGAGGCCGAGGAACTCGCGCGCAGCCGGGCCTGTGAGCTCTTCGGTGCCGAGCACGCGAACGTGCAGCCCCATTCGGGCGCCAACGCGAACATGGCCGTGTTCCTCGCGCTGCTGAACCCGGGCGACCGGGTGATGGGAATGCGTCTGGACCAGGGTGGGCACCTCACCCACGGATCACCGGTCAACTTCTCCGGCAAGATCTACGACTTCGTCGCCTACGGCGTGGACGAGGCGACCGAGACGCTCGACTACGACGAGATCCGCAAACTCGCGGTCACCGAGCAGCCGAAGGCGATCATCGCCGGGGCGACGGCCTATCCCCGCACCATCGACTTCGCCGCGTTCCGCTCGATCGCCGACGAGATCGGCGCGTTGCTCATCGTCGACGCGGCCCACATCGCCGGCCTCATCGCCGGCGGCGCGCACCCGTCCCCGGTGCCGCACGCCGATGTCGTGACGTTCACCACGCACAAGACCCTGCGGGGTCCGCGCGCCGGGTGCATCCTGAGCCGGGCGGAGTACGGCGCGGCGATCGACAAGGCCGTGTTCCCGGGGCTCCAGGGCGGGCCGTTGATGCACGTGATCGCGGCCAAGGCGGTCGCCTTCCGGTTGGCGGCCGAACCGGACTTCGCCACCTACGCCGCCCAGATCGTCGCCAACGCCGCGGCCCTCGCCGCCGGGCTCACCGACGAGGGCTTCCGCATCGTGTCGGGCGGGACCGACAACCACCTCATGCTCGTCGACCTGCGTCCGTTCGGCGTCACCGGGAAGGTCGCGCAGGAGGCGCTGGACCTCGCGGGCATCACGTGCAACAAGAACGCCATCCCGAACGATCCGGAGAAGCCGTTCGTCACGAGCGGGCTCCGGCTGGGCACGGCGTCGGTCACCACCGCGGGGATGACCGAGCCCGAGATGGCCGAGATCGCACGGCTGATCGCGGCGGTGGTCCGGGCGCCCGACGACGCGACCGTCCGGTCCGACGTGCACGATCAGGTGCAACAGATGTGCGCGCGGTTCACGCCGTATCCCGACCTGGTCCGGCACTAGCCGCGAGCGCGGATCCGTGGGTGGCTACGCGGTCGTCTTCGCAGTTGCAACCCTGTTCTCGTTCGCGCTGACGCCACTCGTGCGCCGACTCGCGATCCGAGTCGGCGCGGTCAAGGTACCGAGCGCACGCGACGTGCACACGACGACCATGCCCATGCTCGGCGGGGCCGCGATGTTCGTGGCGTTCCTGGTCGCCATGGGCGTGGCCTCGCAGATCCCGCAGTTCCGTGAGATGTTCGACGGATCATCCGAGCCGGCGGGCATCATCCTGGCTGCCGGGGTGATGTTCGCGGTGGGCGCGCTCGACGACCTCCGAGACGTCTCACCCCCGGCCAAGATCGCCGGCATGGTGCTGGCGGGCAGCCTCCTGTCGCTGTTCGGCGTGACGATGCTCTTCTTCCGTATCCCCTTCGCCGGCGCCGACGTCATCGTGCTCTCGCCGGACCTCGCGCCGCTCGTCACCGTGGTGACGGTCGTGCTGTTCGCGAACGCGATCAACCTCATCGACGGCCTGGACGGTCTCGCCGCCGGCATCGTCATCATCGCCGGGACCGCGTTGTTCCTCTATTCGAGTCGTCTGTTCGATGCCGGGTTCCTCGAAGGGTCCAACGTCGCGCCGCTGATCGCGGTGATCGCGGTCGGGATCTGCGTCGGGTTCCTGCCCTGGAACTTCAACCCGGCGCGGATCTTCATGGGGGATGCCGGCGCGCTCTTCCTCGGCCTCCTCCTCGCCACGACCACCATCACCGTCGGGGGACGGGCCGACTACCAGTACACCGGCACGACCTACTTCTTCTTCGCGCCGCTCGTCATCCCGCTGCTGATCCTCGGCGTGCCGATCGTCGACACCGCGTTCAGCTTCGTGCGTCGCCTGGTGCGCGGGCAGTCCTTCTCGATGGCGGACAAGGACCACCTCCACCACCGGCTGATGCGGTTGGGCCACGGACCGCGCCGCACGGTGGTCATCCTGTGGCTCTGGACCGCGCTGCTGTCCGGCCTCGCGTTGGTCCCCGCCTACACCCGTCAGGGCAACGCACTCGTGCCGATCGGCGTGATGGCACTGGCCCTCCTGCTCTACGCGTTCTTCTTCCCGGGTAAGCGGGAGGCGCAGGCGATCGCAGCCGAGGAGGAGGCGGCAACCGCGGCCGTGATCGACCTGGAATCCCGCCGTCGGAGCGACGCCGGATAGCGCCGAACATCATGGGTCTCCGGTTTGCACGACCCGGGGTGACTCGCTAGTTTGGGAAAGCATTCACAAGCGCCTCGGGCGAGTCGAGGCGGTTCTAGGGGGTCGGGCGGCAACGCCCGGAGACGGGATGGTGTTCGGGTGAGACTCCCGACGAGGACACGCACTGCGGTCTACAACGACGCGCTGAGCCAGGCCCTCACGTTCGCGCTCGCCCCGGTCCTGTTCGGTGCCCTCGGCTGGTGGCTCGACGGCCTGCTCGGCACCAAGCCCGTTCTGATGGTCCTCTTCGGGGTGCTCGGTGTGGTCGCCGTCGGGGTCTGGGCCTGGTCGACCTACCAGACCCGTTCCGCCCGCCACGACGAAGGCAAGCCGTGGACCCGGCGGCCGGCATGACCGGCGACGGCCAGGTGCCTCCCGTCGGCGACGCCGTCGCGCCCGCCGCGGAGACCGAGATCGCCCTCGATCTCGTCCGGCGAGCCGCGATCCTCACCCCACTGGCCATGGTCGTCGGTGGGCTCGTCGCCGGTTGGCCCGGGGTTGCGGGCGGCCTGCTCGGCATGATCGTGGTCGCGGCGAACTTCCTGATGCTCGCCCGCCTCATGACCGGTGCCGGTCGGCTCGGCGCGATGGGCGCCGCCGCCGGAGCCATGATCGGCTACCTGAGCCTGCTCATCCTGGTGACCGTCCTCGGTGTGGTCGTGCGCGAGATCGATGCGATCGACCTCCGCACCTTCGTGCTCACGGTGGCGCTCGCCCATATCGTCGTGCTCGCCTGGGAGGTGCCCCGCGTCGGATTGACGTTGGGCGCTCCGGGTCTGAAGCCTCGTCCCCTGTCTCGTCAGAAGTAGGAGAGGAAGCGTGTTCGTTCTCGCCGACCTGTTCCCGAAGGGCATCTCCCCACTCTTCGAGTGGGACGACTTCGGGCCGTTGGGCCTCAACAAGACCATCGTCATGGTCCTGGTGGCGTCGGTCCTCTGCCTGTTCGTCTTCTTGTGGGGCTCCCGGCGCAAGGCGTTGATCCCGGTCGGACTCCAGAACTTCGCGGAGTCGGGCTACGAGATGGTCGAGCAGAACATCTCGGTGGAGGTCATCGGCGGCGAGGACGGCAAGAAGTGGACGCCGTTCCTCGCGTCCATGTTCTTCTTCATCCTGTTCATCAACGTCTGGTCGATCGTGCCGGGGATCCAGTTCCCGGCGACGTCGCGGATCGCGATCCCGGTGATGTTGGCGATCGTGACCTGGATCGTGTTCATCGTCGTCGGCTTCAAACACCAGGGCCCGCTGTACCCGATCAAGGCGTGTGCGCCGAGCGGAGTCCCCGGGGCGCTCCTCCCGCTGGTGTTCGTGATCGAGTTCTTCTCGAAGTTCCTCGTCCGACCGTTCTCGCTGGCGGTCCGGCTCTTCGCCAACATGGTGGCGGGCCACGTACTCCTCACCGTGTTCGCGGTGATGTGCCAGGAGCTGCTCAACCACAACAGCGGGATCTACCAGCTCCTGTTCGTGCCCTTCCCGTTCTTCGGCCTCATCTTCATGACCGCGTTCGAGATCCTCGTCGCCCTCTTGCAGGCCTACATCTTCACCATGCTGACCGCGGTGTACATCGCCGAATCAGCCCACCCCGACCACTGAGATCTCAACCGAGAACAAGGAGAGACCCTTGAGTACCTTGAGCACCATTGTCCACCTGGCGGCAATCACCGGCGACCTGCAGTCCGGTCTGGCGAACGTCGGGTACGGCCTCGCGGCCATCGGCCCCGGCATCGGTATCGGCGTGCTCGTCGGTCAGTCGGTGCAGGCCATGGCCCGCCAGCCCGAGATGGCCGGAAACATCAGAACGACGATGTTCCTGGGTATCGCGTTCGCCGAAGCGCTCGCGCTCATCGGTTTCGTCCTCAAGTTCCTCTAGACCGCTCGACACAAGGAGAGGACGCGCCATGCGCATCCGCAGATTGTTGCTGTGTGGAGTCATGGCGGTCGGCGTCACGCTGACCGTCCCTGGAGTTGCACACGCAAGTGAAAAGCCGGGCGAGCTGTTCGAATGTCTCGCCAAGGCCGCGGTCAACACGGCCGGCATCAAGGGCGACGTGCGTGAGGTCACG
Source organism: uncultured Bifidobacteriaceae bacterium (assembly GCA_964544295.1). GTDB lineage: Bacteria > Actinomycetota > Acidimicrobiia > IMCC26256 > JAENVU01 > JAENVU01. The sequence continues at coordinate 44,615 of CAZJBJ010000009.1, forward strand.
CTCGAAGAGCTCGAGCAGGCGGTGAAGGACGGCAAGGCCAAGGACCTCGACGGTGCCGCGAAGGACTGTTACGAGGCGCCGAATCCGGTGCTGCCGGCGACCTCC
>CAZJBJ010000010.1:0-44651 GCA_964544295.1 uncultured Bifidobacteriaceae bacterium
GCCGCGTTCCAGGCGGGGACCGGTCCGTCGTCGGTCACCGATGCCGCGATCAGGGTCGCGAGCTCGACCTGGATCGGGTCGGTGTCCTGGAACTCGTCAATGAGCAGCCGGCGGTAGCGGCCGTGCAATGCCCGGCGGGCCTCGGCGCTCGTACGCAGCAGCCGGCGGGCGAACACGAGGAGATCGTGGAACTCGAGCCGGCCGTCACGCAGACGGGACTCGGCCGACGCCAGGGTGAACCGTGCGACCTCACCGCCGAGGACCCGGAGCACCGCATCGGCCGTGGCGTCACGGATCGCCACGAGCGTGGCTTCGGCCTCGTTGACCTGGGCGACGACGGCCTTCTTGGTTGCGGCGTCGCCCCAGACCGTGGCCTGACCGACGTTCCCCGCCGCCCAGCGTTTCGTGTCCTTCGCCCGCCGGGCCACGACCCGCAACACGGCCCGGTCGGAACCGTGAGCGAGCGCCGCAGCCACCTCGGCGATCTCGGGTGCGTACGTCAGCAAACGTTCGGCCAGCTTGTCGTCGGCGATGGTGGCGCAGTGGGCCAGGACCGGTTCGAGACCGGCGATCGCGGCACAGGCTGCCGTCCGGTCCACCGGTGGCTCGACGATCGGTTCGTCGAGCAGCGAGTCGAGTCGGTCCCAGTTGTCGGCGAAGACGGCGGCGACCTCGCGCAACGACGGGAGCTTCGCATCGTCGATACGCACGTCGAGCAGGCGCGCCAGCGTGATGATCGGCTGGAGTTCCGCGGTGGCGAACATGCGGTCCACCTCATCCCGCCACCGCTGACCGAACTCGAGCAGGCTCTCGACCTCGTCCAGCACTTCGACGCTCGGCGGAAGTCCGGCCTCGATCGGGTGCTCGGCGAGGATCCGCTGCGCAAACGCGTGGACGGTACCGATCGCCGCGCTGTCGAGTTCCGCGAGGGCCGCCTCACATCGTGCGCGCGTCGCCGCGTCGGCGTTCGGGTCGTGCACCGTCCGTTCGAACGCCTCGCGGATCCGGGACCGCAGTTCGCTGGCGGCCGCCTCGGTGAAGGTGACCGCGGCGATCTCGCGCATCGGGACATCACGTGCGACGACCAGTGAGATGACACGATCGACGAGTTGTTTGGTCTTGCCCGTCCCGGCGCCGGCTTCGACGAAGAGCAACTCGTCGAGACCGTCGTGGGTGATCCGCCGCCGGACGTGGTCGTCGATCAGGGCATCGGTCATTCCTCCACCTCCGGCATGAGGTCGTGGAACACCTGGAACTCCGGGGCGTCCGCCTTGGCGTCGTACTGCGCACCCCGATCGGCCGGACACAGCGCGTCGAAGTCGCAGTAGGTGCAGTTGGACCCGGCGGCGTTGAAGTAGTTGGGTTCGCCGGGCGCGGCCGGGAAGATCCCACGGTCGATTCCTTCGACGATCTGGCCCACCACTTCACGGAACCGTCGCCCGGTCTCATCGTCGAGCTCCACCCCGACCTGCCGGAACCCGCCCCGCTGCGAGACGTACCAGTACGCCGACTCGACGGCGTCAACCCCCTGCTGTTGCCGAACGGCCTCCGCGTACACGGGGAGCTGCAGTCGGAGACCGGCCCACACCGGGTCGTTCTCGCAGCCATCCGGCGCCCGCGGCACGCCGCCGGTCTTGTAATCGAGCACGACACGGGTGCCGTCCGGTCGCCGGTCGGTGCGATCGGCGCGGCCCCGGAAGCGCACGACCGCGCCGCTCGGCACCGTGATCTCGACCGGGGGCGCGGCGTCGAACCCGAACGGCACCTCCACGGACTCGGGAACGACGCCTTCCTCGACCCGGTAGTGGGAGTCCCAGGCGAGGAACTCGACGACGTCCGCCTCGATCTCCTCGCGGTGCAGCGCCCACAGGACGGCCTTGCCCGTGATCCCCTTCGCTTCGGCCTCGGCCGCGCGCTCGTCGACGATTTCCAGGATGCGCTCGTGCGCGGCCGGCGGCCACGGCCGACCGGCGGGCACCCGATCCTCGGGAGGTCGTGCGAGCTCCTCCGCGATGAACTGTTCCAGCACCGCGTGCACCAGCGTGCCGCGTGCCAGCGGCGAGAGTTCCAGCAACCGTTCGGGCTCGTCCTCGACGGGGACTCGGACGACGTTGGTCAGGAAGTACTTGAACGGGCAGGTGCACCAGTCTTGGAGCCGGGTCGCCGACACGATCTCCCCGTTGCCCGGTGACGGCACGAACTCGGCGACCGAACCGACGTTGCCGTCCCACCGGGTCAACGCATCCGAGGCGCGACCGCGCACGGCTTCGATGCCCGCCGCGATCGGCGTCGACCGCACGAGTTCGTGATCGACGACGTCCATTGATTCGGCCGCGAGCGCGAGAACTCCGAGGTCGCGATCGGCCAGCGAGCCGGCCCCGTCGCACCGAGCCAACCCTGCAGCGAACGACGGCACGATGTCGACACCCGTCGCCGCGTCGAGATCCGCGAACGTGCTGGCGAAGACGCGCTCACCGCGCCGGGCCGACGCCGTCTCCAACAGGTACCGCGACGGCAACCGTTCCCGCGCGGAACGCAGATCCCCGCGCGCACACGACAGGATCCGGTGCCGGGATGCCGCCGCCAGCGCCGCGAGGTACTCCCGCCGCTGCTGGGCGCGTCGATGCTCTCGGGTTCGTAGCTCCCCCGCCACGGCGAGCGCCCGATCGGCGTCGGCGAGGAGCGCGTCCTCCCGGCCTGCCGCCGGCATCACGCCTTCGGTGAGCCCGACCACGAAGACCGCTTCGAGATCGAGACCGATTCCGGTGGCCAGGCCGGCGACCATCACACCTTCGCCGTAGCGACCGATGCGACCGACCGGGGCGCGCAGCTCCGTGGCGACCGCACTCGCGAACACCCCGAAGCTCGGTTCCGGCTCCACCGCGTCGAGCGCCGCGCACCGATCGAGCACGAGGAGGACCGCCGCCAACGCGTCCTGCTCCGATTCCGGCCAGGCCGATCGGACGGTGCTCTCACCGAGCAGATCGAGCAGCGCCGTTCGCGCGGCCGCCGCTCGGGCAACCCAACCCGACGCCCGCTCCATCGCGTCGAGGCGGTCGCGGAGCGAACCGACGAACTCGCCGAGCGCACGCGCCGCCTGCGCCTCCCGCCGGAACGCCATCTCGCCACCGACGCCCGCCGCCGCGCGATCGTCGGCCTGTTGCCCGAGGTCCCGGGCGTACGCCTCGAGGCCGACTTCCCAGCCGTCGCCGTCGACGACGCCCGCACGACGCGAGATCCGGTCCCACCGTTCGATCGGGATCGGCGCGCCATCGGCACCGCGCATCGGCGTACTCGCGAAGCACGCGACCAACTCGTCGCGCGCGAACTCCGAACCCACGAGATCCAACAACCGATCGAGCATCCGACCCGCCATCGAATCGGCGAGCGTCCGCACGGCCGGCCCGTTGTGCGCGATCCCGGCCGCCCGCAGGTGCGCGTCGATCGTACGGGCGTACGGTTCGACCGGCGGGTAGAGGACCGCCATCCGGTCGAAGGGCACACCGGTCTCGGCGATGGAGAGCATGCGGCGCACGACCGCGCGCACCTCCTCGTCCGGATCCGAGGCCGTGATGATCTCGGTGCCGGTCGTGATCGCGACCTCGACGTCGAGATCGACATCCGGCGCACCGATCAGGCGCGCGCAGGACTCGCGTACGGAGGCATCGGCATCGGCGTCGCCGGTGAGTCCGACGAGGACCCGACCCGGCCGGCACTCGAGGACTGCGGCGATCAGCGCACTCAACCGCGGGGCGAGGGGTTGGGGCAGGTGCACGGCGACCGCGCCCAGGTAGGCCACCACGGTGTCGGCGGCGGCGACGGCGGCCATCGCGTGATCGGCGAGCGCATCCTCGTCGGCGTAGCCGGCCAGCCGTTCCCGGACCCGGCGACAGAACGCGACCAGCGCCCGTGCCCGCGCCGAACCGGCCCGGGTGATGCGGTCCAACGTCTCCCGTTCGGCACGCGACAGCTCCGCATACCGGCGGGCCAGGGCCCGTTCCGTGCCGGTGTGGGTCGCGACCGGATCGAAGATGCCGGCGTCACTGCGAAGTTCACGGCGGATCGCGGCGATCAACAGCGGCTCGGTGAGCTGCTCCTGGCCGGCCGCGGCCGCCCGGGCCCGACCCAGACGCTCGGCCAGCGCGAACGGCGTGAGGAAGCCGACGTTGGCCAACCCACCCGCCGCACCCAACACCCGGCGCGCCGCCAACCCGGCCGCGTTCGACGGCACGATGACCGTGACGGGACGGAGCCGGTCCTCCGCCTGGATCTCCGCGATTGCCACAGCCAGCGCCTCAGTCGCCGACGCGCCGTAGCTCACTCCCTGCACCGAATCGATCACCGCGGCACCGTACCAACCAGGTGAGACATACCTTTCGGGTCGTCCGGCTTCGGCGATGGTCCTCGGCCGCAGTTCCGGCACGCGGTTCGCACACCCCAGCGTGCAGCTTGTGTACGAGAACGCGGATTGCCGACCTGACCGAACCCCTAGGTCGCGGGCTTGGTGGCGTCGTGGCTGTGGTCCATCTCGTGGTCCATGGCCGGGGTCGCGTCGACCAACGCTCGATCGCTCATGCCCTTGGGCTTGCCGAACCGATCGTCGCCCTGCGGGTCGATCACCATCTTCGAGCCCTGACACGGCGCGGCCACCAACGCGGCGGTGTCGGCCGCATGCTCGGGCGCGTCATTGTACCGGCCAACCTCGGGGTCGAGTCGCGGGTTGTCGGCGGAGAAGACGCCGTCCGGGCTCGGACAGTTGTCGAGCCAGTAGTGCCCCATCCATCCCGTCCGACCTCCCACCTTCCCGCCGCGTGCCTCGCACTGGCCGGGGTCACTGTTGTCGCCACCGATCACGAGCCCGGCGGAGTTGGTACAGAGACCGGAGTGGTAGTGCCACGGCATGTACTGCGCCCACAGTTCGGCATCCGGGTCGGTGTTCGGCGCGTCGTCGGAGAAGATCATGTAGCTGAGTCCGACGATCGGCGCGGTGGGTGCGCTGCCCCCGTACAACAACATCAACGGCTTCTCGAGCACCGCCTTCGGACCGAAGTTCTGTCGGCACACGTAGTGCGCGGCGATCCCCGGCACGTAGACGGTGGCGCGGTAGCAGCCGGCGTCGAGGGCCGACTGCGCCGTCGGGTACTGCTCGACCACTGCGTCCATCGCGGCGAACTGCTCCTCGAGCGTCGCGCACTGCTTCCGGTCGACGATCGGCTTCCACGGCTGTGCGCCGTGCGTGTTGCCCATGTGTTCGACGTGATCCGACGCTTCGGTGGGCGGATTCTGGGACCAGAAGCCGACGGTGTTGAACTCCCAGTCACAGCGCCCCGGCTTCTCCTTCGCGGGCGGGGCCCCTCCGTCGGCCGCCTTGGTGTCGGAACCGCCGCCGCACGACGCGAGCGCGACGACCACTGCGGCCATCGCGGCTGCGACCCGGACCGGCGAGCGCGGGAGAGAACGAGGGTTCGAGGTCATGGCGCCAGCGTGGCACCCGACCGGTCCGACATTCAACCTTCGCTTCGGGTCGTCCGGCTTTCGCACAAGTCGGTCGACCACTCCCGGGTCCGTTGCGGTGGGACGCCTCCCGACCTGCTCGCCTCCGCAAGCTCCGGCTCGGGCGTGATCCCAGGTCGTCCGGGTCCAGCCAAGCGGGGGTCCGGTCGTAGCATCGGTGTCGATTCCGCCGTATTTCCTCACGATCGCAGCGCATGTCGAGCTACCAACCCCTTCCTGATGCCCCTTCGTGGTTTTCGCGCGCGCTTTCCGTACCGATCGAACGGGGAACGGTCGACGTCGACGGTCCGATCAACTTCCTCGCCTGGGGACGGCCCGGGAACCGCGGCCTCGTCTTCGTGCACGGCGGCGGTGCCCACGCGCATTGGTGGACCCATGTGGCCGCGACCTTCGCCGACGAGTTCCGCGTCGTCGCGGTCGACCTCTCGGGCCACGGCGACAGCACCCACCGCGACGAGTACTCCCTCGAGCAGTGGACGGACGAGGTGCGTGCCGCCGCGATCGCCGGCCAGATCGACGGTTTGCCCGTCGTGATCGGCCACAGCATGGGCGGCTTCGTCACCATCGCCACCGCGGCTCGCCACGCCAGCCATCTGTCGGGAGTGATCGTGTGCGACTCGCCGGTCACCGAACCCGACCCGGAGATCGGCGCGTACCACCTGCGCGAGGCATTCGGTCGGCCGCGCACGTACCCGTCGATCGACGAGGCGGTGGCGCGGTTCCGCACCGTTCCGGGACAGGACCACTACCTCGACTACGTGATGGATCACGTGGCCCGACGGTCGCTGCATGCCGTCGACGGTGGATACCAGTGGAAGTTCGACCGGCGGATCTTCGAACAGTTCGGGATGGGAATGCGCTCGATCGCGCTCCCCTATCTCGACGACGTCACGTGCCGGCTCGCGTTGCTCAAGTCCGAGTACGGGCTCGTCACCGACGACATCGGTGCGTCCATGTACGACCGTCTCGGCCGCGTCACCCCCATCATCGAGATCCCCGAGGCGGGCCACCACGCGATGCTCGACCAACCGTTGATCCTGCTCACCGCGATCCGCACCCTGCTCGCCGACTGGGACCACTCCGAGGCCCATCGCCGCCGCGCCTGAGTCACGGCCGGGAGGCCGGACCCCGCAGTGATTCGGAGAATGTGCCGGCGGCGGCCCCGTCGAAGCCGGCCTGCCGCCACGCCTCGTAGACCACGACACTCACCGCGTTGGCGAGGTTGAGGCTGCGGTTCTGCGGCCGCATGGGGATGCGCAGGCGCTGCGGCTCCGGGAAATCGTCCAGCACCGGGTCGGGAAGTCCGGTGGACTCGCACCCGAACACGAGGACGTCGTCGCTGCGATAGTCGACCTCGTCATAGCGACACCCACTGCCGAGACTCGTCGTTGCCCACCATCGACGATCCCGGCCGGCGCCGGCCCGACACGCCGCCCACGATTCCCATACCCGCACGTCGGTGATCTCGTGATAGTCGAGACCGGCACGACGCAGCGCCCAGTCGTCGAGGGAGAAGCCGAGTGGCTCGACGAGATGCAGCGTCGCGCCGACATTCGCGCACAGGCGGACGATGTTGCCGGTGTTCGCCGCGATCTGAGGCTCGACGAGGACGACGTCAACCATCGGTGGTCACTGACCGACGCAGGCGATCCAGCAGTCTCCCCACCGCGCGATCGTCGTCATGAGCGATCAGGAACGGGAGATCGAGGAGTGGCAGCGCCCGTGCTCGGATGTCGACCTTGGTGCGAAGGTTCGGTGCATCGCCATAGGCACGCAGCGCCGCTTCCAACATCGCCGGGTGCTCGAAGCCGATGAAGTCCTTCGAGCGGTCGAACACGCCGATGTCGCCGAAGTCGATCACCCCTATCATGCCGTCGTCGCCGAGGATCAGGTTGTACGAGCCGAGGTCGCCGTGACACAGGCGTGGATCGCGGTCGAGCATTCGGAGGGTCTCGGGCAGCTCGTGGTGGACGAACTCCGAGAGTGCCGCCGCTTCGGCGTTCGAGAGTTCCCGTTCGATGGTCGGCCACGCCGCGATCGACCGCTCGACGAACTGGGCGATCTCGTCGTCGACCGTCACGACGCGTGCGTCCGGCAGGTGCAGCCGGTGCAGCCAGGCGAGGAAGTGCCCGAGGTCGGTGCCGATCCGGGTGTGGTCGGCGTCGCCGAGTTCGTGCTGGACGCGTCCGAGCTGGCGGCCGACGATGCCGACACACCCGAGATACGAACAGTCCGGGCCGACCCATTGCACCGTCGGGACGCGCACCGTGCCGTCGCCACCGGCGAGGAGTTCCAACGCGGCGATCGCCGCGGGGTACGCGTCCCGAGCCGCCGCGCTCGCGGGCTTCACCGGCTCACCATCGCTGGCGGGCTTCCTCCGCGAAGCCGAGCAGCGCATCGAACTCGAGTCGCAGCCCCGCGTCGGTCGTGACCTCGCCGGTCCACGTGCCGAACACCTGGTGGACTTCACTGCCGAACTGCGCGTCGCCGACGTCGGTGTGCTTGTCGAACGTCGGTGTCAGTACCGCGTGCAGTTGACCGCCGGGATCCGAGACGGTCCACGGATCCAACGGCCGATCCCAGTCGTAGTCCCAGACGAGTTCGTTCCCGAGCTTGGTGAGCACACCGTCGACGATCACCCCGTTCTCGGTGAAGCCGGTCCCCTCGGTCCACTTGGCACCGAACTGCAACCCGACCACGTGATCGCCACTCCGGCCCGCGCCGCCGCCCCAGTTCCAGTCGATCCGATGTGGCCAGCGACCGCGGCCGACGTCGAGCACCCCCCACGCGTCGCCACCCGCTCCCAGCTCCCACCGGCGCTCGCCCACCACGACCTCGCCGGTCGCCGGACGGGCTTGTTGCTTCGACGTGAAGTTGAACAGTTCGTCGCTCCACGGGATGACGACGTTGAGGGATTCGTGACCCGCAGGCTGCGTGACCACGATGTCGAAATGTCCGGCGCGACCGTCCGGCTCGGTCCAGCTCGCGCGGAGACGGGTGCCGTCGGCGTCTTCCGCGCCGATCGTGAGATCGAGGCCGTCGCGACTGACGTGCAACGTCTCGGTTCCGCAACGCTCCGGCAGGTGCATCACGTCGGACTCGGTGACGATGGCGGTGCCTCCGGACTCCCCGGTTGTCAGATCGGCCCACCACACGTCGGCCAACCCGAGGTGGTCGATGTCGGAGTAGACGCAGGAGACCACGACGTCCGCGGCGAGCACCGCCCAGTAGTCCCACCGCTTGTTCGCACCCCACCCGCCGTCGAGGTTGGCACGGTGCAACGGCCGGCGCGACCAGCCGCGCGCCGCGGCGTTGAGGGCGGCCCCGTCGGGCGTGCACAGGTCGACCGGCTCGGTCAGCTCGCGTTCGTGAGTCATCGGGCGCGGAGCCTACCGACGCGGCCGACCTCGCCCCCACGGATCCCGACATGCCAGGATCCGGCGATGATCCAGACTCACGACGCGGACGGCGTTCGCCTCCTCACCCTCGACCGTCCCGAGAAGCTCAACGCGATGACCAGCGCGTCGTATCAGGCGTGCGCGGACTCGCTCGCCGACGCGGCCACGAACGACGCCATCGCCGCGGTGGTGATCACCGGGGCCGGCCGGGCGTTCTGCGCCGGCAACGACCTGGGCGAGTTGATGAGCGCGGCCAGCGGCGACGCGGCCGCGGCCGGCGCCGAGCAAGGACACGCGTTCGGCACGTTCCTCGAGGCCATCGCCACGTTCCCGAAGGCCCTCCTCGCCGCCGTCAACGGCGTGGGCGTCGGGATCGGCATGACCCTCCTCCCCTTCTGCGACGCCGCCCTCATCGCCGAGTCGGCGCGACTCCGCGGTCCGTTCGTCCCGCTCGGCGTCGCGCCCGAAGCCGCATCGTCGGCCACGTTCCCGGCCATCATGGGTTGGCAACGGGCGGCGTTCACGTTGCTCTCGGGCCGTTGGGTCAGCGCGACGGAGGCCGTCGACTACGGCCTTGCGCTCGACGTCGTACCCGACGACGAGGTCGTGGATCGGACCGTCGCGCTCGCCCGGGAGATCGCCTCCGCCGGCCCACTCGGGTCGATCGTCGCGACCAAGGCGCTGATCATCGCGGGACGATCGGATCTGGTGACCGGGGCCCGGGCGCGTGAGGACGCCGCGTTCGCGTCGCTGTTCGCGGCCGGGGTGCCGGGCACCGCGAGCCCGCTGGCCCCCAATGGGTCTACCTTCTGAACCGTGCCCGCTGATCCCGCCGCACTCGCGCCGACGCCCATTGCGGCATGGTCCCGCGCCCTCGGCCTGACCACGGCCGCCGGAGACGCCGATGCGGTGCGATCGCTCGCTGCCCTCGTGGGCGACGAACTCCGGATCACCACGCCCGACCTCGCGATCGACCCGGGTGCTGCCCGTCCGGCCGACCTCCTCGTCGCGGTCGCGCGGTTCGGCGCCCAGTTCGTCGTCGACGTGAGTGGTGTCGACGCCGAGCTTCGTGATGCGGCGATGGCGTCGCTGGGCGCGGCCGCGTTCCCCACGGTCCAGGCGCTCTACGTGCTCGACCTCGGGACGCGCGTCAACGTCGCGTTCCGGTCGCTGTTCGACACGACCGTACCCACCGGGGTCGCCGAACCGGGTGCGGATCTGTGGTCCACCCTCGAAGACTTCATGCGCGCGGTCGCCCTGCTCGACGCCGTTGATCCGGTCACGACCGAAGTCGTACGGCTGCGCGGCGCCCGGGCCCACAACTGTCGGCTGTGCCAGTCACTCCGGAACGTCACCGCGGTGCGATCGGGTGCCGGCGAAGATCTCGTCGCGGCTCTCGATGGCAATGTCGACGAGCTCTCCCCCCGTCACCGGCTCGCGTTGCGACTCGTGGACACGATGGTCTGGAGCCCGGGCGCATGGCCCGACGACCTGGCCGCGGCCCTCCGCGCCGAGTTCTCGGAATCCCAACTCGTCGAACTCGTCCTCGACGTCGCGCGCAACAGCGCCAACAAGATCGCGGTCGCGTTCGGCGCCGACGACCCGCACGTGACCGAGGGCGTCGAGTACTACGACGTCGACCCGAATGGGGATCTGGCCTACGGGCTCACGCTCTGACCAGCTCCCACCACAGGCGGCGCATCGGTCAGAACTGTGGCAGCGCCGGCGCGACCGGATGGTCGGGGTCGAGTGCCGGGTCACCGTCGGCGAGCGTCCCGGCGAACCAGGGTTCGAGCTTCCAATCCGGCACCGGCGCTTCGCCTCCGGCTGCAGGCACGAACGGGGACCGTTCGACGAGTTCGTAGCGGTGGACGTACCGACGACAGTTGGCGAACACGGCTTGACCCCGCACCCGCACGACCAGGAGTGCTCCGGGATACTCCGCGACAAGCGCGTCGTCCTCCTCGACGGTCGCGACGCCGTTGAATCGGAGCCGGGTCCCACCCTCGAAGTCGATGAACAGCATCCCGACATTGGGATGCACAGCGATGTTGCCGGTCGAGAGGAACATGCCATTGCCGTCGTAGACGGGGAACGCGATCGTGTGGTCGTCGACGACGCGTACGAACCCGGGCTCGCCGCCCTTGTACGAACACTGCGGCATACCGTCGGCATCGGTCGTCGCCAGGAAGAACATGTCGCGCGCTTCGATGAACCGACGGTACGGCTCACCGACGATGTCGGTCGTCGCTTCCTGGAGCCGGTTCGCCAGCCGCCGGGTATCGAAGCGGTCCTGCAGTGCTCGCTGACCCTCGTGGTACTCCGCCATGGTCGCTCCCTTCAGCCGGTACGTGCGCCCTCGGGCTGCACAGTGGTTCGCAGGCCCGCGGCTACTCGGGTGCGAACTGTGTCTCGCTCACGATGCCGTGACGCATGGCGAGCAAGGCCGCGCCCGCCCGATTGGTCACACCGAGTTTGGTGTAGATGTGTTCGACATGGTTGCCGGCCGTCTTCGGGCTGATACCGAGCCGATGCGCAATCCCCTTGTTGGGTAGACCGACGGCCAGGAGCGCCAGCACCTCGCATTCGCGGGCCGTGAGTCCGGCCGGACCGCCGGACCGTGACCCACCTCGGCGGTGTCCGGCGGCTTCGAGTACCGCTTCGGCCGCGATCGGATCGAGCCGTCCCGCGGTGACATCGGCGCGGATCTCAGCGGCGGCATCATTGGGCGCGAACGACGCCCGGTACGGACGCGGTTGCAGCATTGCGTGGTACGCATCCGCCGCGGCCAGGATGCGGCATGGGTTCGTCAGGACCGCACCGGCCGCAGCCCGGTGATATCCGGAGCCGTCCATCCGCTCGTGATGCATCGACGCGACGAGTCCGATCCGTGCGAGTGGTTCTGGTCGACTGAAGATGCGCTCGACGTAGTACACGTGCATTCGCATCCGCTCGAGGTCGGTGCCGCTGAGCGGTCCGGGCTTGGCGAGCACTCCGCCCGGCACTCCGAATCGACCGACGTCGTGGATATACGCGGCGCGTCGGAGCAGACGGGCCTCGTCAGGCGGCAGGCGCAATGCCTCCGCCGCTCCCGCTGCCAACTCGGCCGTACCGCGCGCATGGCCCGCGAAGCACGGCGTGCGCAGGTCACAGAAATCTCCGACCGCGATGAGGGCCGCGTCGAGTTCATCGTCGGTCAACTCGGGGCGCACCACCGGCTCCAGATCGAGCAGCACGTCGACGGTGTCGTCAGCGAGGCCGTCGAACAGGGAATCCGCGTCAGACGTCAGTGCCGCGATGACCGCCGGGTCGAAGTGGCTTCCGCCCCGTGATCCGATGACCTCGACGGCGTCGTCGCGACCCAGACGGCGCTCGAGCACCTCCGCCGCATCGGCGACGTGCGACACCCGCGATGCCAACGAGAGCTGGTCGCCGTGGAGACCACCCGGCACGCCCTTGCCGTCCCACCGGGCGTAGGACTGTTCGATCCCGGCCCGGACTTCGGGGGCGAGCCCGAGTTCGTCGGCGAGCAGGCCGGCTGCCGAGCAGTGGTTGGCCATCTGTTTGGCAATTTCGCGACCGTTCGTGACCATCAGCTGGAACTTCCGGCGCCAACGGTCCAGGCCCGAACTCCCACTCCCCGCCCGCCCGAGTGAGTACCGCATGCCGTCGCGTGCGCCGAGATCGACATCGTAGGTACCGGAACGGAACTCGATGTCGTCGCCGAACACCAGCGCCGCCTCGTTGCCGTAGACCGGGCAGCCGACGTAGGTCAGCAGGCTGACGTCGTACAACACGGCGAGCTGGTCGGTGTCGAGACCGAGACGTTCGCCCAACCGCAGGCTCAACCGTGCACTCCGCACCATGTGCTCGGACGGCTGACCGAGCCCGAGGTCCGTGGCGATCGAGACTGCCACCAGGACCTCGTTGAGCCGCACCCCGGAGCCCGCCACGGGAGCACGGTAGCCCGCCGTCACAGCCATGGGGTGAACACCTCATGTACTGATCCACGGCCTTCCGTACGGTGCGCTCGACGGCCCGACCGGGGCCCAACCAAGGAGCAACCACATGCCGAAATTCATCATCGAGCGGACCGTTCCCGGTGCCGGCGGGATGAGCCAGACCCAGCTCGCCGAGCTGGCCCGTGCCTCCAACGACGTACTGAGCGACCTCGGCCCGTCGATCCAGTGGGTCCAGAGCCACGTCGTCGACGACAAGATCTACTGCGTCTACGTCGCCCCGGACGCGGACATCATTCGGGAACACGCACGGTGTGGCGGCTTCCCGGCCGACAGCATCCGGCGGGTCGAGGCGGTCATCGACCCGACCACGGCGGAGCTGGTCTGATGGCGCGGGCCGCGATCAGCCTGACCACCGGGCTCGAGGACCCCGAGAAGGTGACCGTGGCGTTGCTCGTCGCCGTCGGTGCCGCCGAAGGCGGGCGGGACACCCTCATGTTCCTCACCAAGGAAGCGGTCCGTCTGGCGACGGCCGGAGTCGCGCTCGGTACGGCGTGCGACGGATGCCCGCCCATCGCCGACCTCATGGACCGGTACGAAACCGCCGGCGGCACGTTCCTCGTCTGCCCGATCTGTTTCAACGCCCGCGACCTGGACGAGGCCTCACTCGTCGGGAATGCCACGATCGGCGGCACGGTGCCGCTGTGGGATTGGATCGGCGACGGCGCCACCACGTTCAGCTACTGAGTGCAAGGTCGCGGGCCCGGCCCGGGGCGTCGGGCCCGCGACGCGACGGTTGCATCGAGCGGTAGTTTCCCGGTGATGAGCTTCGACTGGGTCGGCGACGCGACGACGGCACGCGGGGTCACGGAACGACGATTCGACGTCCACCGAGGATCGCGGACGGCTCCGGGGGTGCTCTGGACGCCGGAAGACACGAGTACGACGCCTCCGCTCGTCCTGCTCGGTCACGGCGCGTCGGGTCACAAGCGGGAGGAGTACATCCTCGGCCTGGCCCGGCGGCTGGTCCGCCGGCAGGGCTTCGCGGTGGCGGCCATCGATGGTCCGGTGCAGGGCGACCGTCGCCCCGACGGCGGCATCGACCGCGTCGAGAACTTCACGAACCTGACCAACCTCTGGCGCGACGACCCGACCGTGACCGACGAGATGGTCGCCGACTGGGGGGCGACGCTCGATGCCCTCCAGGACCCGACGGTGCTCGGCCCGGGCCCGGTCGGCTACTGGGGCCTGTCGATGGGCACGATCTTCGGTCTCCCGTTCGTGGCCGCGGAACCGCGGGTCTCGGTGGCGGTCCTCGGCCTCATGGGACTCACCGGACCCACGAAGGAACGACTCCGGGCCGACGCGGCCGCGATCACCTGCCCGGTCCTGTTCCTCGTGCAGTGGAACGACGAACTCTTCGACCGCGCCAGAGCGTTCGATCTCTTCGACGCGATCGGTACCGCCGACAAACGACTGCACGCGAACCCGGGCTCGCACATCGAAGTCCCGGTGGAGGAGTTCCTCGCGACCGCGCAGTTCCTCGAACGTCACCTCGGCCGGCAGGAGGGTTCATGACCGCCACCGACCCGAAGGTCGATGCCTTCATCGATCGATCGACGAAGTGGCCTGCGGAGATGGCCGCGTTGCGCCCGATCCTGCTTCGGGCCGGGCTCACCGAGGCGATCAAATGGGGCAAGCCGACGTTCAGCCACGACGGCAAGAACATCGTGATCTTCCAGGAGATGAAGGACTTCCTCGCCCTCATGTTCTTCAAGGGCGCGCTCCTGCCCGACCCCGACGGCGTGCTCGAATCTCAAGGTCCGAACTCCCGATCCGCACTCCGCATGTGCTTCCGATCGGTGGCCGACGTGAAGCGACTGTCCAAGACGGTGAGGTCCTACGTCGCCGAGGCGATCGCCGTCGAGGACGCCGGCCTCGAGGTCGGGCCCGCGCCGGAGGTCGTGTTCGCGTCCGAACTCCAGGCGCGCCTCGATCGGGACCCGAAGTTCCGCGCCGCGTTCGCGGCACTCACGCCCGGCCGCCAACGTGAGTACAACCTGCACATCTCCGACGCCAAGCAGGCGGCGACCCGCGAAGCACGGGTCGAGAAGTGCGCCCCGAAGATCCTCGCCGGCAAAGGCTTCCGCGACCGCTGACTCAGGTGGGCATGCCGTGGTGGGGTGGGACCACCCGCTCGCCGACGGCGTCCGCCCGGCGGTGGAGCAACGCAACCGTGTCGTCGAGATCCCGGGCGATGATGTAGCGACGCGCCGCGGTCTCGGTCACCACGAACTCGCCGAGGTCTTCGAGGTTCGCCTCGGTCACGTCCCGGCCGGCCTTGGCCAACATGTCCTTCATCTGGTCGAAGGTCATCCCGGTACGACCGGTGCCTTCACCTTGCCGGGCCAGGTGCTCGGGTCGGTTGCGACTCGCGGTGAACAGACCGGTGCGCAGCAGCCCGCCCGACGGATAGAAGACCGACGCCCGCAGTGCGGTGTTCTCCGACACGAGGTTGTGGTGCAGCGCCTCGGTGAAACAACTCACCGCCGCCTTCGACGCCGCGTAGACCGACGCGATCGGCACCGGGGCGAAGCCGCCGTCACCCGATGAGGTGTTGACCACCTGACCCGGCTCGCCCCCCTCGATCATGCGGGGCACGAACTCCGAGGTGCAGAAGGCCATGCCGAACACGTTGACGCCGAAGCACCACCGCCAGTCGTTGGGCTCCTGCTGCCACGGCTTGCCGCCGCCACCCGAGGTGACTCCGGCGTTGTTGTAGAGCAGGTTGCACTTGCCGTGCGCCGCGTACACCGCGTCCGCCAACGCACGCACCGAGTGCTCGTCGCTGATGTCGGTGCGGTGTCCGGACACCGGACCGAGGGGCGACAGGTCCGCGACCGCGGCGTCGATCGCATCCTGTTCGACGTCGGCGATCACCACGGTCGCACCGTGACGCAGCAACGCACCGACGATCCCGCGACCGATTCCACCCGCGCCACCGGTGACCACCGCCACCATCCCGTCGATCTCGAGGGGAGTCTCGCCCGGATCCATTGTTAGCCCTTCCACTCGATGCCGTAGTCGTCGAACCAGAAGCGGGCCTCGCGGATCGCGTTCGGTGGGGTACGCAACGAGAGGTCCTGGTTGAGCTGCTCGGGCGTGGGACCGATGTCGCCCGCGATCTTGGTGAGCGCGTCGAGGTCGAGGTCGTAACAGCGGATCGCGTTGAGTCCGAGCAGCAGTCGCGTCTCCTCCACCGGGATCGCCTGGAAGTCGGTCGCGAGTCGCGTGGCGGTGTTCGGCCACGTCCCTTCCGGGTGCGGGTAGTCGGTCCCCCACATCAACGCGTCGAGTCCGTTCGCGTAGCGGCGACGCAACTCGGGCTTGCTCATCGCCGACGCACCGATGAAGACGTTGGTGCCGACGTACTCGGACGGGAGCCGCTGGATCAGGCCCTTGGTCCGCGACGACATCTTCTTGACCTTCCAGTTCTGCCCGCCGAACATCACGTCGGTCTTGAACAGGAGATCGCCGACCCACCACGACCCGCACTCGACCGGCGCGTACTTGAGGTTCGGGAACTGATCGAACTTGCCGGCGAGCAACAGCTGCCACAGCGTGCGGTGGGTCCAGAACGCGACCTCGAGCATGTACTGCGCCATGTTGTCGTTGTAGGCGTCGGTGTCGGCCTCGCCGGAATGGGTGTGGACGACGAGACCGGCCTCGGCGCACGCGGCCCAGACCGGGTCGTACGTCGGGTGACCGTACGGCGGCGCGTCGTGCCACATCGTCGGGATCATGATGCCCCGGATCCCTGGCTTCCCGGCGAGCGCCTCGATCTCTCGGACCGATTCCGCGATGCCATGGGTGATGGGAACGAGCGCGACGCCGGCGCGCCGCGGCGGGTTCGTCGCGCAGAACTCCTCGAGCCACCGGTTGTGCGCACGCGCGCCCGCCCACGCGAGTCGCGGTTCGGTGATCAGCCCGGCGTGGAGTCCTGCACCGAACGGCGGCGCCTCCATACCGGTCACCGCGTCCCCGTCCGCGAAGATCACCTCGCCCGCGACGCCGTCCGAGTCGAGCGTCTTGTCGCGAATCTCGGCGTCGTACGCGCCTTTGAGTCCGACCTCGTTGTCGCGCTCCCACTGCTCGACGTAGTCGCCGTTCAGTTCCTCGACCATCGCCCGATGCTCGTGCCGGGTCGCCAACCACTCGTCGAACTCGGCGTGGACCGAGCTCTCCAGGTACGGGCGGTAGTCCTCCACGTAGAGGCCCGCGTGCGTATCCGAGGACACGATGACGTACGGGGCGTTGCTCTGATCGATGCCCTCCACCGGATTTCCCATGGCACTCCCCTTGCGGTTTCGGTCCTGGTGCGATTTCGGTCTTGCCGGTTCTGTGACGCCGTCCTAGAGTATCTATGACACTGTGACAGAACCGACGAGGATGCGCAACCAGATGGCCCGCTCCGCGGCACTCCCCGATTCCGACGCCGCCGACCGGGCCGGGCGGCGCACCGGCCTCGAACGGGACGACATCGTCGCCGCGGCGCTCGAACTCGTCGAGCGCGACGGTCCGGCCGCCCTCACGATGCGGCGGCTCGCCGCCGAACTCGACGTCGGAACGCCCACCATCTACTGGCACGTCGCCAGCCGCGACGAGTTGATCGCCGCGGTCATCCGCCTCCAGTCGAGCCGGCTCGCGAAACAGCCGATCACCGGCACGACTCCGCGCGACCGCGTGTTCAGCGCGGCGCGCAACGTGTGGACCAGTTCCATCGAACATCGGGCGACCACGTCACTCGCGCATCAGACCGGGACGTCGACGCTCCTCGCCCACGATCTCGAGATCGCGCTGGTCCGCGAACTCGAGGCGGCCGGGATCGACGGTGTCGCGGCCGCCGACGCGAGTCGCGCCATCTTGATGACCATCAGTGGTGCCTTGGTGTTGGCGTTGCGCGATCTCTCCGCCTCGCCCCCCGATTCCCGACCCGACGCACTGTGGGCGGCGAGCGAGGCACCGATCTCCGATGCCACCCGCACCGCCCTCCGAGCCGAGCCCGATCTCGACGCCCTCGCGGCGGAGACGTTGCGCGCGGTGATCGAACACTTCGTCCCGGCCTGACCGGACCGACCCGAAACGAGGATCCACCATGAGCGACGCACCGATGAACCGGCCCGGCGAGGTCTCCGGCTGGCCCAAGCTCGTCGTCACCTATTCGACCGACCCCGCGAACATCGCGCCGCTGCTCCCACCCGGCATCGAACCCCTGGATCCGACCGTCACCGTCGGCTTCTACTGCGTCCCCGTCCTCGGCGAGCCGGAGTTCGGGGTCAGCGTGAAGGTGCCGGCCGCGTGGAACGGCGTCGACGGCTTCTACAGCTTCGGTCTCGGTATCGACCAGGAAGCCGCCGTCCACATCAGCGGCGAGACGAACGGCCAACCCAAGTTCCTCTGCGACATCAAGTTCTTCCGCCTCGGCGACGCGGTGACGGCCCGGGCGACGCACCAGGGCTACACCTTCGTCGAGTTCACCGGCACCGCGACCGGGACCACGCCCCCTCGATCCGGTGACTTCACCGAACACGAGTGGTGGACGAAGTACTCGCGCGCGATCGGCGGCGCGGCCGGGCAGTACGACTATCCCCCACACGTCGTCGACGTGGCGACCACCTTCGAACAACAGCACATCGAGAACGTCGACGGTACGCTGCTGCTGCGCGACAGCCCGTGGGATCCGATCGCCCGCTACCTGCCGATCGCGGAACCCGGCGACGCGACGCTCGTGACCCACCAACCGAAGGCCCGGGTCATCACCGACGCCGGCCCGCTCGATCCCGACGCGTTCTGGCCGTTCGCCGACGTGATCAGCGGAAGCCGGTGGCCCGGCGACCGCGGCGGACCGCGCGCGTAGACCGACGAACCCACCCCCCGAGGAGCACGACCGCATGTCCACGTCCGAGCTGACCGAGCCGGTCATGTTCAACCCGCTCGCCGACGGCTACGTCGAGTGGCCCTACGACCAGTACGCCCGCCTGCGGGTCGAGGACCCGATCCACCACTCCGACCTGCTGCACGGGTATGTCGTCACCCGCTTCGCCGACGTCAACCAGATCCTGCGCGACCCGTCGGTCTCGTCGGAACTCGACAACGCGACCCCGACCCCGCTCACCGTCGACGAGATCCGCCGCCGCGAGGAGGCACCCCGTGGTGGCCGCACCTTGGTCCTCCTCGACGACCCGGATCACGCGCACCTGCGCAAGTTGATCCAGAAGCCGTTCCGGCCCCGTGAGGTCGAGGAGCTGCGCGCCCTCGTCGACGAACGCGTGCGCGTGCGCGTCGACCAGCTGATCGCGGATCGCGGCTCCCGCACCATCGAGTTCGACCTGATCGAGGACTTCGCGTACCCGTTGCCCGTGGAGATCTTCTGCCAGATGCTCGGGATCCCCGAAGAGGACCACCCGATCTTCCGGTTCTGGGTCAACTGCATCGCCCGTTCCCTCGATCCGGTGATGGACGAAGCCGAACGGGAACAACTCGTCGCGCACATGGACGACATGTACGCGTTCATCGAGGAACTCGTCGACGCGAAGCGCGGCCGGAACGACGACGACATCCTGTCCGGGCTCATCCATGCCGAGGAGGACGGTCACTCACTCAACCGGGAAGATCTCATCACCCAGATCGTGACCCTCTACGTCGCCGGCCACGAACCGACGGCCGGCCTCGTCGGGAACGGGATGCTCGCCCTACTCCGCCAACCCGAGCAGTGGCAGCTGCTCCAGTCCGATCGCTCGCATCTCCGCAATGCGGTCAGTGAACTCCTGCGCTACGACGGGCCGAACCAGTTCGTGCGCCGCATCGCGATGACCGACATGGAGTTCGCCATCCCCGGCGGACCGGCCACGATCCCGGCGGGATCGGTGATGTACGTGTCGCCGGCATCGGCGAACCGCGACGAGGCCCGCTGGGGCGCGACCGTCGACGAGGTGGACATCACCCGGCCCGACGCCGCCCAGCATCTGCAGTTCGGTGCCGGTGTGCACGCCTGCCTCGGCTCCCACCTCGCCCGGCTCCAGTCCGAGGTGATGTTCGCGGCGTTGCTCGATCGGTTCGAGACCGTCGAGCCGGCCGGGGATCCGGTCTGGAGCACCCGGATGGTGATCCGCGGCCTCAACCGGTTCCCGGTGCGCGCCACGCTGCGCTGACCGCAGGACCCCTGGGCGATACTGGGCCGGTGACGCCGGCCCCCGACGACGTGAGCGAACCCACGCGCGCGGAACAGCTGCGCGACCGCATCGACCCCGAGTCGATCGTGTTGCACGAGATCACCGCGTCGTCGCCCGCAACACTCCTGACCCGGGTCATGGCCTACGAGGCGGTGCACCCCATCACGGACCGGACCGATCTCGGCCGTCGGGTCGAGCCGAGCGACCGGCGGATCTACGCGTTGGTGCATCCGGAACTCCCGGAGGAGCCCCTGGTCTTCGTCGAAGTCGCCCTGACCGTCGGGGTGCCCGACGCCATCGCCGACATTCTCTCCGCCGACCGCGAACCGATCGCCGCGACCGCCGCGGACACCGCGGTCTTCTACTCCATCACCAACGGGCATTCCGCCTTGCGCGGACTGTCCCTGGGACATCTCCTGATCTCCCGAACCGCGGCGGTACTGGCGCGCGAGTTGCCGAACCTGCACACCTTCGTCACCCTCTCCCCCGCTCCGGGGTTCGGGGCCTGGTTGCGAGATCGGGCGCGGGCCGGCGACACGGCTGCGACCGAACTGGTGGCGCTGACCTCCACGTCCGCCTGGTTGGACGGCACAACCTCCCGGGCCCGCCACGCGGAGCTGACCGTCGAACTCGGGCGCGAATACCTCGCGACCACGCGGGCCGACGGCCGTCCGCTCGACCCGGTCGCGCGGTTCCACCTCGGCAACGGCGCGACGCTCGAGCGCATCAACCCCCAGGGGAATCTCTCACCGGACGGCATCGAACAATCCGCCGGGATGATGGTGAACTACCGGTACGGCCCTACCGCGACGGCGGACTGATCCCGGTCAGGCGCGCAGGCCGAGCACGGCGTCGAGGTCGGCGATGGTCTTGGCGCCGTCGCCGTCGACGAGGATCGAACGGATGCCCAGGGCTTCCGCCGCGCGCACGTTGCCCTCGAAGTCGTCGAGGAAGATCACCTCGTCGACGGTGAAGTCGCCGACGCTCAGCGCGTGATGGAAGATCGCCGGATTGGGCTTGCGCATCCCGACCTCGCTGCTGTCGACCACGAAGTCGAAGAGATCGTCGACCGGGAGCATGCCCCGCCAGTGCTCGCGCAACTCGATCACGTTGTTGGTGATGATCCCGGTGCCGAGCCCCGTCGCCCGGATGGTGCGCACGTAGTCGACGAGTTCGGTGCGCAGACCGCCGTTGTTCTCGCCCATCGCGATGAACACGTCCCAGATGTCGATGGCCAGCCCCTGCTCCTGACCGATCTCGGTGATGCGCTCTCGGGCGTGGTCGAGGCTGATCTCGCCGCGCTCGACCCGATGCCAGGGATGGTCGCCGTCGTTGCCGTATCCGCCGAAGACGATGTCGGTGACCTGCTCCTCGGAGGCACCGATCCGTTGCGCGTATGCGGTGAACGCGTGGAACGGCGAGTCGGTGAAGACCCCGCCGAAGTCGAAGATCACGGCCTTGAGTTCGGTGGTCACCGGGAAGCTTCTATCCGAGCGAGGTCCCGCACCGCATATCGGTCGTGCCAGAACACCTCTTCGAACACCGTGAGGATGCAGGAGGCCACGGTGGACTCACCGTTCTCGAAGACCTCGACGGTTCGCGTGAGTTCCTCGGGTTCGATGGTGGCGAGATGCTCTCCGAAGGCGATCGCTCGATCGGCGCGAGCGGCGAGCGCGTCACCGATCGACGGGTCGCTCGCCTGGTCGAGACCGGGAAACGGGAAGTCGACCGAGGTGGCGTTGGGCAAGCCCATCGGCGCGAAGGTCCCCTGACGCAGCGGCACCGTGAACCATTTGTCAACGGCGAACACCAGGTGCCGCAACGTCTGCACGAAGCTGAACTCGCCGTCGACCGACTCGTGAAGGAACGCTTCCGGAAGCGCGAGCGCCCGGGCGATCGTCTGGTCCCATTCGGCCTCGAGTGCGACCCAGGTCCGGCGCATCTCCTCGGGAGCATCGGGGGTCAACATCGTCCGCAGCGGATACCACGGGTCGCGTTCGTTGACGTAGGCGGTCACGTCGACACCGTTGATCACGACCCGATCGATGACCGTGTCCACCGTGACGTCCACGAACGAACCCTGGGTGATCTCCACCCCGACGAAGTCGACGAACCGGAACCGCGCGCCCGTGAGATCGGCGCCCCAGAACTCCGCGTCGCGCAGATCTCCTTCGAACTCTT
The DNA here is from genome assembly GCA_964544295.1 of uncultured Bifidobacteriaceae bacterium. Classification (GTDB taxonomy): domain Bacteria; phylum Actinomycetota; class Acidimicrobiia; order IMCC26256; family JAENVU01; genus JAENVU01. Next base: position 22,285 of record CAZJBJ010000010.1, read on the forward strand.
GTGGCACTGAGCAGTCCCTTCGTCGAGGCGCGCCGTGGACCCTACGCCGGAGCGCCCGGGGACAGCCGCCCCGATCCGGTTGCCGGTGGAGTGACGCCACTCGTACGATGCGCCGGCTTGGGGTACCTCGACGAGACGACGCGAACCAGCTGTGCATGAGGTACGCATCGCGGATCTCCGCGAGCCCCGCCGGGACGAATCCGAGCAGCGCTTCTTCGAGTTCGCGCTGCGGATGGAGGTCGATCTCGACCCGTCCGGTCTTCTCGCCCGCGCCCGGGCCGAGACCGGGCTGACGGACCTCGGCACGACCGGTATCAGCGAGCGGTTGGCCGCTCAGGTCGCCGCCGCCGAGGCCGACGCGGGCTTGTCCGGCCTCGGTCGCTTCATCGTCGGCGAGCGTCTCGTCGGCATGCTGAAGGCCCGGTTGCGGTTCGAGGACTTCGTACGCCGCCACCCCGAGGCGCTCGCGGTCGACCTCGAGCCGCCGGTGATCGTCGTCGGCCTGCCCCGGTCGGGCACGACCCACCTCGTGAACCTCCTCGCGGCGGACGCACGATTCCGATCCATGCCCTGGTGGGAGGTGGCCGAGCCGATCCCGGTGATCGGCGACGGCCCCGGCCCCGACGGCATCGATCCGCGGTACCTGCGAAGCCTCGCGGGTTGGGAAGCCGGCAAGGCGGCCGCGCCGCTCACCGCACTGATGCACGACCGCCCACCCTGGAGCATCGAGGAGGACTGCGAGCTGGTCGACCTCGATCTCTGCTCGTACACGCTCGAATGGCACGCTCGCGTGCCGGCCTGGCGCGACCACTACTTCGGGCTGGACCAACGCCCCCACTACGAATTCCTCCGACGCGAGTTGCAGGTCCTGAGTTACCTGCGCGGACCGAACCGCTGGGTGCTCAAGACCCCCCAACACCTCGAACAGCTCGGTCCCCTGCTCGCGACCTTCCCGGATGCGACCATCGCCTTCACGCTCCGGGACCCGGTCGCGGTCCTGCAGTCCGCGATCACCATGCTCGCCTACGGCGACCGTTTGCGTCGGGTGCGCATCGACGCCGATGAACTCGCGGGCTACTGGGTGGATCGCATCGAACGCCTGCTGCGCGCCGCGGTGCGGGACGCACATCTGATCCCCGTCGCCCAACGCGTGGATGTCGAGTTCGGCGAGTTCATGGCCGACGATGTCGCCATGGCGTCGCGCATCCTCGAAGTCGCGGGGATGCCGGTCACCGACGCGGCCCGGTCCGCCTTCGCCGAGTACCTCGCCGGCAACCCGCGCGGCAAGGACGGTCGGGTCGTCTACGACCTGCGCGCCGACTTCCATCTGGAACCCGATGCCCTGTACGAGCGGTTCGCGTTCTACTTCGACGCGTTCCCGCAGGTTCGACGCGAGGTGACCTGATGCTGCAGGTGAAGGTGCACGGCCCGGGTGACGTGCGGGTCGACGAGGTCCCCGAACCCGAACCCGGCCCGGCCGACGTGGTGGTGCGGGTCGCCGCGTGCGGCATCTGCGGGACGGACTTGTCCTACATCGCGATGGGCGGAGTGGCCGGGCCGGGACCGGAGCCGCTCTGTCTCGGCCACGAGATGGCCGGAACCGTCGACTGGGTCGGCGCGGACGTCCGATCCGTCCAACCCGGCGATCGAGTCGTCGTCCATCCGGGGAACGACGAACTGGGGCGCATCGGCAACGGCGCACCGCACGGTGGGTTGGCTCCCCTGCTGCTCGTCACCGCGGCCGACCGCGGCCGACTCTTCCGCGTGCCCGGCCACGTCCCGCTCGATGTCGCCGCATTCGCCGAACCCCTCGCGGTGGGGATGCACGCGGTCGATCAGGTCGAGGCGCGACCCGACGAAGGCACGTGTGTGATCGGATGCGGCCCGATCGGGCTCGCGGCGGTCGCCACGCTCGTCGATCGCGGCCACGACCGCGTCGTGGCGGTGGACCTGAGCCCGACCCGCCGGGCGCTGGCCCTCGAACTCGGCGCCGGTGAAGCCGTCGACCCGGCGGCGACAGACCTGTGGTCGGTGCTGGCCGACATCCACGGCACGACCCCGTTCATGATGGGTCCGACCCCCGCGACCGGTGCCTTCATCGAGGCATCCGGGGCCGACGCCGTCCTCGGCGACGTCATCAACCACGCACGGGTCGGTGCTCGGATGTCGGTCGTCGCGTTGCACTACCGACCGGTGCCGACCAGCTTCCTGATGCTGCTCATGAAGGAACTCACCATTCGCGGGTCGATCGAGTACCCGCCTCGGTTCGAAGACTCCATCGACCTGCTCGCCCGGCGCGACCTGTCCGGACTCCTGACCCACCGGTTCGGGCTCGCGGAGTTCGACGCGGCCCTCGCCACCCTCGGCGAGTCGAAAGACTGCGGCAAGGTCCTTGTCGCGATCGACCCCACCCAGCACTGACAGTGACCACGCATGTGCGGACCGCAGCGCGAGCCCGTAGTCTCCGCGCTTGGTTCCCGGCGCGGGAGGGTGGCAGCGAGTGCGGTGTGAGGCGTGTGGGTTCGAGAACACGGCCGGCCACCGATTCTGCGGTGGCTGCGGCGCAGCCCTGACCGAGACCGACGGGCCACCGGCGGTCGCGGCGCTCCCCGCAACGATCGGCGGCGGACGTTATCGAACCGTGCAACTCCTGGGTGAAGGTGCCCGCAAACGCGTCTACCTGGCATTCGACGAACGACTGGCCCGAGAGGTCGCCGTCGCGGTCGTCAAGACCGAAGGTCTCGACGCCAACGGTCGGATCCGCATCACCCGCGAGGCGCAGGCAATGGCCCGCCTCGGCGACGATCCCGCGATCGTGACGGTCTACGACGTCGGCGAGGAGTCCGACGGCACTCCGTTCATCGTCAGCCAGTACATGGCGGGCGGCTCACTCGACCAGCATCTCGACCAGGCACCGAACCGGCGGTTCCCGGTCCGTGACGCACTCCGACTGGCCGAGCAACTCGCGCGCGGTCTTGCGCACGCCCATCAACTCTCGATCGTGCACCGGGACCTGAAGCCCGCGAACGTCTGGCTCGACGGTGACGGCGCCGCCCGAATCGGCGACTTCGGCCTCGCGGCGAACATGGAACAGAGCCGCATGACGAGCGAGGGCACGGTGCTCGGCACGGTCGCCTACATCGCGCCGGAGCAAGCTCTCGGGCGGGAACCGAATCCGCAGTCGGACCTGTACTCGCTCGGCGCGGTGCTCTACGAGATGCTGTGTGGTCGACCCCCGTTTCTCGGCGACGACATGGTGTCGGTGATCAGCCAGCACCTCAACACGCCTCCGGTCTCGCCCCGCTTCCACAACGACGAGGTGCCGGCGGACGTCGAGTCCCTGGTGCTGCGCCTGTTGGAGAAGGACCCGGCGGCCCGCCCAACCAACGCCGACGCCGTGATCGAGGCCATCCGCCTGGCCCAGGCCGCGCCGACGGCCACGAAGCCGACGGCTCCGGAAGCGGCGTCCGACGTCGCCGGCGTCGTCCGCGGCGCGGACTGGGGTCGCTTCGTCGGCCGGAGCAGCGAGCTCGAGAACCTGCGCGCGGCGGCGGACGAGGCACTCTCGGGTCGGACCCGGGTGGTGATGGTGGTCGGCGAGCCAGGGATCGGCAAGACCCGGACCGTCGAGGAACTCGGCGTCTACGCCAAGGTACGCGGCGCCCAGGTGCTGTGGGGGCATTCGTACGAGGGTGAGATCGGTGTGCCGTTCCTCCCGTTCGTGGAGGCGTTGCGCGGATTCGTCCGAGAACTCTCCGACGACGGCCACCTCCTCGATCCTGCGGCAGGCTGCGCCGAGGTCGCCACGCTCATCCCGGAGCTTCGCGAGAAGTACCCACAGCTCGCGCAACTCCCCCCGCTCGACGGTGATGCGGAACGCCATCGACTCTTCGACGGCATGAGCGCGTTCATCACGGCCGCGACGCGGATCCGCCCGCTGGTCATCGTCCTCGACGATCTCCACTGGTCGGACAAGCCGACGCTGCTCCTGCTCGCACACCTGGCCCGTCGGGTGCGACAGTCCCGCCTGCTCATCATCGGGACCTACCGCGACGTCGAGTTGGAACGGTCGCATCCACTGGCCGAGACGATGTCCACATTGCGCCGGGAGCATCTCTACGACCGGGTGCTGCTGCGAGGCCTGACCGTCGAGGAAGTACGCGCCTTCATCGAAGCGGTCGGCGGACAGGCGACGCCGGACGAGTTCGCGGACCTGATCTTCCGCGAGACCGAGGGCAACCCGTTCTTCGTCGCCGAGATCCTCCGCCATCTCGCGGAGACCGGCGCGATCCGCCACGAAGGCGACACCTGGGTCGGGTCCGGTGAGAGCATCGCCGAGAATCTCCCGGAGGGCGTGCGTGAAGTCATCGGCAGGAGGCTCGACGGCCTCTCGCGCGAGTGCAACGCGGCACTCACCGTCGCCGCGGCGATGCCGGGAGGGTTCACCATCGACGTCGTCGGTCAGGTCGCCGACCTCGACGAGGACACGATGCTCGATGTGCTCGACGAAGCCCTCGGCGCGCAGCTCGTCCGGGAGCGGCGCGAGCGTCCCGGCACCTACGAGTTCAGTCACGCGCTCATCCGTCAGACGCTGTACAGCGAGCTCACCACGCCCCGCCGGATCCGCATGCACCGGCGACTCGGCGAGGCCCTCGAGCATTGGTTCACCGACTCGATCGACACGCACCTCCCCGAGCTCGCGTACCACGCGTACGAGGCCGCGCCCGGAGGCGACGTCGCCAAGGCCGTCGGGTACGCGCGCCGCGCGGGCGACCGGGCGATGGAGCAGGCCGCGTACGAGGAAGCGGCGCGCAGCTACGAGATGGCGCTCCAGGCTCTCGACCTCGACGCCGACCCGGAACCGGCGACTCGGGCGGATCTGCTCCTGGCCCTCGCCAACGCTTCCGAGCGCGGTGGCGACGCCGAGACCGCGCAACGGGTCAGCCTCGAGGCCGCCGATCTGGCCCGACGCGACGGCGACCCGGTCCGGCTCGGACACGCCGCCGTCGCGTACGCCGGGAGCTACTGGTTCTCCGCGGTGGCAGCGCCCGACCCTCACCGCGGCCGCCTGTTCGCCGAGGCCGAATCCGCGCTGCGCTCGATCCCGGAGGACCCCCAACGGGACTCGTTGCTCGCCGGGGTGCTCACCCGCCACGCCGCCGATCTCGCGTTCCGCGACGCCGCCGAAGCGGCCCGCATCCTCGACGAGGCGATCGCCATCGCCCGGCGTTCGGGCGACGCCCGATCGGTCGCGAACGCGCTCCAGGTCAGCCTTGCCCAGCGCCACTCCCCCGAAGAATACGAACGGCGGCGGAGCGAGGTCCTCGCCGCCGCCGACGCGTCCGGCGACGTGGATCTCGTGCTCTCCACCCTGACCTCGATGATCAACAGCACGATGGTGAACCAGCAGCGGGCCGACCTCGACCGACACCTGGCCGCGTACGACGCGGCCGCGACCCGCTCCCGAGTCTCGATCCACCTGGCGACGAGCCTCCAGTTCCAGGGCTCCATCGCCGCCGTCGACGGTCGCTACGAGGATGCGGAGCGCCTGATCCTCCAGTCCGCCGACATGGCGCGCTCGCTCGGGATACCCGTCATCCTCGCCAACGTCGGCGTCGCGCTCATGCCGGCCTACCGCGAGCAGGGTCGACTCGGCCGGTTCGAACAGTCGACCCGCCGGGTCGTCGCCGCGACACCCGGCCTTCCCTCCTGGACAGCCGGACTCGTACAGCTGCTCTACGAGATCGGCAAGGGCGACGAAGCGACGGCGATCATCGATGGCATCGTGGCCCAAGGGCCGACGGCCATACCCGATGACGTGCTGCGCCGGTACACGATCGCGATGTTCATCGAGGTCGCCGCCGCCATGTCGATGGTCGATTCGTTGTCGGCGCTCGAAGCCTGGTTCCGGGAGGACGAGGGCGGCATGGGCCAGGGTGTGATCCTGAGCGGCCTCGCCTACCACGGTGCCTACGTCCGCTACCTGGGCCTCGCCGCGGGCGCGCTCGGCCGCCATTCCGAGGCGGTCGGGCACCACGAGTCCGCAATCGCCGAGCACGACGCCATGCGCGCGCCCGGGTGGGCCGCCCGGAGTCGCTACGACCTGGCGCTCGCACTCGTCACGCGCGGCGAGCCCGGCGACGCCGAGCGGGCAGCATCACTGCTCACCCAGGCGGTCGAAGCGGCGAACTCGCTCGGCATGACCCGGCTCGTCGAACAGGCGATGGCCGCGAAGCTCGAACTCCAGGGCGTCCCGTCCAGCACCCCGGCAACCGCGTCCATCGACATCCTGTCCGCCAACGTGACCATCGATCGGCCCGAACTCGGCCGCCACGCCGACGAGCAGGGTCACGTCACCATCTGCTTCTCCGACATCGTCGGCTACACCGCGATGACCGACCGGCTCGGCGATCACCGGACGCACGAAGTCCTCCGCACCCACACGCGGTTGCTCCGCAAGGATCTGCTCGTCCACGGCGGCGTCGAGGTCAAGAGCGAAGGGGACGGCTTCATGCTGGCGTTCCGCGATCCTGCGGACGCGCTCGGCTTCGCGACGGCATTCCAGCAGGCGTTGCACTCCCACGATTGGCCGCCGGACGTCGGTCAACTCCGTGTGCGCATGGGCATTCACCGGGGCGAGGTCATCAGAGAGGCCGACGATTTCTTCGGCCGCACGGTGATCGTCGGTGCTCGGGTGGCGGCGTCGGCCGACGGCGGTGAGGTGCTCGTCACCGACGACGTCCGGAACGCGGCCGGTGACGGATTCCATTTCGGCGCGGCGCGCGAGCTCGTACTGAAAGGCCTCAGCACACCGTGCGAGGCCGCTCCCCTCACGTGGACCAACGCGGAATAAGCGCCGAATACCCGAACGGCCTCCGTGGTCGCCATCACGCCAGGCTACGAACCCTCACTCCCCGAGCCGACCCACGTGCGGACGAGATCCGGTCAGCGCGGGACGGCCGTCCGGTAGCTCGCTCGCCGAAAGGTGCCGAACAGTCGGTCGCACACTGTCAACACCACCGAGACGTTCGTCGGCTCGCGCTGTGAATGGTGCAAGTCGTGGCCCGCGGCGGGTGCGAACAGTGTGTCGTAGATCGGCAGGCGGTAGCCGCAGTGCGTGATCATGTTCACCGCGGTCATCGCGAAGGCCGCGACCGCGAACGTCAGCAGGTGGATCGGGAACGCAATGCCGTACATGTGAAAGAACGTGAACACGGTCGCGCCCTCGACGGGGTGCACCACCATCGCCGTCCAGATGCTGAGCGGTGGACGATCGACATGGTGGACGCGGTGCACACGCTTCGCGTACCACCCGTTCTGGTGCTCGAAGCGATGCCACCAGTACGAGAGGAAGTCACCGATGAGGAAGTACAGCACGATGTCACGGGCGAACTCCGCGGCGGACGGCGCCGCGGCCGGGACGTCGAAGACCGTCACCGGGAACAGGATCAGCAACGGCAACGCGACGAAGTACCCGGTGCCGTACCACTTCATCGCGCGCCAGTAGACGGCGAGGCACTGTCGGAACGTCATGCGCTTGGTGACGACGACATCCACGAACGAGAAGATCACCCCCGGCACGTAGATCCCGAGCACGACCGCGGTGAGGAGGAACCCGGGCGAGCCGAGGAAGTCACCGAGATGGTCGCGTAAGAAGTCCCACACCGACTGCAGAACGCCTGGGTCGCTCATGAATGCACCTCGGATGTAGTCCCGATTCGGGGATCGGCGATTCGTACCGTACTCACGCCGGGCTTGGTTCGGGTCAGTTGGCCTTGATGAGCCGGACACACAGCATCTTCGAGAGGTTGAGGAGCAACTTGGCGGCGACGGTCGCGTCCTCGGCGATCATCTTCCGGAGCGCGCCCTCGCTGAGGCTCAGGATCCGGGTGCCGTCGGTCGCGGCGTCGACGTCGAAGGCGCGCGGCCGTTCGAGCAGGAACGCCATCTCCCCGAACACGTCGCCGGCACTCAGCACGCCGACCACCCGGTCGTGGTCGCGGACCTCGAGGTTTCCCTCGAGCACCACGAAGATGTTGCGAGCCGATCCGTCGCGCTTCAGGACGCGATCACCCGCGGAGCACTCGATGATGTTGCTCCGGGCGATGCAGCGCTGCGCTTCGTCGTCGGTGAAACCGTCGAGCGCGGAGAACTGCGAGTGGAGGGTCTCCAGCGTGTCGCGTATCTCGTCCCAATAGGTTTCGGGTTGGCTGAGGGTATGGCTGCGAACGGTGCCGGACTGCGCCAGCACGCGTTCGATCACCGGTGCCAACTCGTCCGGTCCGGTCGAGTGCCCGACCCCTCGAAGCGCCTCGACGTCGGGGATGAAGTTCACGAGTGGAATCAGGTACCCGGCCTCGGGACTGTTGATGTTGCGATCGGCGTAGGTGCGCTGCCCCTTGCCGAGATACAGCGACAGCAGGTGCGGTTCACAACAGCCGATCACGACACGGAGGCCGTGCGATTCGACGAACGGCCGATTGTGCTCGACGATCTGCTCGAACAACCCGGCGCCCCGGTACGCGGGCAGCACCGCGAGGCGCTCGGCGACCGCGATGACATCGGCGGGCAGGTCGTCGAGGAACGGCGCCAGTTCGTACTGCGCCATCTGCCGATCCGAGAACCCGTGCCCTCCCCAGGTGACCCGCGAGGTCGCGATCAGTTCGTCGCCGTCGTGCACGGTGAAGATCCAGCTGTGGTCGTCCTCCGGCTCTGCGAAGCGTCCGGCCGAATCGTCCGCCGCCCCTCGATACCGGCCCAGCTCGTCCACGTAGACGGCGTAGCGCTGCCGCTGGACCGCCTCCATCGCTTCGGGGGTCGTCGCCCGACCGAACTGCAAGCTCATCGCGACAGTCTGCCCGCCTGACACCGACGTCGCTGAGGAGCGGCCAGCCGGCGTCGATGCGCTCTATCGTCCGGGCATGCGCTTCGGAATCAAGACCGCTCCCCAACACACGACCTGGACCGACATGCTCGACGTCTGGCGCGCCGCCGACGACATCGAGATCTTCGAGTCCGCGTGGAACTTCGACCACTTCTCTCCGATCTTCTCCGACTCGACCGGGCCGTGTCTCGAAGGCTGGACCACACTGGCCGCGCTGGCCCAGGCCACCCGGCGCATCCGCATCGGCTGCCAGGTCACCGGCATGATCTACCGCCACCCCGCCGTCCTCGCGAACATGGCCGCGACCATCGACGTCATCTCCGATGGTCGCCTCGACCTCGGCCTCGGTGCGGGCTGGAACCAGGAGGAGTGCGACGCCTACGGGATCCCGTTGCCACCGCTCAAGGAGCGCTTCGACCGGTTCGACGAAGGCGTCGAGGCGATCGTCCTCCTGCTCACGCAGGAGACCAGCACCTTCGACGGGACGTACGTGCAACTACGCGACGCGCGCTGCGAACCGAAGGCGGTCCAGCGCCCGCACCCGCCGATCGTCATCGGCGGCAACGGGCCGACGCGCACGCTTCGCACCGTCGCCCGGTTCGCCCAGCAGTGGAACTCGCTGGCCGGGATCGACCAGTGGCCGGCCATCCGCGAGACCCTCGCCGAACGCTGCGCCGAGGTCGAGCGGGACCCGGCCACGATCGACTGTTCGGTGAACCTCTGGTACGACCCCGCGCAGGATGTCGCCGCGCTCGCCGAGACCGCGGCGGCGTTCTCAGATGCCGGCGCCGATCTCGGCATCGTCTACCTCCCGACGCCCCACACACCCAACGTGCTCGAACCCATCGCCGAGGCCCTGCGTCCACTCATCGACTGAAGCCCGCGTCTTCGGTTACGGAACCACGACGAGCTTGCCGGCGGCTCGACCGGCCTCCATGTCGGCGTGGGCCTCTGCGATCTCGTCCATGCGGTACGTCCGGTGGATGGGTACCTTCGCCCGACCCGCGGCCACGTCGTCGAGGAACTCCTGGAGCACCGAGGGCGGCAGATCACCGGCGTCGCCCCCGTAGGCGGTGAGCCGCACGCCACGGGGCAGATACTCGATCGGGTAGAAGTCGCGCACCGTCCACTGGTTCGACAGCATCCCGGTGAAGCACACGACGCCATGGACGCGCGTCGCCCGGAGCGTGTCCGGCAGCGTGGGCGTCCCGACGAGTTCGAGCGCCGTGTCCACACCGTCGGGGACGATGCTGCGCACCTGAGCAGCCACGTCGCCGTCGTCCACCAACGGGTGTTGCACACCGATTTCGCGCAGCACGTCGGCGCGGTCCGGGTCACGGGTGGTCGAGAACACGGTCATGCCGAGTCGGCGCGCGAGCACCGCGGTCGTCAGTCCGATCGAGGAGGTACCGCCGCGGATCAACAGCGTCTGACCGGGCTGGGCGTCGAGTCCGACGGTGAGCGAGCCGTAGGCGGTCTGCAACATCTCCGGGACCGCTCCGAGCGTGGCCCAGTCGAGATCGCTCGTGAAGGGAATGGCCTGACCGACCGGGACGCAGGTGAACTCGGCGTAGCCGCCGTCGAACGTGCGGCCCATTCCGCCCATCATCGCGGCGACCTGGGTGCCGGGCGTGAACTCGCCACCCGGACACTCGACCACCACGCCCGCCGCCTCGATGCCGAGCACCCGAGGGAAGACGACGCCCTCGGCGAGGCCGAGCCTCGTGTGCAGCTCCGATCGGTTGAGTCCGAACGCCTCGACCTTGATCAACACCCAACCCGGTTCGGGCACCGGCACGGGCACGTCGCGAATCCGCAACGCCTCGGGCGGGCCCGGAGCGTCGAGCACGACGGCGCGCATCGAGGTCGGAATGTCATCCATCAGGCACTCCCTCGCTCGTCGGCGACCTGTCGCCGCAGCTCCCGCACTGTCGACGCAAACGACGCGAGCCGCCCAGGGGCAACCGCCGCGCCCAGCCGGACCGCGAGCTCATCGTCGCACGAGCCCCTGCCCTCTCGCAGCACGCGCCGCCCGACTCGAGTGAGGCCGACGACCGACGATCGGGCGTCGTTGGGGTTCGGGGCACGAACACACCAGCCGGCGCGCTCGATGCGATCGACCAGCTTGCTCACCCCGCCCACCGTGATCGACAGCTCCTCGGCGATGTCGACGACTCGGCAGTCCGCGACGCGGTCCATGACCTGCATCGGCTCGAACCAGGACAGGGGGAGGTCGTGATCCTCACGAAGTCGGCGATCGACCCAGTCCCACAGCTCGGTCTCCAACCGCACGAGATCGCTGAACAGCCCGGCGAGCTCGACCCGTGAGAACCCGGACGCCCCCGGCTTAGATTCCATGGAATGGACTTTAGCGTACGGCGGTTGCCTCTCGTGGAAGCCACCTACGGGAAGGACAACCCCATGACGACCAGTGAGAGCCAACTCCGGGAACTGCTCGCAACGTACGAGCGAGCCCTCAACACCAGCGACGCCGACCTCGCCGCCTCCTGCTACACCGCCGACGGCACCTTCATGCCCACCACACTCCCAACCGTCTCCGGCGGCGACATGGCAGACGGGTACCGGAGGATCTTCGATGCGATCCGACTCGACGTCGCGTTCATCATCGACGAACTCGCGGTCACCTCCGACGAGTCCGCGTATGCACTCACCCGGAGCAGCGGAACACAAACCGTACGAGCCACCGGGAGCAAGTCGGCCGAGTCGAACCGTGAGATATTCCTCTTCCAGCAGACCGGCACCGACGGATGGAAGATCGCCCGCTACATGTTCAACAAGCCCGAGTGAGCGGGAGGGACACACCCGAGGCGCACTCATCTCGGAACCGCCTGGTCGACCGACGGGTTCGAGGATGACGACCGGTATCTGCCGGGTGGTGCGCACCTCGTAGTCGGCGAACCCGCGAGAGCGCTCCTTCCGCGTCTCCTAGATCGTGTCGCGTGCAACACCCTCCGCGACCCGGGCCCGAGCACTGCGGGTCAGATTGCCGGTGCCCGCAACTCGCACCACTGGCCTCGAAGGATCGCCTCGAGCTCAGCCCAGCGGGTAACCTCACCGCGGTGGAGTGGAGTCGGTACTTCCCGGAGGCCAGCCCGCGGCAGCGCACCTGCCCGCGGTCTACCGGGCGTGTGTCACGGTGACGGACGTCAGTCCGACCGGGCGCGTCACCTACGACCTCTTCTTCGTGCGCGAGGGAACGATCACGTACTAGCCGCAAACGATCGATGCCCGTGGGGCCGGCACCCGCCGTCTCCACGGGCATCGTCGCGTGCGGAAGGGCTGGAGGCGGTCCCGCGCCCCACCACGCTCGCGTGCGCGGAATTCGTCGTTTGGCTATCGTCCACTCGGCGCAGAGGGCGACCGCGAACTTGCGATCGGAGTGGGCCTTGGAGAACGGGCAGGCGTTCAGCGTGGTACCGGCGACCGACGAGGATCGCGCGATCGGGACGATGACCATGGCGTTCAGTGCCGACCCCGTAGCGCGTTGGGTCTGGCGCGGGGCACATCAGTACCTGACCTTCTTCCCGCCGTTCGTGCGGGCGTTCGCCGGTGCCGCATTCGGCGTGGGCACCGCGGACGCAGTCGACGACTACTGCGCCGTGGCGATGTGGCTTCCCCCTGGCGTCGGGTCGGACGAGGAGGAAATCGACGCGGTCGTCGCGGAGTCGATTCCACCCGCCGAACAGGACGACGTCAACGCGCTGTTCGAACAGATGGGCGAGTTCCATCCGACCGAGGATCACTGGTACCTCCCACTGATCGGGGTCGACTTCGCCATGCAGAGTCGGGGCCACGGCTCGGGGCTGCTGCAACATGCGCTCGAGCGCTGCGACCGCGATGGAGTGCCCGCCTATTTGGAGGCAACCACCCCGCGCAACCGGGCGCTGTACGCGCGCTACGGCTTCGAGGACCTCGGCGTGATCCAGGCCGGCGACTCTCCCCCGCTGTGGCCGATGCTGCGCCGCCCCCTCGGCGCGTGAGCACCTGAACGCCGCAACGCAGCCGCGTCGGGTGCCGACCTCGTTCGCGGTGAATGCCCGAGTCGGCTCAAGGCCGTCAGCTCCTCATACGTGACGAGTAGTCCCACGAAGATACGACGAGGGTGTCGATCCGGACGGCCACCTCATCGGCTACCCGCGATCGCAACCACGACGCCAGCGACGATTCCGGATCGACGAGGTAGCGGCTGATGAGACGCTCGAGCAGCTCGGGCGCGAGTCCGGCATCCATCGACGCAACGCCCCTCCCGCGCACACCTCGGTACGGCTGATCGTCGCCGGCGATCTCGAAGCCACATCGGGGGTCACTCCGAAGTCGAGCGGCGACGACCGAATCTCGCTGGGTGCAGCACCACAAGGCAGATCCGTCGAACAGAAACCACAGGGACTGCACCATCGGACCCGCCGACCCCAGGGTTGCGAGCCGCATGGGGATCACCGTCTCGTCAAGGAATCGCTGAATGTCGACGAGGTCCCAGGGTCCCGAGCGGACTTCGACCTCCGGTGGGTGCTGCATGCGCTCATCTTCACAGAACGCGGAAATAGAACGCGTTCTTCTTTGTTGGAACGGCCGTGAACGACGCCGGAAGTGCAGCCGGAACCTCGCTCGATGCCGGGTGCCCGCATCGGATCGCCAAGCCCTTCATGCGCCAACAGTGGGACGACGTGGCGTTCGCGCACTGGCCCGTGCCCTCCGAGATGGTCGCTCGGGTGCTGCCGCGTGGGCTCGTCCCGGATTGTCACGCCGGATCTTCCTGGGTCTCGCTGGTCACGTTCCAGATGCAATCACTGCGCATCAACCACCTTCCCCCGATTCCCACGACGGGCGACTTTCCCGAGGTGAACGTGCGGACCTACGTGATCGGACCCGACGGTCCCGGCGTCTGGTTCTGCTCGCTCGACGCACCGTCGTTTCTCCCCGTTCTGGCCGCGCGTGCGCTGTACGGCTTGCCGTACTGCGTCGCCGACATCCGATGCGACCAGGCACGAACGGACGGCGCATGGGAGGTCGCGCGCCGGTGGCCCGGTCGTGTGTCGGGGAGCCTCGCCGTCGAGGATCTCGGCACCGTCGCCGACGATGACCTCTCCGTGTTCCTGACCGCGCGCTGGCGTCTCTACGCGGGCACGCGGGCCACTCGCGTCGCCCGCATCGACCACGAACCCTGGCCCCTTCGCCACGGACGCGTCCTCGACTGTGACACCGGCCTGGTGCGAGCAGCCGGCTTCGCGGTCGATCAACCTCCAATCGCGCATCGGGCGTCAGGCGTTTCGGTCCGAGCCGCCGCACCGAAGCGGATCTCGCGGCTGCAGAGTGTGCCGAGACGTCGCCTTCGCGACGCGGCCCGTGTCGGCTCGACACAGCCTGGCTATGAGCGCGGTGGAGGCAGGAGCAGCGAAGTACTGAGGCCCTGAGCGAGCTGTTGACCGCCGGCCTGGACTTCGATGGCGGTCGTTGCCGTGCCGTGCTGGACCGACAGCATGACCCCCGAGGTCTCGACGACCGGAGTTGCGGCGGCGTCGGTGAATCGCAAGGTGAGATCGGGGTTCGGTCCGACGAGTTCCGCCGGAACGGACGACTGCAGGACCGGGGCGGCCACGATGGCATCGGCCGCAAGACACGCGGTTTCCGGGCCGGTGATGTCGAGGCGATCGAACGGAACCGTGATTCTGCCGATCTGCGACGGCGTTCCGTCGACATTCAGACGAGTCTCGTCGAATCCGCGCAGCGGCACGCCGTTCAGTTCTCGGAGAGTTCGAAGTGACCGTTGCATCGGCGCCCGTGGTGGTGGCGGATCAAACGGTGCCGTCTGCACCGAGAACGGGGTCGTCGAAGTGTTGCGATATCCGCGTGCTACCGACGCCGGCGCAACCATCGTGACGAGGGCGAGAGCGGCAAGCTTGTTGCGGTGGTCGAAGATGTCGACCTCGACGGTCGCGACGGTCCGCCCGGCATGACGTACCTCCGTGGTCGCGAACGCGGTGCCGCTCGGTATCGATCGCACCATCTGGACATGCATCGACGTGGGAGAACGATCCGGCGCCGCCCCTCGAGCCACCGCCAGCGCACCAGCGGCGATCGCTCCTCCGTAGACCGCGCCCCAGTTGCTCTCGAGGTGCTCGCCGAACTCGAAACCCCATCCCACCGCGGCTTCGGTCGGCCCGCCGAGAAACTGCCGGACCGAGGCGAGAACATCGCGGGTTGTCTCCTCTTGGTGTGCTCCCCCGCCATTGTCGGACATTCGACACCCCCTGCCACGGCGCAACCACACACTCGACACGCCACCGTAGACCGGTGGACCTTTGGGGACGGCTTTCAAACCCTGACGAGACCGTCGAAGCCCTTACGGGACAGGGGTCACGTGCGTCGAGACGCCCTCGGAACACCCTCAGCGAAGGCCCGAAACGGGCTTCCGGCCCACCCTCCGACGCGGTGCCAGAAGAGAGGGGACGGCTTTCAAACCCTGTCCGGCGACGACTGCTGGCGGCCGAGATCGATGCACTCGTCCGTCTCTATCGAAGCCAGGCATTGCGCTGATGTTGGCGTTCGACAGGTTTCGGCGAATTGAAGCGGGACGAGCGTCGTGGTTCAGACGCTCAGGGCGGATAAATGCGAGGCGGCGAACACCTGCCACCGGTCGGGAACGCCCTTGAGCTCGTGCTCGCCACGGTCGACGAACGAAAGCCCGGAGCCCGCGACCAGGTCGCGAACCGTACGGGACACCAGCACCTCCCGGGATCCGGCGAGCGCAGCGACGCGGGCGCCGACATGCGCGGAGATGCCACCGATGTCGTCGCCGCGCAACTCGATCTCGCCGGTGTGCAGGCCAGCGCGCACCTCGAGTCCGAGCTCGGGGGCAGCATCCGCGATCGCCAGTCCGCAGGACACCGCACGCGCCGGACCGTCGAACCGCGCGAGGGCGCCGTCACCCGTCGTCTTCACCAGGATCCCTCGATGCCGGTCGATCTCGCGCGCGACGAGCCGGTCGTGCTGGTCGAGCAGCTGTTTCCACTCGGTGTCGCCGAGCGTCGACGCCCGCGCCGTCGAGTCGACAATGTCGGTGTAGAGCACCGTCGACAGCACCCGGTCGACGAAGCCGACCGGTCGTACACCGGTGACGAACTCGGCGAAGTCGTCGATCCACTCGACGATCGGACCGGAGTTCTCCAGTATCGAGATGTGGGCGGGGAACTCGATCGGAAGGAACCGGGCGCCCGGAATGCGGCGCGCGATGTACTCGCCCTCGGGAAACGACGCATCTCCGGTTGCGTGCACCACCAGCGTCGGTACCGAGACCGCAGGCAGGATTGCCCGCACGTCGATGAGCGAGTTCATCAGCTCCAAACGCGACATCGCGCCGGGGCTGGCGCAGTCCATCTCGACGGCACCGAAGTCCTCCATGTTCGCTTCGGTCACTTCACCCAGGGGCAGCATCGACCCGATGACCAGGCCGCTCCCCCAGTACTGCTCCATCAGGTCACGGCTCGCAGCCAGCTCCTCGGGATTCGACCGCCACGGGTAGTCCTCGCGGCGGATCCACGATGCCAACGCGCCGTAGAGCGTCAGCGACTGCACACGCTCAGGGAACGTGGCAGCGAACAGCACCGACATCGGGCCACCCTCCGAGATCCCCAACAGGGCGGCGCGCTCGGACCCGGCCGCGTCCATCACCGCACGGACATCGTCCATGCGGTCCTCGAGACCGGGAACGTCCGTCGACCGATCACTCAGCCCGGTACCGACCTTGTCGAACGTGATCACACGCGCGAATCGTGTGATCCGTTCGATCCACGCCGCCGCCATCGGCCAACCCTGGGAATCGAGCGTCCGATTCAGGTTCGACACGAACCCCGGCACGATCACGACATCGATCGGACCCTCCCCCACGACCGCGTACGCGATATGGAGATCTCCCCGACGCGCGTATCGGACCCCCGGAGCCACACCGCATCCTCTCACAACCACCGATGGCCCGCTCTTGGCCGGGCCACGTCACACGCGCCGACGACCAGCCCGTCTGTCGTGATGAGACTCCGATTCGACAGAAGAGGCGACGTGCCCCGCTACTCGTACATCGTGGCGTTGGTACTGAGCGGTACGACGATCCTCGTCGGGTGCGGAGGCAACTCCCCTGACGCGACGCCGGACCCGACGATCGCCGAGTTCGTAGCGGCAGCCGACGCGACGTGCATGAGGATCGGCGCGCGGTTCGAGACCCTTCCCGATCCCGACGGCGCAGGAGGCGCCAAGCCGCTCGGAGTCGGCGGAGACTTTGAGCGTTCGGGCGAAGCACAGGGCGAGGCGCTGTGGAGTCTCGAAGCCAAGGCACAGCGACACTTCCGAGCCATGCACGTGCCGTTCCGCGTCTGCTGGGTCGAGTGAAAGCCCTCCGCGAGACGGGCTCGCGAGCTGCTCGACCCGGGCCGGTAGTGATGCTCCGTGAAGGGCGTCGTGGTCCGCGGCATCGCGGTTTGGCCACCGCGATCATCGTGGCTTCTCGGCTGGTCGGCTGCGGGAGCAGCGAGCACGACCGCACCGGTGGGTTGCAGGCACGGCTGCAGGAAACCGTGAACCGGTCCCTTACCGCCAGGAGCGTCCCCGGCGTCAGCGTCGCCATGATCGTTGACGGAACCCCGCTCCGGGTCGTCGGCGGTCTCGCGGACGTCGACGCGAATCGGAAGGTCGCGGTCACGACGAGTTCCGGCTCGCCGGTGGGCCCTCCGCCAAGAGCGCGGCGCACACCGCGGCGGCTTCGTCGGCTCCGGAATCCGCGAACTCCATCGCCGCAACCCGGGTCCGTGCCGCCGAACATGGGCAGGTCGCGCTGCGCGTCGAGGTTCACCACAAGCTCGCGCAGCGGTGCGACGGCCCCGCGCTCATCGCCGAGCATGCTTACTGGGGCGCGTCGAAGAGGTACCGCAATGATCTCGACAAGCTGACGTGTGCCACTGTGACGTGGAACTCGCCGGCGAGGACCACACTGCCGATGTCGAGGTCCTGGTACGGGCGCGCACGCAGCGACGTGACCATGCGCTCGGTGGCGGCGACCATGTCGATGTAGCGCAGCGCCGCTGTGGCTCGTTCGTCGACGGGGAGCCGACTGGCCTCGCGTTGGCGGCCATCGTTGTCCTCGAACGCGCCAACCGCAAAGAACGCCTTGGCAGCAAGATCGTCATGGAACTTCGCGTACGTCGCCTCGTACTCGAACATCATGCCGTCGTCCCACCACAGCGATGGGCTCCCGATGCCGTATCGGTCGAACGTGGCCGGTTCGGTGAGTAGCGCGTACGTGCCGAAGAGTCCCCCGAGTGAGTGCCCGAAGTAGGCGGAGCCGTTGGCGTCGACTCGGTAACGCGACCGCACCCACGGCTGGAGCTCATCGCGGATGAACGCCAAGAATCGCTCAGCGCCTCCCATCACCGTCACGGCCGGAGAGATCTGAGCGATCAATGGATCGGAGCTCGGGGTGAAGTCGCGAGTGCGTACGCCGACAGTTTCCGCAATCGCGCCGGCGCGGTAGCCGATGCCGACGACGAGGATCGGTGGAAGATGCGCCGAGAGCTGCATGAGCCGAATGATGTCGACGGCGCTCGCGAACAGACCATTCGCGTCGCTCACGTATAGCGCCACCGGAGCCACGCCTTCGGACCCGCCGCAATGACCGATGAAGACCTTGAACTCGTCGCCCACATGCTCCGAATGCAAGTAATGCACCTCCGAACCAGCGAGGGGCGACTCATCATCACTATGCATCAGCGCACCTCGGGGCACCCGCGGGCGGCCATCCGTCAGCGCCGAACCTCACCTCGCACTCCTCAGTGACCTGCTGCAACCTCGCCAAGCCAGCCGCGACCGCGGCACTGCTTGTGAATCGCTGAATCGCCGACTTGTATGTGGGGTACGCCACGCTTTGGGTCATGGTCGCACCGGTTGGAGGAGCACGCGGCACCAGGCGTCGACGTTGGAATCGTTGCCGAGGTGTCGATTCTGGTTCTCCTGACTCGCCCATTCGTCTCCCGCCTTTGAGAAAAGTGCGTCAGCGGAGATTGTGTGCGCCTTCGCGTTGGCCGGATCGGCCTCGACGGTGAAGTAGAGCGCTCCGACTCGTTCGATACATCCACGGCTCGCGTTGCCGGTCGGATCGGGCGGCATCGTCGAGCCGCTGCTCGCTGAGTCGAGCAGGACCACGAACGCTAGGACCCCGACTGTCGTGACGATCGCCGAGACCGCGGCGGTCACGATGACGAGCCCGCGACGGCTTCGTCGAGTTGGCGTTTGGGCGGGGGCGGTCATGGAGGTGTCACCGGTCCTTCCGTAGTCGGGGACGATCGGAACCGTGTCTTGCCTTGACAGACGGCCGAGACCAGCGGCCGGGGTGACACACGTTCCAGGAATGACGGCGGCGAGTTCCGCGAAGGGTTTGGAGAGAAATGACGAACGTGCCCGAGCGATCGGACACAACCGACCGGTGCCCTGACCAGGCCAAACGTTGTGATTCTGACAACGGGTGGGCGCTGAGGGACTCGAACCCCCGACCACTGCGTTGTAAGCGCAGCGCTCTGACCAACTGAGCTAAGCGCCCGAACGAGCTACGAGGGTACCCGAACCTCCTCGGCCTGGATCGACCTGACTCGCGTCGGTCACGATGCCGGCATGGAAACCCTGAGCGTCCCCACGCTGGAGTTGGTCCTCGAACGGCTCGGGTTCTCCACGTTCCCGGCGCCCGGCCCGCGCGGCCTCCGGGCCGTGTACCGCGCCTGGTGTCGGCACGTGCCGTTCGACAATGTGATGAAGCGCATCGACCTCGCGGAGGGACACTCCCCGTTCCGCAACGACCTCCCCGAGAACTTCTGCAACCTGTGGCTGGTGCACGGCGCCGGGGGGACGTGCTGGCCGAGTTCGCGTGCGCTCGGCGCGCTCCTCCACACGCTCGGATTCGACGTGACGCTCGCCTCGTGCGCGATGGCTGACGATCTCCGCGGCCGCGAGCACACCCACGGCACCGTGCTCGCGACCGTCGACGGCGACAGGTATTGGGTGGACTCGTCGATGTTGACCGACGACCCCGTGCCGTTGATCCCGGGAGCGGAGACCCACCTCGACCATCCGTTGCGACCGGTCCGGGTGGAACCGGTCGAGGACTCGTGGCGCGTGCACTGGATCTCGGGAGCAGTCGAGGGAACCATGGGTTGCCTGCTGCTCGATCCCGCCGTCGACGGCGACCACTACTCGACCCGGTACGAGGCATCGCGCACGATGAGCCCGTTCAACACCGCGTTGTACGCGACGACGAACCGCGATGACTCCGTCCTGAGTTTCGGTGGCGGCACCGTGATCCGGCTCGACGCCGACGGACGTCACCAGGAGGGACCGCTCTCACCGGAACGTCGGCGTGAGGTGCTGATCGACGAGTTCGGCTACTCCGAGACGATCGTCGACGCCCTCCCGCCCGACGATCCCCCGACATGAACGGTGGCGGTCGCTTCGAGTCGGCTGAATGACTCGAAACGACCGCCACGCGTGTCGTGTGGGCCTGTGCGCCGCCTGCGGGCCGGGGCTCGTCTGGGGACGTGATCGGGTCCCTGTCTCGGTCGGGGCGGCGGGGGGATGCTGCCCCGACGTCGACTCTGACTGCGTCACCCCGGCCCGCCGTCGAATGCGGCGACCCGGTTGTTGATCGACTCGGGGTCAGGTGTGATCACGCACCTGACCTCCAATCGACGTCAATCCGCGGATCACGCGGACTGGCGAGCGGCGAGTACCTCTCTCACCGGGATCACCGGTGAGAGCAACTCGGGAGGTCTGACCTTGGGAGGTCGACCCCGGTTCCGCTTCTGGGCGAGGACCTTGCCGTTGGCAAGCAACTCGCCGCCCCACACACCCCAGGGCTCACGCCGGACCAGCGCAGCCTCGAGGCAGTCGGTCATCACCGGACACTGGCGGCAGAACGCCTTGGCCCGGGCGATGTCATCGAGCTGCTCCGAGAAGAACAGCTCGGTGAGGGCGGCGGAGCCGTCGCGGCACAGGGCCTGGTCCCGCCATTCCTCGGTATCGGTCATTTCCCACTCGAGTGCGAACACTGGTGGTCCCCCTTCGTCTCGTTGTCTCGGTACTGGTCTCGGTGTGTGCTGGTCTCGGTGCTCGGTGATCGGAAACGCCCAGGAACTGGGCCGGAAATACAGAAAGGCCGCCGGGTTGCCCCGGCGGCCTGGTCAGTACTTGCGGTAGCGGTGTCGCTACGGCGAGAAGATCAGGGGCCGGGGCCGGCGCTTCGCACCGGTGCCATTCACCCAGAAAATCGGGGCGGCGGTCCGCGAAGCCGTCGTCGGCATCGGGCACGAGACGTGGGCGTACGCGCGCGCGAGCCCAGCGTCGTGCTGGTGCAGAAGCTCGGTGCGGGCAGCCATCGTGTCGTTTCCTCGTCGGGACGGTCGGGTTCGGGTGCTCGGTCGGATGACCGGGTGGGACAATGCCAGACCCGTCAGGGGTCGGTCAACCGATTTTATCGGCGGATGTTCCCGAATGCTGGATACCCGATTCCTCGATGATCCGGAGGACCTCGGCGTGGACCCCCGGCGGGCCCGCCACGATGTTGCCGGTCTCGAGCCAGGTGCGGTCGTTCCCGTCCCAATCGGTGACCACGCCGCCCGCCTCGCGGACGAGCAACGCGCCCGCCGCGACGTCCCACGGACCGAGCCGCAACTCGAAGTAGCCGTCGAACACCCCGGCCGCCGACCATGCCAGATCCATGCTGGCCGCACCGGCGCGGCGCAGATCCTCGAACCGGAACAACGCCCGACCGAACACATCCAGATACGGGGCCTTGAGGTCGTGATGCCGGAACGGGAACCCGGTCGCGACCATCGCGTTCGCCGGCGGGCGATCGGAGACGCGTAACGGCACACCGTCGCGCGTCGCTCCCCCACCGAGGGTCGCGACGTAGGTCTCGCGCAGGAGCGGCGCGTGCACGACCCCGACGATCGGGACCCCCTCGCGCACCAACGCCACCGACACCCCGACCGACGGGAAGCCGTGCAGGAAGTTGGCGGTGCCGTCGAGCGGATCGCAGATCCATCCCAGCTCGGCGCGCGTACCACCGCTCTCCTCGCCGAAGAACGGAATGTCGGGGAACGCGTCGGCAAGCACCGCGGCGATGGCGCGTTCGCTCGCGGTGTCGACGTCGCTCACCCAGTCGCCGGGAGACTTCTGGCGCACGTTGCTCGGGTCGCCGAACCCTTCGACGACGATCGCCCCACCCGCGTGCGCGGACGCTTTGGCGGCGCGTGCGAGTTCGATCAGATCGAGCGCCACTAGCCCGCGGCCTTGCGCAGCGCGGCGAGCAACGCGGGTGTTCCCGCGGCGACGAGATGACGACGGGCGTTCGGGTCGTCGATCCCGAGCGGCCGGTCCTGGAGGTCGACGACCTCGGCCCCCGCTTCGCGACAGATCAGGTAGCCGCCGAGGT
>CAZJBJ010000011.1:0-43568 GCA_964544295.1 uncultured Bifidobacteriaceae bacterium
CTCGGGACGAACCGCGGTGGGACTCCCCCCGCACCCGTGCCCTCGCCGTCGCCGCCTGCTTCGACTGCCACAGCAACGAGACGCACGTCCTCTGGTTCGAACGCGTCGCCCCGTTGTCGTGGTGGATCACAGGCCACGTCGACGACGGGCGCGATGCCCTCAACTTCTCGGAGTTCTCCGCGCACCACGGCGAGGCCGGCGACGCGACCGAGACGATCACCAACGGGTCGATGCCGCCCGACTACTACACGTGGTTCGGCCTCCACTCGAAGGCGCAGCTCACCAAGGCGGAGGCGCAGGAGCTCGTCGACGGGCTCCGGAAGACCTACGCCGCCTCCGGGGTCAAAGGCGGCTGAGTCCGGGGGTCGTCGGCTGCCGTCACTCCACCACCCGCAGGGCCGAGGGAATGTCCATCCGCCGCAGCTTGCGGACCGTGAGTACCGGTGCGAGCCCCACCGCCACGACGCCGAGCACCACTGCGATCGCGATCGTCTGACCGGCCAGTGCCGTCACGATCTCGAGATGCGGGAGCGTGGTGGGCAACAACTCCCCGATCAGCCACGACAACAGCACCCATCCCCCCAAGAGGCCGATCGCGGTGCCGAGGATTCCCACCAACAGGCTCTCGCCGATCTCCATGGCCAGCACCGACCGCAGCGGATACCCGAACGCGAACATGGTCGCGTTCTCGCGGGCACGGTCGTCGGCGCTGATACTCGCCGCGTTGAATGCGATCAACAGGGCGAGCAGCAGCACGGCACCTTCGACGATGAGAAGGATTCCGACCGCGCGATCGAGTTCCTTCTTCAGGGTGTCGGCGAAGTCGGTGACCCGCTGCACCGACGACACGCCGGGAACCCCGAAAAGTGCGCGTTGCACCGACGCGGTGGTGACGCCGGCCCGCGGCTCGACCACGATGAAGTTGGTGATCCCGGCGAGGTTGGTCAACCCGTCGCCGAAGTCACGATCCATCCAGGCCAGTGAGCGCAGCGGCATCGGGCTGAGCCCGATCAGTCGGACGGTTCGTTCGACGAACCGATAGCTCGTCAGGCCCTCACGACGGGGGATCCTTAGCACGACCCGGTCACCCGGCCGCACCCCGAGGTCGCGAGCCGCCTTCTCGGTCAGCACGACACCGTCACCAGGCACGCCATCACGTACGGTCGGATGCCAGATCGGGCTGTCCAGGTCACTGATGGTGAGCAAGAGGTCGATCGGTGTGCGCCCTGAGCGCCGCACCGAGCCCGGGAGCTGCAACTCGGTCTGGGACCGATCGACCAGCGCCGACTCGCGAGCGGCCGCGACGGTCTCGGAGCTCTCGAGGTCGAAACCCGACATCGTCACGGCGAGTCGACCCGGGGCCGTTCGGGACAATTCGTCACCGGCGTGGTCGATCGTGGCCCGGAAGGAGTCGAGCATCCCGACGACACCGAGGAGCACCGCGATCGAGGCCGCGATCCCCAACGCCGTCATCGCCGTGCGTCGCAGCTGGCGGAAGACGTTGCGTACCGGGAGCGCGGCGGCACTTCCCCCGGGGAGACGAAGCGTGCCCAGCCATCGCGACCCGCGACCTCGCCGTGACACCACGCCCGTGCGAATCGCGTCGACCGGCGAGACGCGCACGGCACGCCACACCGGCACCAGCGTCGCGACGAAGGGCAGGGCCACGCCGAGGGCGGCACCCTGGAGGAAGATGGCGGGTTGGAAGTCCTGGCGCCAGACCGGGAGCGGGAAGAAGTCTCGGAGCACCCCGACCATCAGTGCGCCGGCACCGATCCCCACGACCACACCGAGCGCCGCGCCCAGTGCGGCGATCTGAGCCCCGATCAGCAGTGGCCGGACGGCCAGGCGCCCACTCGGGACGCCCAACGCCATCCCGATACCGATCTCCCTCCGTTGCGCTTCGACGATGCGCGCGGTCAGATTGAACGCGGCGAAGGCGGCCCCGAGCAGGATCAGGATCGCGAAGATGTTGTACAGACGCTGGTCGCCTTCGA
The DNA here is from genome assembly GCA_964544295.1 of uncultured Bifidobacteriaceae bacterium. Taxonomy (GTDB): domain Bacteria; phylum Actinomycetota; class Acidimicrobiia; order IMCC26256; family JAENVU01; genus JAENVU01. The sequence continues at coordinate 1,998 of CAZJBJ010000011.1, forward strand.
TGTCGTCGTACATCAACCGATACCCGGGATCGGCACGACGCGCCGTGATGGTGATCCCGACATCGGGGAACCGAGCGGCGAAGGCGTCGTGGAGCGCGCGGCGCGCCTCCGTCGGCGAGACATCGCGGGCCGTCTGTACCGCAAGCGCATTGGCCCGGCCCGGTTGACCCAGGATCTCGCCTGCGGTCGTGATCGGCACGAACACCAATGCGAAGTTGCCCTCGGTAGTGAAGGTGCCCGAATCCCCCAGGACGATGAAGTGTTCGGGCGAGAGGGCACGCCCGACGACCGACACGGCGACGTCACCACTCACCCGGATCTGATCTCCCGGTCCCACCTCCCGGCGCTTGCCGAAGTGCTCGTCGAGAACGGCGACCGGCTGCCCGGCATCCGCGGGTTCGAGCCCGCGCCCCGCGGTCACGCCGAGCGTGCTCACCGCCGGACCACCGCGTACGGCTTCGATGCCCACGATGCGGCCCGGTACGAGCACCGTCGAACCCGAACGGGACGCGTCGACCTGGGTCGGACCGACGAGTTGCGCCGCGGTCGCCGACAGCGTTCCCGCCCGGCGCAGGTCGCCGGCGAGCTGATCCAGCGCCGCCGTGTCGACGAATGAGCCCGTCGCGAGCTCGACCCGCAGGTCGTACATATGCAGCCTCGCGAAACTGTCGTCGTACGAGAGGCGGCGCCACTCGGAGGTGCTCGTCAGCCCGGAGTACGTGCCCGACCCGAGGGCGATGATGAACGCGATCGCGGTCACCTGCACCCACCGGGCGCGAAGATCGCGCCACGACCAACGGATCCAGGTCCAGAGCACGGCTACCAGCGCAACTCGTTGATCGGCACCTGGCCACCGGATGGTGGGCCGTCGGAATGCACCCGGCCGCTGCTCAGTTCGACGACGCGGTCGGCCACCCGGGCGATCTCACGGTTGTGCGTCACGATGATCACGGTGACGCCTGCGTGCGCCTGTTCGTGGAGTAGCTCGAGGATCTGCACACCGGTCCGGAAGTCGAGCTCGCCGGTTGGCTCGTCCGCGAGCAACACACTGTTGCCCGTCGCCAGCGCGCGGGCGATCGCGACCCGCTGTTGTTCGCCGCCGGACAGCTGGTGGGGGAAGTGGTGCGCCCGATCGACGAGCCCGACTCGACCCAGCACATCGATCGCCCGGTCGGGTTCACCGTGATACCGACCCGTCACGTCGACCCCGAATTGCACGTTCTCCAGCGCCGTCAGCGCCTGGAAGAGGTTGAACGTCTGGAAGACGAAGCTGACCGTCTCACGACGGAACCGGGCCAGCTCACCTCGTGACGCGCCGACGATGTGATGGCCGTCGACCGTGACCGTGCCCGCGGTGGCGACATCGAGGGCGCCGATGAGGTTCAGCAGTGTGGTCTTGCCACACCCTGATGGACCCAGCACAACGACGAACTCACCCGCGTCGACCGTGAGATCCACCTCGGCGAGAGCCACCACCTCCCGATCACCCACGGTGTACGTGCGAGACGCACCGCGCAGTTCGACGAGACTCATTGCACGGCTCCCAACTCGTGGCGTGATCGACGGAACTTGTCCAACGCGTCGACGCCGAGCAGCGCGGGGATCGCGAGGATCGCGATCCCGGCCCCCACCCACGTCGGCGGCGCGTGCCGGAGCAGGTCGGCGAGAGACGGAATCCCGAGGAAGGCGAGCAGGGCGAGCCCCTCGATCGCGACGGACGCGAGCAGCAGCCGGTTCGACCTCCAGCCGAGCTGGCCCGGGCGGCGACTCGAGCTCCGGCAGGCGAAGGCGTTGGCCATCTGGCCGAGCACGACCGCGGCGAACGCTGCACCCGACGCGGCGAGCAACGGCCCACCGGCGAGCGCATCACCCGGTCGCCAACCCATTGCGAGGTAGGTGCCAAGGAAGGCGGCCATCTCCACGAAGGCTTCTGTCGGGCCGAGGACGCCGAACGCACGTCGGAACAGATGACGGTCCATGAGACGTCCACGGATCGGCGGACCGTCGAGGGCGTGTGGGTTCGGAGCCTCGGCTCCGAGCGCCAATGCCGGCAGGAGATCGGTGCCGATGTCGAGACACAACACCTGGAGCACCGTGAGCGCGAGGGGAAACCGCCCGCCCGAGAGTGCCCAGACGACGAATGGCGTGAGCTCGGCGACATTGTCGGTGAGGTGGTACGTGAGGAACTTGCGAATGTTGCCGAACGTCGCCCGCCCCTGCTCCACGGCCGAGACGATCGTGGCGAAGTCGTCGTCGAGAAGGACCAGATCGGCCGCCTCCCGGGCGACATCGGTGCCGGAGGACCCCATGGCGATCCCGATATCGGCGGCCTGCAGGGCCGGTCCGTCATTGACGCCGTCCCCGGTCATCGCCAACACATGGCCCCGGGCACGGAGCGCGTGGGCGATGCGCAGCTTGTCCTCCGGCGACACCCTGGCGATCACGACGCCGTCGTGATCGACCAGGGCCCCCAGGACGGCCTCGTCGTCCGGGAGATCGCGGCCGAGGATGACGCGTGGCTGGCCGCGCACCAATCCGACCTCACGGGCGATCGCGACCGCGGTCGCCGGGTGATCGCCGGTGACCATCGCCACGTTGATCCCCGCCCGCCGACACGCAGCCAACGCCGGGGCCGCACTCGTCCGCGGTGGATCCTCGAACCCGGCGAGCCCGAGCAACATCAGCTCCTGCTCGGCTGCGTCAGCATCGGCGAGCGCGTTCGTTCCGAACTCGCGTACCGCGACGGCGAGCACGCGCAGCCCGCGAGCCGCCATCGCGTCGAGCGCGTCATGCGCACCGGCAACGGACTCGCACACAGCAAGCACCGAGTCGGGCGCGCCCTTGACCAACACCCAATCGTCGACCACCACCGACATCCGACGTCGCCGCGGATCGAAGGAGAACCGAGCCCGTTCGACGCCCGGCCGTGGCGCGGTACCGAGCCGCCGCGCCAAGACATCGAGCGCAGCTTCCATCGGATCACCCTGCGCCACCCACCGCTGGTCGTGCTCCACCGCGCGGCCCGACGAGCACCGGGCTCCGGCAGCCGCGAACGCCACGGCCGACCGCACGGCTTCCGGAGCCCCGGACACCGTCGCGGTCGGCTCGTACCCGTCGCCCGTGATCCCTACCGAGCCGGCCGGTGTCCACACCTCGACGACACTCATCTCGTTCCGCGTCAGGGTCCCGGTCTTGTCCGTACAGATGAACGTCGTGGATCCCAGTGTCTCGACCGACTCGAGTCGTCGGACCAACGCAGCCCGTCGGGACATCCGCTGAGCACCGATCGCCAGAGAGAGCGTCACGGTGGGCAACAGCCCTTCCGGGACCAACGCGACGGTCACACCGATCGCGAACAGGAACCCGTCGGTACCTGGGGTCCCGACGAGCATCGCGATCCCGAAGAACGCGAGACCGCACGCGACGGCCACCGTTGCGATCACACGCACGACGTGGTCGAGCTCACGAGCCAATGTGCCGCGGGGCCGGTTCTCGCCCCGAGTGAGCTGCGCAATCGATCCCAGCCGGGTGGACCCAGCGGTCGCGGTCACGACGGCCCGGCCCTCGCCCTCGACGACGAACGTTCCGGCGTAGAGCATCGCGTCGAGGCCTACCGAGGCCGGCACACTTTCACCCGTCAGCATCGACGTGTCGATGGCGAGACCGTCGGCGCGCACGACGACGAGGTCGGCGCTGATGCGGTCGCCGGCATTGAGCACGACCAGATCCCCGACGACCAGCTCGGTGGCATCGATCTCGCGCTCGACGCCGTCACGCGAGACGACACACCGTCGCGGCAGGAGATCCTGCAGACGCTGCGCCGCATGTTCGGCCCGCGCCTCCTGCGCGAATGCGAAGCACCCGTTGATGACCACGACCAGACAGATCGCCACCGCAAGTTCGGTGAGCCCGGCAACGAATGCCAACGCGGCGGCGACCCAGAGCATGAGCGCGAAGAAGTGAACGAGTTGCGCCCCCAGCCGACGCCACGCGGCGGGAGGCCGCGGCTGCGGCAGGATATTGGGCCCCGACTGTCGGAGCCGCCGCGCCGCTACGGACGAGGTCAGTCCGCCGGGGGCCGACGCAACGGGGTTCCTCGCGGCCCGACCGGCGCCGATCTCACCCACGCGCTTCCAGGGGCTCGAAGATCGCGTCCGACATTCGAACCGATGGTTCGAACATCCGTACCGTGGCGATGACATCCGCCAGTGCGGCGAGCGACACCCGCCACGGGACGGTCGTGCTGACGTACAGCGCGACCCGCAGGTGGTCGGCGGCCGGAATCAGCTCGACGCGAACACCAGCCGATCCGCAGGCGCGCCGTTCCAGCGCCGCGCGCAAGGCCGCGGAGGCGAGCGACGCCAGACCAGACGGATCGAGTTCCGACTCGGACTCGACGCGGTCCACCCAGCCGAACGGACGGTGCACGACGGAGGTCATGCGTCCGATGATCGCAACCCGTCGTCGCTCCCCCCAGGGTCCGAAGTCCCGACCTCACCTCCCGCGATGCCGCGCCCGGCGGCATCGCGAATCCCTACGGTTTCGGCGTGGTCCCCGGGGCCTTGAGTCCGGCCGCATAGACCGCCGCCTGAGTGCGTCGCTCCATCCCGAGCTTGGTCAGCAGGTTCGAGACGTAGTTCTTGACCGTCTTCTCGGCAAGGTGGATCCGCTCGCCGATCTGCCGATTGGTCAGGCCCTCCGCGATCAAGTCGAGCACCTTGCGTTCCTGGCCCGTCAGCGCGGCCAGACGCTCATCTTCCTCCGGGGGCGTCCGCAGCCGTTCCAGCACCTGCGCCGTGACCCCGGGGTCGAGCAACGACTGACCCTTGGCGACGCGAGAGATGGCGTCGACGATGTCGGGGCCCTTGATCTGCTTCAGCAGATAGCCCGAAGCGCCGGCCATGATGGCCTGGAACAGCGCTTCGTCGTCGGAGAACGAGGTCAGCATCAGACAGTGGATCTCGGGATGCCGGGACCGCACCTCGCGACACACGGTCACCCCGTCCCCATCGGGAAGGCGCACGTCGAGGACCGCGACGTCGGGGCGGGTCGGAGGGATCCGGGCCAGCGCCTCGGCCGCAGTTCCGGCCTCGCCCACGACCTGGATCAGTCCCGAATCCTCGAGCAGATCCCGAACGCCGCGCCGCACGATCTCGTGATCGTCAAGTAAGAACACACGAATCCGGTGATCATCGTCATCGTTCTCCGGCACTGGGTGGACCTCCCGTGATCGAGCCGCCAGACTGACGCCGTGACCGTGGTTTGGCAATCTGACACGCCGTTGCGGCGCCTGCTCGACGCCATGCTCGCCGTTGCCTCCGACCTGAGCCTATCGGTGGTCTTGCGTCGCATCACCGAAAGTGCAACTGCGCTGGTCGGCGCGAAGTACGGCGCGTTGGGAGTCATCGGCGCCAACGGGACGCTCGTGGAGTTCGTCCACACGGGCATGTCCGACGATGAGGTGCTCGCCATCGGAGCGCTCCCCGCGGGCAAGGGTCTCCTCGGGCGACTCGTCACCGATCCCCGACCGCTGCGGCTCCGGGATCTCACCCAACACCCCGACGCATACGGGTTCCCGGCCAATCACCCGCCGATGCACTCGTTCCTCGGTGTCCCGATCCGGGTGCGCGACGAGGTGTTCGGCAACCTCTACCTCTGTGAGAAGTCGCCCGGACCTGAGTTCACCGCCGAGGACGAGACCCTCGCGGTGACGCTCGCGTCCGCCGCCGGTGTCGCCATCGAGAACGCTCGACTGCACGAGCGCCTGCAAACCGCGGTGATCCTCGAAGACCGCGAACGCATTGCGCGCGATCTCCACGACAAGGTCATCCAACAGCTCTTCGCGACGGGGATGTCGCTCCAGGCGGCCGAACGCCTCATCGACGACGACGGTGTCGCTCGCCGGCTTGCGAGTGCCATCGACGACCTCGACGCGACGATTCGGGAAATCCGCAACACCATCTTCGCCCTCCATGCCCCGACGATCGGACTCCATACGGAACTCGCGGCCGTCGTCGCCGAACTCGACGATCGACTGCAGACGGCGACCACGTTGCACGTCGAGGGACCGATCGACCAGGCGGTCCCACCCCGGATCGCCGAGCAACTCACGGCCGTGGTGCGTGAAGCCGTGACCAACGCACACCGTCATGGTGCCGCCAAGACCGTCGCCGTCATGGTGCGGGCCGACGCGAACTGCACCGTACGGGTGGTCGATGACGGCAGCGGGACCGCGCTCGACCTCGCCGAGGCCTGCTCCGCCGGCGGCAATGGGCTGGTCAACCTCACTCGCCGGGCCGAGGAACTCGGGGGTGCGGTCAGCCTGTCGCCGAACCCGACCGGGGGAACCATCTTCGAATGGCGGGTCCCACTCGACCCAGACTGAAACTCGATCGGCCCCGACCCCGGGGACTTTCGACCCTGACAGCCCGATGGTCTTGGGTTCATGATCCCGGTGAGTGTTCATCGACGACTTCGTACCCGTGGCCCGCAACATCGTGGTGGCCAACGCCTGGCTGATCTCGCACGGCGACGAGATCGCCTCGGTGGCCGCGCACGCAACGGCACCGACCGAGGTCGTCCAGCTCGGCCCGCCTCGCACTCGTCTCGATTCGCTGGTCGTTCCCATCGTGTGGTCACTGCGGTCGCCGAGCCCCCTGACCGAACTCCAGGGCGACCTGCAGACATCCCCGCTCGATCCGCGGTCGACCCACCTGAGCCTGACCGCGTCGTGCCACATCCCCATCGCCTTGCCCGGCCGACGGGCGCAGGAGCTTGCGGCCCGTCGGACCGCCGAGAACTCGGTGCGGGCCTTTCTCGGTCGACTCGCCGGCGAGCTCGAAGGCCGCTCGGCAGACGGAGTTCCGCTCAGCTCCTAGGCTCGACGCGCTGGTCGTGCCACCGACAGAGCGAGGAACGATGCTGCGTCTCCGACTGTGCCACGACGCGGGGTTGATCGCTGCGGTTGCACTCCTGCTCACTGCCGCGGGCTGCGCGTCGTCGACGTCACGCGATGCGGCGGCACCCCCGCCCACCCGTCCGCCCGCCGCGGCCGTCGACGTGCAGCTCGACCTCGTCGACTCCTCTCGGCCCGCGAAGGATCCGATCGGTGAGCGCAGTGCGCCGACGCGAGCGCTCCCGACCGTGCTGCGGATCCCGGCCGCGTCGAAGCCCGTCCCGCTCGTCGTGTTCGCGCACGGCTACGACGGGGATCCCGGGAAGTTCACCGAGCTCTTCCAGCACTGGGTGGACGCCGGGTTCGCGGTCCTGGCCCCGCGGTTCCCGATCACGTACACCGGCGCGAGCGGAGGCCCGCTCTCCCGGGCCGGGGACGTGACCGAGCAGCCGGCCGACCTCACCTTCGTCCTCGATCAACTGCTCCGCAGCAAGTGGAAGTCGCGCATCGACCGCGACCGCATCGGGGCCGCCGGCCTCTCCCTCGGCGGCGCCACGATCTGGTCCTACGTGGCGAACACGTGCTGTCGCGACCCGCGCGTCAAGGCCGCGATCGTGATGGACGGCATGCGTCTCGACCACCCCGACGGCAGGATCGTCGCCAACCGGATCCCGTTGCTCATCTACCACGCCGACGCCGACTACTCACTCCCGTTCGCGGCCGCCCAGGACGCGTACGCCGACGCCGCACCGCCGAAGTACTTCGTCACCATCTTCGGCGCGTTCCACGCCGAGCCGTACGAGAACACGCCCAACCCGGCCGATGCGATGGTGGCCGATTCGAGCACGCGGTTCTGGCGGGCGGAGCTGCTCGACGACGGCGCGGCGCGCACCAAGATCGTCGAGGCAGCGACCGTTCCCGACGTCAGCACCGCCGAGGCCGACCCCGGCGGGTGACCGAGCGCCTCAGAGCCCACCGTCGAACTGGTCGAGCCGCTCACAGCAGCGGGCCGGGTCGACGAGGTGCGGGTAATGACCCGAGTCCGGCCACACCTCCACCCGCGCGTTGCCGATGAACCCGAGCAACCACGCCACGTAGTCGGTGCCCGGATCCGAACCGTGGATCGCCAGATACGGGACCCGGATGCCGGAGAGCAGTTCCGCGGCGAGGGCGTCGAGTTCCTCGGCCGTCGAGTCGAACACCGTGTCCCACACGCCGAGCACGACGTCCTGCTCCGGGCTCGCCAACGCGTCGAGCCGGGCGCGCTCGGACGCCGGCAACGGCCCGTCGAGCACCGCGAACACCGTCGCGACCGCCTCGCGGAAACTCGCGTCGTCGCCGCGGAGCATCGGCGCCAACGGTTCGAGCGCGGCCTTGAAACCGCCGAGGGCCATCGGCTGGTCGATGTTGACCACGCCACGCGCCGGGTGGCCGAGACCGGCGTACGCGCTGACGACCACCCCGCCCATCGAATGCCCGACGACGAGCGGTTCGCTCAGCCCGATCCCCGCCACCACCGAAGCCAGGTCGTTCGCCATCGTGATCGCGTCGTAGGGCGCACGGCGATCGGAATCACCGTGACCCCGCATGTCGACGTTGATCACGTGCCAGTTGGCCTCGAGTCCGACGAGCACCGGATCCCACGCATGTCCGGACTCGGTGATGCCGTGGACGAGAACCAGGTCACGGCCGGCGCCGCCCTCCCCGAAGTGGATCGTGGCCCCGTCGTCGGTGGTGATGGATCCCATGGGCAGCGCAGGCTAGGCCGGACGGTCACGGGGCTATCATCCGCCACCACAGGGGAGGCGAAATGCGCAGATTCGTGGTTCTTGCGGTGCTCGGATTGGTGACCGCGTGCACGCCGGTCCGGATCCACACCACGGTGTTGGCGAGCGACACGTTCGCCGGGCGCAACAACGCGACCCCGGGGTCGTCGGACTCCCAGCACTACATCATCGAGCAACTGAAGAGCTACGGCGCGACCGGTGCGAACCCGTCCGGCACCGGCGAGGCCGCGTTCAAGCAGGCCTTCACCGACGGCACGAACGTGGTCGGCGTCATCCGGGGCACCGAACTCCCCGACGAGTACGTGATCGTCGGGGGCCACTACGACCATCTCGGGTCGTCCTGTCGCGGCAGCGGTGTCGCCGACGCGATCTGCAATGGCGCGACCGACAACGCGGCCGGTGCCGCGGCCACGATCGAGGTCGGTCGCGCGCTCGCGACCATGCCGGGGGGACCACGTCGGTCCGTCGTCATCGCCCTGTGGGACCGGGAGGAGGACGGCCTGCTCGGCTCGGCGTACTACGTGGCCCATCCCCTGGTGCCGCTCGCCCAGACCATCGCGTACGTGAACTTCGACATCCAGGGCGCGAACTTGTTGCCGAGCCTGCGCAACGCCAGCTTCGCGGTCGGCGCGGAAACCGGCGGGGCCCGGCTCACGAACGCCGTGCAGGCCGCGGTCGGCACGACCCTCGACACAAGACTCGTCAGCTCGATCTTCGGCCAGGGTCGCAGCGACTACGTGAACTTCACCGGCGTGTCGATCCCCAACGTGTTCTTCAGCGATTCGACCGGACCCTGCTACCACACGGTCAACGACGAGGCTGAGATCGTCGACTGGGGCAAGCTCGAGAAGCAGCTCGCGATCGCGACGACGCTCACCAAGGACCTCGTGGCCGGTCCCCCGCCGGCGTTCGTGCCCAACACCCCGCTCGCCACCTACGCCGATGCGGTCGCGCTCGGCCAGGTGGTCGACCAGGCACTCGTCGACATCGGACGGTTCACCCCGACCCAGCAGGCCGAGCTCCAGCAGTTCCACGACGATCTGCACGCGGTGATCGACGCGGGCCCGGCCCAGTTCGACGACTCGGACATCGGTCCGCTCCTGAGCGGTGCGGCCAACGCCGTCAACCTCCTCACCAGCGGCACCTGCGACGGCTTCCTCGCCCCGTAGGAACCTCGGTCACACCCCGTGGTCCGCGTCACCGGCGTGGCGCGCTCCTAGGGTTTTCATCCATGGCTTCATTCAGCGAACAGTTGTCCGGCATCGCGCCGTGGCGTCGGGCCGTCACGGTCATGCTGCTCATCGTGGCGATCGCCATCTTCGTGTTGGCGGTGGCCAACGTCATTCACGTTGCGGCAATCATCGGTGGCGCGGTCGTGGTCGGCCTGTCGTACCTCGTGGGACCGCGGAGTCCGTTCTTCAAGTCCAGCACGTCCTGAACCGAGGCACCCGCGGGTCCGTGACCCGTCAGGACGTCACCCGTGGGGTCGCACCAGCTTCGGCCGGGTGAAGCGGCGACGGGTCAGCGCGAACAGCGCGACGTTCACGACAACGAAGATGACCGCAGTCCCGCCCGCGAGCACCCAGGGGCTGATGGAGCCGATGTCGGAGGCGACGTCGGCGAGGTCGCTGGCCGCGCCGTGCGGCAGCGCGTGGAGACCGGTACTGACGCCGATGCTGATGCCGGCGAGCCCGAGCCCGAGTTCCCGCATCGCCGCCATCGCCGATGACGCACGCAGGGCGACGAGGATGCCCACGTTGCTCAGGGCGAAGGCCGCGAGCAGGGCGAGCACGACGCCCGTTCCCATGTGGAGCCAGGGCACCGAGAGGGCGTCGCCTTTGTCGCCGTGCACGACGGTGCCGACGTCACTCGCGACCACCGACAACACGATCGCGACGGTTCCCAGCGTCGACGCGACGGCGACGGAAGCCAGCAACTTGCCGGCCAGGATCGCCTCCGCCGGGAGCCGGGTCGCGAGCAGCGTCTCGAGGGTGCGATGGTCGCGTTCGCCCGCAAAGGAATCGGGCACCGACGTGAGGACCCACATCGCCGCGACGAACACTCCGATACCCATCACGGCCAACCCGCCGAACTTTGCGCTTCCGGCCGAGAACGGGATCGCCACCGCCACGAAGAGTGTGGCGAGGACGATTCCGGCCGCACCCCGTTGCCCCCGACCGAAGCCGGCGCGCACCTCGCTCAGTTCCTTCCAGGCCACGGTGGCGATGTCGCCCGTCATGCGCCCTCGCTCGACCCGGGTCCGCCGATGAGTTCGACGAAGGCATCCTCGAGGCTGTCGTCGACGCGGGTGACCTCCTCGATGGCGGCGCCGGCCTCGACGGCGCAGCGCACGACCGGTGCACCCGGTGCACCCGCCTCGGCGAGGCGCACCTCGACCGCTTCGTCCGTGCCGCGCACTTCCGTGACCTGAGCCAGTGCGCGCAACGCAGGGATCGCGTCGTCGAGGCCCGAACCCCGCAAGGACAGCCGCGATGAGCCGGCCCGTTGCCGGAGTTCGTCCGGCGTGCCGCTGGTCAGCAGGCGACCGTCGACCATCACGCCGACCTCGTCACACATGCGCTGGGCGTCGTCGAGATCGTGGGTGGTGACGAAGACGGTGGTCCCCTGCCGGCGGGCGAGGGCGACGATGTCGTCGCGGAGGGATCGCCGCGCCAGCGGATCGAGACCGTTCGTCGGCTCGTCGAGGAACACCACCGGCGGCTCGGCCAGCATGGCGCGGGCCACGGCCAGCTTCTTCCGCATGCCCAGGCTCCAACCGGAGACACGCTCGTGTGCGCGGTCCACGAGGCCGATGTGGTGGAGCAACTCACCGGCGCGCGACCGGCGCTCGGCCTGCGACAAGCCGGCGATGCGGCCGAACAGCTCGAGGTTCTGCACTGCGCTGAGCCGGTCGTAGAGCCCGTCGTCGTCGAGCAGGACGCCACACGCAGCTCGCGCCGCGTCGCCGGCGTCGACGACATCGTGCCCGGCGATCGAGGCCGAGCCACTGGTCGGGGCCAGCAGCCCCAGCAGCAGCCGGATCGTCGTGGACTTGCCGGCACCGTTGGGCCCGAGGAAGCCGTAGACGGTTCCCTCGGTGACTTCGAGGTCCAGGCGATCCACGGCGACGAGATCACCGAACCTGATCGAGAGACCATCCGCGACGATGGTCGGCGTCCCGCTCAGCACGGCGACGAGCTTCGCACACCGCCGACGTGACATCGGTGACCACAACCGGTCACGGGCGGTGCCCGGTTGGCGCGCCGGGGTCGACCGGGACCGGTCACGCGCCCCTGGTCCGCGGGATGGCGCCGTCCTACGATCCCGGTACCCGAACGCGAACGGGAGGTCGAACGTGCAGACGTTTCCGACGACGAGGATCCGCAACGTGGCCCTGGTCGGCCACGGCGGCGCCGGCAAGACCAGCTTGGCCGAGGCCCTGCTCTTCACCTCCGGCGCGATCACCCGCCCGGGCCGGGTCGACGACGGCTCCACCGTGTGCGACTTCGACCCCGAGGAGACGAAGCGATCGATGTCCGTCTCCCTCGCCGTGGCACCTGCGGTGTTCGACGACCACAAGATCAATGTCATCGACACGCCGGGATACGCCGACTTCGTGACCGACGTCGCCGCGGCCCTGCGGGTCGCCGACCTCGCGGTCTTCGTCGTCTCGGCGGTCGACGGCGTGCAGGTACAGACCGAAGTCGCCTGGCGGATCGCCGACGATCTCGGCATCCCCCGCATCATCTTCGTGAACAAACTGGACCGGGAACGGGCGTCGTTCGAGGCAACCCTCGAGCAACTCAAGGACCGCTTCGGTGCCGGGGTCGCGCCCCTCGAACTGCCGATCGGGAGCGAAGCGGACTTCCGCGGTGTCGTCGATCTGCTGTCCGACACTGCGGAGACCTACGCCGACGGCTCACCGCACGGGGTCGAGGGTCCGGTCCCCGAGGACATGGCGGCGGAAGAGCACTCCGTCCACGACGCGCTCGTCGAAGGCATCGTCGTCGCCGATGATGACCTGATGGAGCGGTACCTCGCGGACGCACCGATCGCGCTCGACGAGCTCGGCCACACGCTCGCCGTGGGCATCGACGCCGCGACCGTGTTCCCGGTCCTGTGCGGCAGCGCCACCAAGCTGATCGGCGTCGATCGCCTGGCGCGCTTCATCGTCGAGGAAGGCCCCGCGCCGCACGTCGCGGGTGACGACGCGCAGGCCGCGCTCCTGGTGTTCAAGACGCTCGTCGATCCCTACATCGGGCGGGTCAACCTCTTCAAGGTGCTCCAGGGCGTGGTGCACGCCGACGACATCCTCCTCAACGGTCGTACCGTCCACGACGAGCGGCTCCACCAGATCACGATGATTCGGGGCAAGGATCATGAGCCCGCCACGGAACTCCACGCCGGCGACATCGGCGCGGTGGCGAAGCTCGGCGACACCACGACGGGTGACGTGCTCGCAGTCCGCGGGGCCGACATCTCGATCGAGCCGTTCACGGTGCCCGCGCCCCTGCTCGCCACGGCAATCCACGCGAAGTCCAAGTCCGACGAGGACAAGCTCGCAACCGCGCTGCACCGCCTCGTCGACGAGGACCCCGCCCTCGTGGTCACGCGCGAGGCCGAGACCCACCAGACGCTCCTCCGGGGCATGGGCGAGACCCACCTGGCGATCGCGCTCGAACGACTCGCCCGCAAGTTCGGCGTCGAGGTGGAGACCGAGGAGGTGAAGGTCCCGTACCGCGAAACGATCAGCGGCACCGCCGAGGCCGAGGGCAAGGTCAAGAAGCAGAGCGGCGGTCACGGGCAGTTCGCCGTCGCGTGGCTGCGGGTCGAACCGCTCGAACGCGGCAGCGGGATCGAGTTCGTCGACAAGATCGTCGGCGGCGTGATCCCGCGGCAGTTCCTCCCTGCAGTCGAGAAAGGCATTCACGAGACCACCGAGTCCGGTGGCGTCTTCGGCTATCCGGTCGTCGATGTGCGCGTCACGTGTTTCGACGGGAAGCACCACCCCGTCGACAGCTCCGAGATGGCCTTCAAGACGGCAGCGTCACTCGGGTTCAAGGACGCCGTCGCGCAGGCGACGCCGATCGTGCTCGAACCGGTGAGCGAACTCGTCGTCACCGTGCCCGAGGCGTATCAGGGCGACGTCCTCGGTGACCTCAACGCCAAGCGCGGCCGCATCCAGGGGACCGCGGCCGTCGGCAACGGCGAGGTCGAGATCGTGGCGACCGCGCCCACCGCCGAGGTGCTGCGCTACACGATCGATCTCCGCTCCATGACCCACGGCCGCGGTCGCTTCACCACGACCCACTCGCATTACGACCCGCTCCCCGCCCACCTCGCCGAACACGTCCACGCGTAGCCGGAGGTTTGGATGCCGGGCGCCCGGTCAGGCGGTCGGCACCTCGAACGGTCTTCAGGTTCAGTCGTCGGCGTCGTGGACTGCCTTCGCCAGCGGCGCGAACGCTTGGGCGTGGGCGTAGATCTTGTAGAGCCGGAGGGTCGTGCCGATCCCGGAGGTACAGACCTTGGCGAAGAGCTCGTACGCGGCGTCGTCCGTGAGTGCGGACACCGCCGTCTCCGATCGCTGTGGCGTCAGTTGATCCCTGATGCTGACGATCGTCGCCCGCCGCTGGGCGACGGTGCCGCGCCGCCAATCCGCGCAGTCCGCGAACTGGGCGGTCGAACCGGCGCGTACCAATCCGACACCCTTGACGCTCGGCTCGTCGGCCCTACCCCCGGCGCCGCCGGCACCGGTGCCGCAGCCGACGAGCATTCCCGCAACCGCGACCGGAACGAGCAGTCGGCGGAACCCGATCGTCATCGTCGTATCAACGTGTTGATGACCCGACGGACCGCCTCTTGCTCCCGTGCGATCTCGATCGCGTTGGCGCGCTTGGATTGACGAGCCGCCGGCCCCCGGCCGGGAGGCTCCGGCGCGCCCCACCAGTCGCAGTCGGTGGGTCCGGTGTCAGTGTCGGGGCCGTCGGCACAATCGATCAGGTACGTCAGCTTCGCGAGGTCGTCGTTGCCGACGCTCGTGGTGCAATCGGACGGCAACACCTGCGGCGCGTCTGCGGGAAGACGTCCGGCCTCGCCGGGGCCGGTCACGCTGTTCGGCCGTCCGTCCACACCGGTATTGCCGTACCAGCAGTTCCCGGTCGTGACGCCACCGAAGAACTCTCCCCACCAGAAGTCGTTGCCATTCGGCTTCTCCGGCCTGGCGTCGTCGTGCGCGTGCGGGTTGCCGAACAACCCGACCGCCTCGGGGAACCGGAACCCGTTGGGCGCCCGGCCGACGCTGTTGGCGAAGAACTGGTTGCCACACGAGGTCGACACGCCGCTCGTCGCCGCCGACAGACACGACACGCCGGGGAAGATGTCGCCCTCGGCCCCTCCGCCCCGCACGAAAATATCCGGAACGGAGAACAGCATCGCGCCGTCCCGCCAGTTGTCGAAGATCCAATTGTCGTGCACGCGGGCGTCGTTCATCCCCGGGTAGAGGATGCCGGTCCCCACCGGCACAGGCACGAGCGGGTCGACGGGTGGGTCGGCAACGTAGAGGTTCAGGTTGTTGGAGTAGATGAAGTTGTGATCGATCTCGGAGCTGTCGGCCGGGAAACCGGGATGCCCGGCGGCCGAGAGCGTGTCGCTGGAGATTCCCGTCATGTTTCCGTAGATGTGGTTGCCGGTGATCCGCACCGCGTTGCCCATCGAACCCGAGTACCCGAGCGCCGAGCCGTGCAGGTCGCAGTCGGTGATGACCGTGTTCGCGCGCGGCGCGTCCGGATAGAAGGCCGTCGCCTGCGAACCGGTCTCCGGGGCGGCGCCCGGGTAGACCACCGAGTCGCCGGAACCGAACCCCTCGCAGTTCTGCACCCGGTGATGGTCGGAGGTGAAGCTCAGGTGGCCGTAGTCGCGGTTCCAGAAGAACTTGGTGCGATCGAGCAGCACACCGTCGGTCTCCTCGGCGTAGAAGCCGTGTTCGCGCGCACCGCGCACGACCCAGTTGCGACCGACGAAACCGTCCGCGCGGTCCACCTTCAGGACCACATCCTTCGCGTACCCACCGGGCTTCGCCCGAGGACCCGGTCCGTCGTAGTTCTTCCCGGCGTCCATGATCACGTCCTCGGGACGCGGTCCGGTGCCTTCGATCTGGAGGTTGCACCGAATGCACGGCCCGAGTTCCTGCGCCGGGATTCCCTGCCGGTTCGAACGCGGCACGGTGAGCGGCTTGCCGACAACGGCGCGACCCTGCACGAAGATCAGGTTCTGGTCGTTGGGACAGGTGGACTGGTACTCGTAACTGGGCGTGAGTGAGCCGCTGGCGTCGCGCTGCAGCAGGCTCGGTACGCACTTCGGATCGTTGGTCGGCTTGCTGCGCGACTCGGGCTCTTCGTACAGACCCGGCATGATCAGGATCCGGTCGTTGTTCCCGGCGTCGAACACGGCTCGCTGCACCGAGTCGTACGCACAACGTTGCGCCAAGACCCGGTTGATCTCGCGCAGCGAATCCGCCTCGCGCTTCGACACGCGCACGACCGGCTGACTCGGGCGGAGTACATAGCCATCGGTCTGCACCCGCCGGAGCGACGCCTCGAGCGCGGCGAGCGACTCGGCGCCGCGGGCGCCCTTGCAGACGACCAGCCCCCGTCCGGGGCCGGTCGCGCCGATCGCCGAATCGAGCGTGCGGGCCACCGGAACACCGCCGCCGGCCGCCGGACTCACCGACGTGTCGGGCGACGGATCCGGCCAGTACGACGGGCGTTCGAGGTGGGCCCCCGCCGCCACCGGCAGTGCGAGCGAACCGACCGTCGTGATGGTCGCCCAGACCGCCAGGCGTCGGCTTCGTGTCCATCTCCGCATGGTGCGCCTTCCATCCCCCGACGGGCCGCGGTGCAGCCCGCATCGCAATTCCCGCGAACGGTCGAATTCGTTCCCCGAGGGTGATTGAACTCGCCGGTCTCCCCACCCGTCAAGCGGTCCTGCGGGCGAACGCGACGAACCGGCCGCCGACGTGAACAGGATCCGGCCGCTCGTGGGGTCGGTCAGTCCGGGGTGGCGCGATCGAGACGGCGCCGAAGTTTCCGGTCACCACTGGCGAGGTTGACCGCGAGGCGAGCGCGATCGGCGAGGGTCTCGGGTGCGCTGATCGCCCACACGCGCTGGAGCGGACGTCCGGTGTCGGGCATCCCGAGCAGAACTCCCGCCGAGCCGCGGATGGAGCCGCGTGCGGACGGCTTCGGTTCGATCGCATCGCGTTCGAACCACAGCTGCACGACCCGCCAACTGGTGTCGACCTGCCGGTCGTCCTCGAGCAGGTGGAGGAGCAGCAATGCCAGTGCCTCGGGGTCGGCGCTCCGGCGGGTCGACTCGAGATCGACCAGTTCGTCGATGCGGGCGAACAGGCCCGGGAGTGCCCGCGTCGCCAACCCGATGGCCGGCCGGGTGATCAGGACGAGGAACCCCACGCCCAGCAGCACGGCCGCGGCAACGTTGCGACCGGCGGTCGCCGCCGCGACGACGAACCCGATGATGCCGACGGTCCACACGAACTGGGTCCACCGTTCGGCGATCCGGATCAGGTCCACGGCATCGACGGCGCGATCCCGGGCCGGCGAGTCGAGCCCGGTGACCAGCTGTCGGCACAGCGCACCCAACTCCGCGGCGGGGAGCCGCAACGCGCCGGTCGTGAGGCACACGGTGCCACCCGCGGGTCCCGACCATGATGCGCCGTTGGGGGCGGCGCTCTCGTGGATCGCCAGCCGCGGGAGACCGACGCCGTAGGGCTCGGTGACCTCGGTGAGCATCCGCTGCACCACGGCGGCCTCGGACTCCGTCGGTGAGCGGGTACCCACATCACGGGCGCGGTGATTGCGTGCCCGACGCCACGCGGCGAGCGTGACTGCCGCCGCGACCGCCACACACCCGGCAGCAACGGCACTCGCCGCGACCACCGTGTCCGAGTCCCAGGACGCGAGCCGTTCCGCGTGCTCGCCCGAGGCCGCCTGGACGACGAGCACGACCAGCACGAAGACGCCGAGGCTGTAGACCACCAGGACACCGAGCGCCACGCCGAACAACACCGTGGCATCCCGTCGGGCCCGGTCGTGCGGCTCCAACCACGCGAACCCCGTCGATGATTTCGTCCTGCCCATACCGCGATCCTACGGACCCGATCTCCTCGCGGAATGCCACCGATGTGCGTCCAGCCACCAGGCGGGTGGTTGCGCGCACATCGGTCGTTCGAGGCCGCCCGTATCGAGCGCGATCGTCAGGTGGTCGCGGTGGCCATCGTGGCGCGGAGCAGTTCGACGATCTCGGGCGTGGACTTCTCCGGGGAACCGGCGTCGAACGGCGGCTGCGGGTCGTACTCGATCGCGAGCTGGATGATCTTGGCCATGTCGTCGCCGAACATCCGCGCCACGAGCGTCAGGCCCATGTCGATGCCCGACGACACTCCGGCGGCGGTGACCACCTTGCCGCGCTCGACCACCCGCTGGCCGGTCGGGCACGCACCGAGCTCGCCCAGCGCATCCATCGCGGCCCAGTGCCCGGTGGCGTCCACGCCGTCGAGCACACCCGCGGTCGCGAGGAACAGCGAACCGGTACACACGCTGGTGGTCCAGGTCGTGTGCGGATGGACGGCGCGGATCCACTGCACGACCGGGTCGTTGACCCCCTGGGGCGCAACCATCCCACCGGGAATCACGATGACGTCAGGATCGGTGACCTCGGCGAAGGACCCGGTCGCGACCATGCCCAGTCGACCGGTGTGATCGAGCACCGGACCCGCCGACTCTGCGACGAACGCAACATCGAGACCGGGCACGTCGGCGAAGGTCTGGAACGGACCGATGATGTCGAGCGCGGTGAAACCGGGATAGAGGCAGAGCGCAATCTTCATGGCCTGATCGTGACCACTCGGCGCCTCGCCGGCAAGGACGGGTCGCCCCCCGATCCGGCCACGACGCCCGGCGCCGCACGTGGTACACCACCGACATGCAGTTCGGACTCGACATCGCCCAGCAACGCATGACCTGGACCGAGAACGCCGATCGGGCCCGCTTCGCCGAATCGATGGGCTTCGACGGCATCTGGGGCTTCGACCACTTCCAGCCGATGTACGGCGACGGCCCCGGCGAATGCTTCGAGGCGATGACCACCCTCGCCGCGTGGAGCGGCATCACCCAGCGGGTCCGGCTCGGAGTCCTCGTCACGGGCATGACCTACCGCCACCCGTCGGTGTTCGCGGCCGAGGCGTTGACCATCGACCACGCGTCCGGCGGCCGCCTCGAACTCACCTACGGCGCGGCATGGTTCGAGCCCGAGCACCGATCACTCGGGATCCCGTTCCCCGCGCTCAAGGCGCGCGTGGACGCGTTCGAGGAAGCCGTGCAGATCGTGCGCGGCTTGCTCACGACCGACGACTTCACGTTCGCGGGCGAACACTTCTCGGTCGAAGGCGCGACGCTGCACCCGCGGCCGGTGCAGGACCCGCATCCGCCCATCTGGATCGGCGCGTCCGGTGAGCAGCGGATGATGCCCATCGCGGCCCGCAACGCCGACGTGTGGCACTGCTTCGGTCCGCCCGAGGTCCTCGCCGAGAAGTCGGCGCGGATCAGTGCACACGCGGAGGCGGCGGGTCGCGATCCGGCCACCATCCGCCGAGCTGCCTCACTCTCGCTCGAGGACGACCTCGACACCATTGCGCGGAACGTCGACGCATGGTCGGATGCCGGGTTCAGCTACCTCGTGTGTGGGTGGCCGGCCGGCGGGCGCGAGCAGGTGGAATCCTTCGCCTCGCGATTCCTCGGCGGCGGCTGAGCACTCCCGGGCGGCAGCGGCCCGGACGAGCTCAGTCCGCCGACAGGGTTCCGAGCTGACGCGCCAGCTCGGCCGCGGCCGCCTGCGCCGCCCGGTGCGCGTCGCGACCCAGGCGCAGCAGCTGCGGGATCCGGTGCGGGTTCCGGACCATGAACGCGAGGGCCGCTCGCACGTTCGGCGAACCGTCGGGGTTGGCCAATCCCAGGACCGCGGCGTCGGGATGATCGGACGCCCGGTCACTGATGACCCGGATCGCCGACCACGACACGCCACGCGCGTCGCAGACCGCAGCGACCGCGCCGGTCTCCATGTCGACGGCCCGTACGCCGGCTGCGACGAGGTCGCCGATCGCGGTCGGGTCCACGACGAACTCGTCCGACGACGACACGGCGCCACCACCGCGCTCACCGAGCGGCGTGGACGCGTACCGAGTGCCGGTCCGCCCGTCGATCACGGCCTCGGGACGGATCAGGGCACCCACCGGCGTCTCCCCGACCCCACCGGCGATGCCGACGACGATCACGTGGTCCGGCTGGTGATCGTCGATGACGCGAGTCGCGGCCGCCTCGGCCCGCGCCATCCCCATGCCGGTCCGGCTCGCGACCACCTCGGTGCGGCCGATCCGACCGGAACGCACGCCTTCGGGACCGGGTTCGAGCATGAGGGCCTTGACGATCGGGGCCAGCTCGCTCGGCATCGGCGCGAGTACCACGACCCGCCGGATCTGCGCATCCACCCCGGCAGCTTCTCGCGCCGACCGGCCCGGCGCCAGGGCCGCATTCGACACGATCCGCTCCGGACGCGATCATCGGCGCCATGGTGGATCTGACCGTCTCGGCCACTCCGGGGTACTTCGCGACGATGGCGATCGAGCACCAGGTGCTCAAGCGTCGCGCCGAGGTCGCCGGACCGTCGGCCGGTGACTACGAACCCCGCGACACCCGGGCCAGCCTCGCCATGGGTGTCCTCAGTGTCGTCGCCGGCATCGCGGGGCCGTCCGTCATCGCCGCATTCGGGCCCCGCCCCGCGCGCTACCGCAAGGCGCTCGTCGCCACCGCGGTCGGTGCGGTCGTGACGACGACGGTCGCGGACCGCCTCGCCCGCGACCCCGGCCCCGATGCCACCCCCCGACGGCGGGCCATCCGGCGCGCCGCGGCGCGCGTGGCCGGACCGGCCGGCATCACCGCGGTCGCCGCCGGCGGGTTCGCCATCACATCGGCCTGGACGGCCCGCGGGACCGCGAAGTCCATGTGGGAGCGCCGGATCGTCCCGGACCTGGGTTCCGGGCCGGCGGCCGCGACCGCGGCGATCTTCGGCTGGGACTTCATCTACTACTGGAATCACCGGTTCATGCACACGAGCCGCTACATGTGGGCGATCCACGTCGTGCACCACTCGAGTGAGCGGTACAACCTCTCCACCGCGCTCCGCCAGCCCGTCGCCGACATCTTCGGCACCTTCGTTCCTTACGGAGTCCTCGCGGCCTTCGGCATCCGACCGGCCCTCATCGTGCGCGCTCGCGCCATCAACCTCCTCTACCAGTACTGGATCCACACCGAGACGATCCCGAAGCTCGGTCCGTTCGAGCAGGTGTTCAACACCGCGTCACACCACCGGGTGCATCACGGGAGCAACCGCCAGTACCTCGACCGCAACCACGGCAGCATCCTCATCGTGTGGGATCGCCTGTTCGGCACGTTCGAGCCGGAGGTCGAGCCCGTGACCTACGGCCTGACCACCAACATCAACACGTTCAATCCGGCGCGCATCGCGGCACACGAACACGCCGAGATGCTGCGCGACGTCGGCCGGGCCACCACCTGGCGGGAGCGACTGAACTCCGTGCTGCGCGGTCCCGGCTGGTCGCTGGCCCGCAAGGCCGAGCGCCTCGCGGCCGTGAACGGCCGCCACCCCACTGCCGACGAAACCGACGACGAGGGTCGCGTCATCGATATTCGAACGCCGATGGATCCGGTGCGGCCATGACCTCGCGGAATCGGTCGAACGTCCACGGCCAGGTGGCGGGAATGCCCCGGTCGTCCAGATACCAACTCTGGCACCCGGTCACCCAGATCGAACGTTGCGCGGCCTCGACGCGAGCGGCCTCGTGGGTTTCCATGGCTTCGACGGTCGGCGCGACCTCCCGGTACTCACCGCTTCCGAGCCCGTCGATGAGTTGCCGGATGTATCCGAACTGCAACTCCGCGACCTCGATGAGCGAGAAGTTGCCCACCGGGCCATTGGGGCCGTTCAGCAGGAAGAAGTTCGGGAACCCGGGGACCATGATCGACAGGTACGCGTTCGGCCGGGGCGTCCACTCGGCCGCAAGGGTGCGGCCACCGGCGCCCGTCACCTCCATCGGCCGAACGAACGCATCGGCGCGGAACCCGGTCGCGAACACCAGCACGTCGAGTTCGTGCAGCGCGCCGTCGGCGGTACGGATCCCGTCGGGTTCGATCCGTTCGATCGCCTCGGTCACCAGTTCCACGCCCGGCTCCTGCATGGCTTCGTAGAAGTCGGGCGCGACGACCAGGCGCTTGCAGGCGGCGCGGTAGTTCGGGCGCAGCCGCTCCCGGAGCTGCGGATCGCGCACGGATTCGAGGTTCTGGAGACACATCTGCTCGATCATGGCCATGCCCGCGGAGTCGGCGTCGATCACCGCACTCGCGAATCCACCGAACGCGACGGCGAGATTGTCGTGGATCTCCATGAGTCGCTCGGGATGCGCTCGGAACTCGTCGCGCTGCTCCTCGGTGTATTCGGGGTTCGACTGCGGCAGGACCCATTGAGCCGTGCGCTGGAACAGCGAGTAGTGCCCGGCTCGGCGCGCCAGCGCCGTCGTGATCTGCACGGCGGTGGAGCCTGTACCGATGACGCCGATGCGCGCGCCGTCGAGCGGCACCGAGTGGTCCCAACGCGCGCTGTGGAACGCGGCGCCGCCGAAGGTGTCCATCCCTGCGATCTCGGGGAGCTTCGGGTGGTGGAGGACACCGGTCGCGCCGATGACGACATCGAAGGTCTCGGTACCGCCCGCGCCGGTCTCGAGCACCCAACGGCCGTCGACGAACTCGGCACGGCACACCTCGGTGCCGAACCGCACCCGATCGACCACGCCGTGGTCGCGGGCGACTCGCTCGAAGTAGGCGAGGATCTCGTCGCCGGGCGAGAACGTGTGGCTCCACTCGGCGTTGGGGGCGAACGAGTACGAGTAGAGATGCGACGGCACGTCACAGGCGATGCCCGGATAGGTGTTCTCCAGCCACGTGCCGCCGACCCGGTCGGCCTTCTCGAAGATCACGACGTCGTCGTAACCGGCCTCGGCGAGTTTGATCGACGCCAGGATGCCCGACATGCCCGCGCCGATGATCGCGACGCGCACGGGACGGGATGGGCGCACCACATCGGGGGTCATCGCGCCCACCTTCGCGCCTGGACGCCAGGCGCGACAAAATGGCACCCGACCGACCCGGAGGAGCCCCGATGACCAGCACGTTCACGCGCATGGACGAATCCACCGCCGAGCAGTGGGCGGTGATCGGTGCCGAGACGATGAGCAACCAGCCGCGGGTCGCCGAGGAGGTGCTCGCCATGCTGGCGAAGCTCGAAGGCATCACCGACGGGTTCGCCACCAACCAGCTCGTGCACTGCCTCCAGACGGCGACTCTGGCCGAGGCCGCCGGCGCCGACGAGGAACTCGTCGTGGCCAGCTTGTGTCACGACATCGGCAAGGTGATCAGCGTGTTCGGCCACCCCGACATCGCCGCGGCAATCCTGCGCCCGTACGTCCGCGAAGAGGTGGCCGAAGTGATCCGGGTCCACCAGGACTTCCAGGGTCGGCACTACTACCAACATTTCGGGCGCGACACGAACCTCCGGGACCGCCACGTCGACCAGCCCTGGTATGCGCTGGCCGAGCGGTTCGCAGACGAGTGGGACCAGACGGCGTTCGACCCGGAGGCGCAGTACCAGCCACTCGATCACTTCGAACCGATGGTCCGTCGGGTCTTCGCGAAGCCGACCTACAACGAGACCCGCAACCAGCGCGACGAGTAAGGCCGGCTGCCGCCGGCCGATCGCCCGCGGGTACGTTGAGGCATCGGCCCGCGCAGACTCCTCCGCATCCCCGTCTTCGTCGCGGCACTCGTCGTGCTGGGTATCACACTCGTGGTGCAGCTCGAGTGGCGGGCCTGGCCCTTCGAACTCCTCACCAACTTCCCCGTGCAGTTCCTCGTGGGAAGCGCACTCGTCGCGCTTGCCGCCGCGCTGACCCGGGCCCGGATCGCCTTCGTCCTCGTGGCGATCGCGCTCGTCGTCAACGCCACCATCGTCGGTCGGACGATGGCCCGATCGTCCCAGCCGACCGACCCGCGCGCCGGCAGTGTGACGTTCGGACATCTGAACGCGCAGACCCGGCCGATCGACGTCCCCGCACTGGGCGCGTATTTGCACGAACTGCGTCCGGCCGCGTTCGTCGTTCTCGACCCGGTCCAATCCGACGTGCCGGGCCTCACCCATGCCGCGCCTGGTTATCGCGTCGCTATGACCGGGTCCCACAACGGCGGACGACCCGAGTTCGTCCGAACGGTCGTGCTGAGCCGCGTTCCCGTCACCGACCCCCAACACCCCGCCGACCCGCGCTTCGGACGTTCCGCGGTGGAGTTCACCCTCACCGGCGCAAGCCCCATCGACATCGTCGCGTTCGGGACCGACTCCCCGACCACTCCGGCGCGCGCCCGCGAACGGGACCGCGCCCTCGACGCCGCGGCACGTTGGAGTCGCGCGCACGGTGCTCGGCGCATCGTGATGGGTGACTTCAACGCCACCCCGTGGTCGCCGTCGTTTGGTCGGCTCCTCCAACACGGGCAGCTCCGCGACTCGCTCGACGGCTTCGGCATCCAACCGTCATGGCCCGAGTCGAACGTGCTGATCCGGATCCCCATCGATCATGCGCTCCTCGGACCGGCCCTCGGCGCGCGCGACCGCGGCACCGGACCGTCGTTCGGCTCCCAACATCGCAGCCTGCACGTGACCGTCGCGACCGCGCGGTGACGACTCCTCGGTTCGGTGACCGCCAGTAGCGTGGCCCCGTGAGCGGCAACCGCATCGAGGACTACGCGCTGATCGGCGACACTCACACCGCGGCGCTCGTCGGCCGCGACGGTTCCATCGACTGGTGGTGTGCCCCGCGGTTCGACTCGGGATCGGTCTTCGGAGCATTGCTGGGCACCCCCGACCACGGTCGCTGGCAGATCGCCCCGGCCGGTGGACTGCAACGCACCGAGCGGCGGTACCGCGACGACACCCTCGTCCTCGAGACCACGTTCCACACCGACGACGGCGTGGTGCGGCTCACGGACTGCATGCCCATCCGCGACCGGACGGTCGACATCGTCCGCGTGGTCGAGTGTCTGAGCGGTCGCGTCCCGATGCACCTGGAGCTGGTCGTGCGGTTCGACTACGGCTCGATCGTGCCCTGGGTGCACCGCGACGACGAAGGCCTACGGTTCGTCGCCGGTCCGGACGCGATGGTGCTGCGCACATCCATCCACGTGCACGGGGCCGGCCACGCGAGCATCGCCGACTTCGTCCTCAACGCCGGTGAGTCGGCCGAGTTCCTCCTCGCGTACCACGCGTCCCACGAGCCGGTCCCGCCCCCGCTGGACCCCGCCGCGGTGGTCCGCGACACCGAGCGCTGGTGGACCGAGTGGTCCGCCGGGTGTTCGTACACCGGACCGTGGTCACGCGAGGTGACGCGATCGCTCATCACCCTGAAGGCGCTCACCTACGCGCCCACGGGCGGGATCGTCGCCGCGCCGACCACTTCGCTCCCCGAATGGATCGGCGGTGTGCGCAACTGGGACTACCGCTACTGCTGGCTCCGCGATTCCACGCTGACGCTCGTGGCATTGACGACGGGTGGATACACCGAGGAGGCATTGGCGTGGCGGGACTGGCTCGTGCGGGCCGTCGCCGGCGACCCCGAGGACCTCCAGATCATGTACGGACCTGCGGGCGAACGGCGACTGAGCGAGTACACCCTCGACTGGCTGCCGGGATACCTCGACAGTGCGCCGGTGCGGGTCGGCAACGCGGCCAGCGATCAGTTCCAACTCGACGTCTACGGCGAGGTGCTCGCCACGCTGTACCGCACGCGGCGGTTGATGCCCGAGATTGGTCTCCATCACGACTCGTGGGACCTCGAGTGCGAACTCCTCGGCTCGCTGGAGGCCCGCTGGCGTCACCCCGACGACGGGATCTGGGAGGTGCGCGGCCCGCGCGCCCACTTCACCCACTCCAAGGGCATGGCCTGGCTGGCGTTCGACCGAGCCGTCCGCAACGTCGACGAATGCGGCCTCACCGGTCCGCGCGACCGGTGGGCGGCGATCCGCGACGAGATCCACGCCGAGATCTGCAACGAGGGGTTCGATCCCGACCTCGGCGCGTTCACCCAGGCGTACGGGTCCAAGCAACTGGATGCGGCCGTCCTCCTCCTGCCGCTCGTCGGTTTCCTCCCGCCCGACGACCCCCGCGTCCGCAGCACCGTCAGCGCGATCGAACGTTCACTGATGCACGACGGATTCGTGGCGCGGTACGAGACGAGTCCGACCGGCGCGGTCGACGGACTCCCCGAAGGTGAGGGTGCGTTTCTCCCCTGTTCGTTCTGGCTCGCCCAGAACTACGCGCTGATCGGACGCATCGATGATGCCCACGAACTGTTCGAGCGACTGATCGGTCTCCAGAACGACGTCGGACTCCTGGCCGAGGAGTACGACCCGGTGGCCAAACGCCAACTCGGCAACTTCCCTCAGGCGTTCACCCACGTCAGCCTGGTCAACGCCGCCGCCCACCTCTCGGCCCTCGAGCCGACCGACGGGTCGGGCGACTCACGCCTCTGACCGGCGCGCACCGTTCGCGGCCGGGAGCGGCGGCGGACCCAGGGCCCATCCCAGCACCGCCAACAACGTCGTGGCACTGGGACGCACGACCAGCGGGTCGGCGAACGGCACCGGCCACACGCCGAGCGTGAGACGACGCGAGAGGGGGAAGAGATCGGCCGCGGCCGCCGCGATCACGGCGTAGGCAGGCAGCATCCGCACGGGCAGCGACGGAAACATCAGGAATCGCACCGTCTCGCGCGCCGCCGGAGTCATCTCCAACCCGGGAACCGCATCGATCCACTCGCGCAGATCCCGTTCGGTCTCCGGAAGCTCGGCTGCTCCCAACAACCGTCCGAGCCGGGCCATCTCGCGCACGTAGCGATCGGCGTCCGCGTCCGTGATCCCGGGCCCGTACCGACGGTACGCGGTCAGGAACGAGTCGACCTCGACGTTGTGCACCCAGGCCAACAACGCGGGATCGCCGGCCGAGTAGGGCCGGCCGTCGGGCGCGACCCCGCGGACCCGCTCGTGGACGTTGGCCACCATGGTGATGGCACGGTGCGCCTCGGGCGTCGTGCCGTAGGTCGTCGCCGCGACGAATCGACCGGTGCGGGCCAACCGACCGAGCGGGTCCCGTCGGTAGTTCGAGTGCTCGGCCACGCCGGCCATCGCCAGGGGATGGAGCACCTGGAGCAGCAACGCCCGGAGACCGCCGATGAGCATCGATCGGTCGGCGTGGATCCGCCAGGTCACCGAATCGGGGCCGAACAGGCCCGGATCGTCGGCGGTCGCGAACTCCAACTCGGTCCCCGACCGGGGCGGAGTCCCCAGCGCGGCTCGGGCCGCATGACCGACCGCGATCCGTACCGGCGCCAACAACGGTCCGGTCAGACCGGTCGCCGCGGCCGCGACGGGGGCCAGCACTGGAGTCACGACGCGCACGACGGAGAGTCTCGCAGAGTGATGGGCCGGCTCAGGTCGCGGGCGCGGCGTCGATGTCGGCGAGGTGCGACTCCACATCGGCCGCCGGGAGAAACGACGAACGGAACGAGTTGCGGGCCAGCTGTCGGATCTCCGCGTCGGTCAGTCCCAGCGCGGCGGCCGACGCCGAGAAGTTCTCCGCGATGTAGCCGCCGAAGTACGCCGGGTCGTCGGAATGCACCGAGACGTTGAGTCCGAGCGTGAGCATCCGGCGCAACGGATGGTCGGCAAGGGTCGGCACCACCCGCAGCATCACGTTCGAGAGCGGACAGACCGTGAGCGGCACCTGGTCGGCGACGAGACGCTCCACGAGATCGGGATCCTCGAGACAGCGCACCCCGTGATCGATCCGCTGGACGTCGAGCCGGTCGAGCGCCTCGACGATGTACTCCGGGGGTCCTTCCTCCCCCGCGTGGGCCACGGTGCGGAGCCCTTCGGCGCGGGCTCGATCGAAGACGGCGGCGAACTTCGAGGGCGGGTGACCGGCCTCGGACGAATCCAGTCCCACCGCGGCGAAGTCCACGCCCGACGCCAGCGCTTCGGTCAACGTGGCCATCGCCGCGTCCGCGTCGAGATGACGCAGGAAACAGAGGATCAACCCGGACGTGACATCCAGATCGCGGCGGCCGGCCTCGAGCGCGGCGACCACGCCCTCGACGACCGCGGCGAACGGCACTCCGCGATCGGTGTGGGTCTGGGGATCGAAGAAGACTTCCGCGTGGCGCACCCCGTCGGCCCGAGCTCGCCGCAGGTACGCGAGGGTCAGGTCGTGGAAGTCCTGGGCCTCGACCAGTACCGAACACCCCGAGTAGTAGACGTCGAGGAACGACTGGAGATCGTCGAACACATAGGCCCGCCGCACCGCGTCGACGTCGGGATACGGGAGCCGGACCCGATTCCGGTCGGCGAGTTCGAACATCAGCTCCGGCTCGAGCGTTCCCTCCAGATGCAGGTGGAGTTCGGCCTTGGGGAGCGCCGCCAGGTCGATCATCGACCGGAGATCACAGCGGTCGGTGGGTAGCCACCAGGTACTGCGTCAGCTCGACCGAGTGCACTCGGATGGTGGCCAGCGCCGCGTAGAACTCGGCGAGGTGGGCCGAATCCGCATGGGCCTGCTGTGCAGCCTCGGACTCCCACTCCTCGAACACCCGAATGCGCCCGGCGTCGCGCGGATCGACCCAGAAGTCGTATGCCAGGCAGCCCGGCTCGGCCTGGGTATGGGTCACGAACGGGTCGACCAACGCCATCGCCGCCGGGAAATCCTCGGGCTCGATGCGGACCTCGCCGGACACCACCACGCGCGCCATACGCCCACGCTACCGGCGCGCACACCATCCACCACTTGACCCACGCCGATCCGTACGCTCACCGGTGGGCGGTTTCTGGTGACTTGTCGTGACCGGAGGCGGTGGCCGCCCCGTGCCCGGGAGGCATCATGAAGGCAAGCATCACCATCCTTCGCAGCGCAGCGGTCGCGGCCGTGGCCGCCGTCGGGCTCATGGTCCCCGCGGCCGGCGCCGGCGCCGCTCCCTACCCCGGTGGCGGCAACCCGCCCGAGGTGCTCCCGAGCGGGACTCCCCGGGCGAACCAGGCCGGCTCCAGCGCGACGCTCCCGATCACCGGCACCGACGCGGTCGAGTTCGCCGCGATCGCCGGGGTCGCGATCGGTGCCGGTGTGGTGCTCGTCCGCCGGAATCGCCGCGCCGCCACGGCCTGATCCGGACGCCGCGACCGCGGCGCGGTAGTGGCTCAGTTTGAAATTGCTGTGGGCTTGACCCCTGGTGCGGGCCGCACCTTCTACCGTCACACCGACGGCCGCTGGTACCCGGCTGACGATCTGCCGATAACGCTGGCAGGCTTGAACGTGGGCAGCAATCGGTCTTCCATGCCTACCTCTACTCTGGTCTGTTGGCCCATTGCCTCAACACGGGGCATATCGGTATCCTCTCCGCTTCGACTGACACGGTGAAAGGGGCAGCATGAAACGCATCGCAGCAATCGGAGGCGGCCTCGCCGTCGCAGCGGCACTCCTCGTGGCGGCACCAGCCGGAGCCGAGATCGCAACCACCTCGAACGGCGTCGGAGTGTGCTTCTCACAACTCGCGCTTGACCCGAGCCAGGTTGGGGCGACCCACCTCGGTGAAGCAATCAAGGGCATGGCCGGTCCTGACCTGCCTTCACAGCTCGACGGCGCGCGTAACGCGTGTGGTGAGCCTCCCGGCCCCGGCCATCTCCGCTGATCTTCGGTACAACCCTGAGGTCTACGTAGAGCCCCCGCTTCGGCGGGGGCTCTACCGCGTGCGATTTCAAACTGAGCCACTACCCGCGGCGCAGTGGTCGCACGCGCCTGAAAGACTGACGGCATGGCATTCGGGCAATCCGCCGGCCCCCCGGCGACCCACCGGCAACTCCACGAGCTCACCGACCTGATCCACGCGGCCGGCCACACCGATTTTCGCGACGCGCGGGGTCCCCTCGGCCTCAATCAACGTCAGGCCGGCGGTCGGTTCACCCGCGACGAGGCCGACGCGTTGATCGCTCGCCTCCACGCCGACGCCGAGGCCGACGAGGTCGCGGCCTTGCTCGCCTCCGCGGCAGGTGAGGTCATCACCCCGGCTGCGGACCGCCCGGAACCGGCGCCGTCCCGCCCCGCACCGACTCGCCGGCCGCGGGCCGCCGCGGCCACGACCGCACAACTCCGTGCCGTGCCCGATGACGTGCTGGCCGCCGAGCTGCAACGTCGCGGCTGGATCGTCGTGGAGGGCACGTGACCGTCTCCGACGCCGCGACCGATACCGTGCCCGACGAGGAACTCGAACGCGAGGCACTGGCGGCAGACCCGTGCCCGTCGCTGGTCGACGCCCGGCCGATCACCGAACTGCTCGACGACTTCGGCGATTCGACGTTGCCCGCGTGGTACATGCCCACGGTGATCCCCGGCGGTCCGCGCCTGCGGGGCTGGCGGCGCGGCACCGTGTTCGCGTTCATCGCCGCACTGCTCGTCATCGAAGCGTTCGGGCTCTGCACCACCTACGGCCAGATCTTCTGACCGCGCGGCCCGCTCGGGCCGCCTACCCGCAGTTCGGGCAGAGGCCGATCAGATCGATGAGATGGCGTTCGATCCGGAATCCGGACCGGCGACCGATCCGGCGCGCGGCGTCACGCACGGAGTCCTCGAGTTGCGCCGACGCCTCGAAATCCTCGACCGACCCGCACGACGAACACACCAGATGGTGGTGATGGTGCTCGGTGAGGTCCTCGGTCAGTTCGTAGTGCGCGAAATCGCCGGCACCGGTGACGACCCGATGCACGACCCCGACCGCTTCGAGCACGGTCAGATTGCGATAGATCGAACTCACCGCCAGGCCGGCATCGAGTTCGGCGATCTCGGGGATCGTGAGTGGTCGATCCGACCGGGCGAGGACGGCGACGAGCGCCTCGCGACTCGACGTCAACCGCTGCTCACCTCGCGCCAACCGGGCCGCGATCCGCTCCCGGAGTGCCGGTTCCAGGTTGCGCGCCGCACGCGCTCCGGACCCGTCGGGCCCTGATCGGGAACGTGCCATATCCGCCTCACGATATCGGGCGTCACCGAGACGACCCCTGACCAGTTGTGCGAACAATTTTGAGAATGACTATCATACTCTCAACTCAGCCGTGCCGAACTCGCGAGGAACGTCGGTGGTCACAGGTCGAACGATGGGCGTCGGTGTGGTGGCTGTGCTCATCACCATCAGCGCATGCTCGTCGTCCACCCCCGCGACCCAACCGGTCGGCGACTGTCCGGTGGCACCGCGGTCGATCGTGGTCAGCATCGACCAGTGGCGGGAGTTGGTCACGCGCCTCGCCGGGGACTGCGGTCGGGTCACGACGATCCTCACGACCTCCGCCGACCCCCATGACTACGAACCGACCCCGTCCGACATCGCGATGCTCGGCACCGCCGACCTCGTCGTGAAGAACGGGCTCGGCTACGACTCGTGGGTCGACCGATCACTGGCGGCCGGAGATCATCGGGCCCGGGTCGTCGACGTCGGGCGAGCCGTGGGGCCGAAGTCCGTCCCGGCCAACCCCCACCGGTGGTATCGCCCCGCCGATGTCCACGCGGTCGCACGCGCCGTCACGGCCCAGCTCACCCGATCCGAACCTCGGGCGCGGACGTACTTCCGCGACCGGGCGCGTCGGTGGCGCGCGGCGATGGACGGCTACGACCAGCAGGTCACCGCACTGACCGCGAAGCATTCGGGTCGACAATTCGCGGCGACCGAAGGGGTCTTCGACCTCATGGCCGGCACCCTTGGCCTCGTCGACCGCACGCCTGGCGGGTACCGCCGCGCAGCGAGTAACGGCTCGGAGCCCGGCCCCGCGGATCTCGCCGAGTTCGAATCGCGTCTTCGCGAGGGCAACGTCGATGTGCTGATCGTCAACGACCAGACCGCCGGCTCGGTCCCCCGACAGTTGCGCCGAGTCGCGATCGCGGCCGGCGTGCCCGTGGTCGAGGTCACCGAGAGCCAACCGGCGAAGTTCACGACCTTCGCCGCGTGGCAACGCGACCAGCTGACGCGACTCGACCAGGCGTTGTCCCGGTGACGGCGGCACTCGAACTCTCCGAGGCCCGAGCCGCGCGGGGCGGGACCGAGATCTGGTCGGACGGGACGTTCACCGTTCCCACCGGCGCGATCGTGGCCGCCATCGGTCCCAACGGATCCGGCAAGACGACGCTGCTCCAGATGATGCTCGGGCTGCTCCCCCCGGCCGGGGGCACGGTGCGGGTGCTGGGCGCGACGCCCCGACGGGGCAACCCGCGGATCGGCTACGTGCCCCAGGGCTACGCCGCCGAAGTGGGCGAAGCCGTGCGCGCGCGAGATCTCGTGGCGCTCGGCCGGACGGGTACCCGATGGGGGCTCGGCCGGCGGAGCCGCGACGACCGCGCCCGCGTCGACGCGGCGTTGGCATCGGTGTCGGCGCTCGACTTCGCCGACCGTCGACTCTCCGAACTCTCCGGCGGCCAGCAACAACGCATCGCCATCGCCCAGGCGCTCGTCGGCGATCCCGACCTGTTGCTCCTCGACGAACCGCTGGCGAATCTCGACATCCATCATCAACACGAGATCGTCGACGTGCTGCGGGAACTCCACGCGGCGCGACCGATCACGATCTTCGTCGTCGTGCACGACCTCAACCCGCTGCTGCCCATCCTCGACGGCGCCATCTATCTGCTCGACGGCCACGCGCACTACGGCGCGATCGGCGAGGTCGTGGACAGTGAACTCCTGACCCACCTGTACGACACGCCGATCCGGGTCGTGCGTACCCCCCAGGGCGACCTGTTCACGCGAAGCGAGCCGGAGTGATGGTCGTGGTCGCCGACGTCGGCTACCAATCGAACTGGATCGACATCCTCCAGGCCGACTTCATGCGCAATGCGTTGATCGGCGGGACGCTCGTGGCGCTGGTGTCGGGCATCGTCGGCTACTTCGTCGTGGTGCGGCGGGACGCCTTCGCCGCGCATGCTCTGGCCCACATCGGTTTCCCCGGCGCGACCTTCGCGGTGCTGGTCGGCATGCCGGTCACCCTCGGCCTCGCGCTCTTCTGCGTGAGCGGTGGCCTCGCCATCGGAGCCCTGGGCCGACGCGTCGCCAACCGTGACATCTCGACCGGCACGGTGCTGGCCCTCGCGACCGGCCTCGGCGTGCTCTTCGCCTCGTTGGCGACCGAGAACACGCGGACCGTGACCAACGTGTTGTTCGGCAACCTCCTCGCCGTCTCCCACGGCCAACTGCTGACCTTCGCGGCGTTCGCGGCCGTCCTC
Organism: uncultured Bifidobacteriaceae bacterium; assembly: GCA_964544295.1. Lineage (GTDB taxonomy): Bacteria > Actinomycetota > Acidimicrobiia > IMCC26256 > JAENVU01 > JAENVU01. The sequence continues at coordinate 35,178 of CAZJBJ010000011.1, forward strand.
CTCGTGGCGTTCGGCCTGGCGGGTCGGCCGTTGCTGTTCGCCTCCATCGACCCCCAGGTCGCCGAGGCGAAAGGGGTGCCCATCCGTGTGCTCGGCGTGATCTTCACGGTCTTGCTGGCCCTGGCGGTCACGATGGCCGTGCCCGTCGTCGGGACCCTGCTGCTCTTCGCGCTCGTGGTCACTCCGGCGGCGTCGGCCCTCGCGATCACGGCGCGCCCGGCGATGACGCTGACCCTGGCGACGGTCTTCAGCGCGGGTGCGGTCTGGCTCGGCCTGATCGTCGCGGTGATGTTCAATCTGCCGCCGAGCTTCTGCATCGTGAGTGTCGCGTCCGTCGTTTGGGTCGTGACCATGGCGGCGACCCGTTCGCGTGGCCCCGGTCGCACCGTCGCTCACGGTTCGCACCACCACGGCGACCATCACCACCCGCGGACGGAACCGCTGAGCCGCTGAGCCTCAGCGAGGAATCAGGGTCTTCACGCGCGCTTTCACGGAGTCCGGCAGGACGCGCCCGGCGATCTGCATCGCCCGCCGCTTGGCCACGAACCGGGCAAACCGCGTGGACGTGAGTTCACGAATCCGACGGCGGGCCACCATCGAGTACAGCTCGATCTCCGCGGTATCGGCCTCGACGAAGTCCGCCGGGCGTCGGGCGGTGAGGAAGACGCCGGGGACACCCGGGTCGGTGTCGAGATCGAGGATCGTGACGTCGGAGAAGATCGTCCGCATGTCGTCGAGCTCGTACCGCCAGAAGTCGTACGGGAACGCGTGGTACTTGAACCCGTACGAGCGGGTCGTGATCAGCAGCACGCCGTCGGCCGCCAGCAACTGCTTGAGGTTCGAGATCACCCGGCGCCAGTCACGTACGTGTTCGAGGACTTCGGTACAGATGACGACATCGAACTGCTCGGTGCCGTACCGGACGAGGAGGTCCTCGGCGTCACAGACTTCGTCGACGCCCGGCCCGTCCTCGATGTCGACGCCGAGGTACGACGCGGGCTCGTGCCCGACGACGTGGGCACGGAGCGAGCCGTTGACGTTGCGGGCGCCGACCTCGATGACGCGACGACCCCGAACGGTCTCGGCATCGAGATGCGCCTGCCCGTAGGCGAGGCAGGCTGGATTGCACACGGACAGGCCCCCGAGGGTCGCGAGCTGCGGAGGGTAGTGACCGCCTCGGGGGTCGGCAACCGCCGCGCGGCCACCGGGACGGGATGCGATCATGCCGCCGTGCACCCGCGTCGTCCGCTCCGATCCCGCGCGCTCACGTGGCTGTTCCATCTCGCGGTCGCGATCGGTACGACGGCACCACTCGCCTGGACCCTCGGGGGCCTCCCGATCGGCCGCGAAGGGGTGGCGACGGTGCCCGAGTTCAACCTCTGGAGCCTGCGGTGGACCGCCGCCCGCCTGCCCCACGGTCTCGGCGGCTGGTGGAACGCGCCGATCTTCTGGCCGTCGCCGGGGGCCTACGCCCGCTCCGAACTCCAACCGTTGACCGGCGTCGGCTTCGGGATCATCCACTGGGTCACGCCCGACACCGTGGCCTACGGACTGCTGCTCATCGGCGCCATCACCCTGAACGGCATCGCGCTGAACGCACTGGCCCGTCGCGTCGGCGTGGCGCCGATCCCGGCGGCGCTCGCCGGTGTGCTCGCCCAGACGATCCCGTTCGCGTTCGCCCAGCTCGGTGTCCTGCAGCTGCTGATGCTCTGGCCGATCCTCACCGCCCTCACCTGTCTCCTCGCGTGGGCCGAGGACCCCTCACCACGCTGGACGGCCGGGCTCGGATGCTCGTTGGCCGCGGCCGTGCTCACCTGCGGGTACCACGCCGTCCTCTTCACGCTGGCCGCGCTCGTCGCCGCGCCGCTCCTCGCGCGGCGGTCGTGGGCTCGAGAATGGCGGGCCCGCATCGGCGGTCTGCTGCTGGGTGCGGCCATCGCCGCGGCGTTGACCCTGCCCTTCGTCCTGGGCCAGCACCGCTGGATCGCGGGGATCGAGTGGACCGACGGCACGATCCGCGCCGGATCGGCATCGTGGTCCGAACTCGCACCCGGTGGTCGGCACTGGCCGGGAACCCTCCTCGTGATCCTCGGGGTCGCAGGTGCCGCGCTCACGTTCCGTCGTCGGTCCACCCGGTTCCTGCTCGGACTCGGCGTCGTCGCGACCTTGATCGCGCTGGGGACGCGACTGAGCATCTTCGGGATCAGGCCGTACGCGGCCCTCGTCCACCACTTCGAGGTCTTCGCCCAGATGCGATCCCCGTACCGGGCGACCGCGCTCGCCCAACTCGTGCTGGCCGCACTGGCCGCGCATTCGCTCGATTGGGTCTGGCACCGTCGGCGCGTGCTCGGACCGGTGCTCGCGGGCATCGCGGTCAGCGCGGTCCTGATCACGACGGATCTCGGCAGCGGACCCATCGTGCCGCCACCCCCGCGCCATCCGGCCTGGGTGCGGTATCTGACGCGGCACCGCGGCGGCGCCGTGTTGATGGTGCCCATGGCCGCGAGCCCGAGCGTGTTCGACTTCGAACCGACGACGAGTGCGATGCTGCAGAGCCTCGACCACGGCCATCCGCTGGTGAACGGATACACCGGCTTCTTCCCGCTCGACCACCCGGAGCTGATCGAGCGCATGAGGTCGTTTCCCAGTCGCGCCACCGTGGCCGAGCTGCGTCGCGACGACGTCCGCTATGCGGTGGCCGACACGACGTGGTGGAACCGGGCTCGCGCTCGCTCGGCGCGTGCCCTCGGACTGCGCGTCGTGCTCCGGACGCCGACGAAGGTCGTCGTCGAGATCGATCCTCAGCGCGGCTCGGCCGCGTCGCGCGCCGCACCGTAGATCTCGAGCGCGCGCTCGCGTGCCGCCGCGTGGTCCACGATCGGTGACGGGTAGCTCTCCCCCAGGACGATGCCTACCGCCGCGAGCTCCAACGGCCCGATCTCCCACGGCGCGTGCACGGCCGCACCGCGCAGCTGTGCGAGTTCCGGCACCCAGCGGCGGACGTAGTCCCCATCCGGATCCCACCGGCGCGCCTGCGTGATCGGGTTCATGACCCGGAAATAGGGGGCAGCGTCGGGGCCGGTGCCGGCACACCACTGCCAATTGCCCGCGTTCTGCGGAATGTCTCCGTCGACCAGGAGACGACGGAAGTGGCGCTCGCCCAGCCGCCAATCGACCAGCAGATCCTTGACCAGGAACGAAGCAACGATCAGGCGGAGCCGGTTGTGCATCCAACCGGTGGCGGTCAGTTGCCGCATCGCGGCGTCGACGATCGGATACCCGGTCATCCCGTCGCGCCACGCGGTCAACTCGGCCGGATCGTTCCGCCATGCGATCCGCTCGTACGCGGGTTGTTGCGGGTGGTCGACGAGATCGGGGGTGGCGGCGAAGAGATGGGCGTACCAGTCCCGCCACGCGAGTTGACGAACGAACGCCCGCCGGCCGGGGGTCGTGTCCCCGATCGCCCGGATGACGTCACGGGGCGAGATCACCCCGAAGCGGAGATCGGCCGAGATCTTGGCCGTGAGGTCCAGATCGGGCCGGTCGCGCGTGACCTCATACTCGTCGACGTGGTGCTGGAAGGCTTCGAGTCGCTCGAGCGCGGCCCGCGCCCCCGCCGCGTGCGGCGGATCGGGATGATCCGGAAGCGCATCTCCTGCGACGGCCAGGACTCGCGACCCACCGGCGTCGATGCGCGGACCGATCGGGCGCTCGATCCACCGGCGGTAGAACGGCGTGAACACCCGCGAGACGGATCCGGACGCGGTGAGCACCGAGCCGGGTGGGTGCGCGAGCGTCGACCACGCCGTCGCCACCGGGACGCCCACCGACTCGAGGCTCCGCTGTGTCAGCGTGTCACGACGCTGCGCACCCCGGCTGACGTCGCAGTTCCACACCACCTCGTCGGCCGCCAGCTCGCGCGCCGATCCGGCGACGATCGACTCGGGCGCACCCCGCCGGATCGTGAGGGCACCTCCCAGATCTTCGAGCTCGCGGCCGAGGGCGGCAACCGACGCCAGGTACTGCGCGCGCCGGAACGGACCCGCGGCCTCGAGGAGACGGTCGTCGAGCACGACCAACGGGATCACCTCGTCGTGGTCGGCGGTCGCCTGCGCCCATGCATGGTTGTCCGTCAGCGAGAGGTCCCGCCGAAACCACACGATCGCCCGACTCATGGGACCAGCCTCGCGGACTTGATCGTCCGATGCCGAACGCTCCGGCGCGGGTGCCTGCGCGCTCGGGGCGGGTACGGTGCGGCGTGGCGCTCACGACGTCGAACTGGTTCCGCCAACCACGCATCCGGCGTGCAGTCACCGTTCCCGCGGTCGGCCTGACCGCAGCCGTCCTCGGGGCGTCGGCCGGCCTCCTGGCCCCGGTGGCGGCCGCACTGGATCTCGTCCGGGGCGACCGTGACCTCTCTCGGTTGCGGACCCTCTCCGTCGCGTGGGGGTGGTCGTCGCTCGAGTCCATCGGCGTGGGTGCGTCCGCCGCGCTCTGGCTGGCCGGCCGCGGCGACGACCAGGACCTCCACTACGGGCTGCAGCGGTGGTGGGCCCGGCAGCTCGTGAACCTCCTCGAGCTGACCGCCGGACTGGATCTGCGAGTGACCGGGCTCGACCAGCTGCACCCCGGACCGGTGATCGTGTGTGCCCGTCACGCCAGCATCGCCGACGCCCTCATTCCGGCGTGGCTCCTCGGACAGGTCGGGATGCGCCCGCGATACGTGCTGATGGCGGAACTGCTCGCGGACCCGTGCCTCGACATCGTCGGAAGCCGCCTCCCGAACCACTTCGTCGATCGCGACCCCACCGACAACGCGCCGGAACTCCAGGCCATCCGCGACCTCGCCACGGGGTTGACCGCGGACGACGGCGTCGTGATCTTTCCCGAGGGCGCCGTCGCTTCGGAGCGGGGGCGGGAGCGGGCAGTCGCCTCGATCGCGTCGCGGGACCCGGCGCGCGCCGAACGGGTCGGACAGCTCCGCCACCTGCTCCCGGTGCGGCCGAGCGGGACGGCAGCACTCCGACGCGGCGCACCCGACGCCGATTTCGTCTTCGTCAACCATTCCGGGTTCGAGGCGTTGGCCCGACTCTCCGAAGTACCAGGTCGCCTGCCGCTCCGCCATCCGGTCCACGTGAGTCTCACGCGACGACCGGCCTCGGAGATTCCCGACGACGAGGGATTCCCCGCCTGGTTCGACGCGCAGTGGGCGGCGCTCGATGCGGAACTGGACGGCGCGGGACGAGACTGACGGTTGCCGGGTCGACCGATACCTGCAACGATCCCGGCGACCTACCGGTTGCGGTCCGACCGACGCCGGTGCATCCCCCGCGAACCAAAGGAAACCCCATGCCTGATACGCCGCTCGACCAAGCCATCGCCTCGACCCGTGCCGTCCTGACCGCCGTGACGTCCGACCAGCTCACCGCCGACACTCCGTGCGCCGCGTGGAAGGTCAGCGACCTCATCAACCACATCGTCGGTGGTCAGTACTTCTTCGAGGCCGGCGTTCTGGGGCAACCTCCGGCCGGCGAGGTCGACTACTCCGCCGGTGACTACGTCGCCGCGTTCGACGAGGCGTCGGCCCGATGCGTCGCGGCGTTCGCCGCCGACGGTGCGATGGAGAAGATGCTGACCTTGCCCTTCGGGCAGATGCCCGGTGCTGCGTTCGCCGGACTCGCCGCCACCGACACCTTCACCCACGGCTGGGATCTGGCCAAGGCCACCGGTCAGAGCACCGACCTCGCCCCGGAGCTCGCGGCGCAGTTGCTCGCCGGCGCCAAGATGTCGATTCAGCCCGCGTTCCGATCCGAGGAAGGCACGGTGTTCGGGCCCGAGCGCACCGCGCCCGACGGTGCGAGCAACGCCGACCAGCTCGCCGCGTTCCTCGGCCGCGCCGTCTGAGCCCGACCGCATTGCCGAGGAGCCGCTCGGCTCCTGAACTCGCGACGCGATGGTGCCCGCCCTCACCGTTGAGGACGGGCACCATCTGCACGCGTTCCCGTGGCTAGAACTTGCCCGGGAACTTCTTCACCGTCGCCGCAGCCAGCACATCAGCAGTGGTGCTCATGTGCGCAACTGCCTTGCGGAGCAGCCCGGGGGCCGTACCGTCGCCCGCCTTCTGGGCGTCGATCACCGCGGTCAGCGTGGTGGCGTGCATCACGATGTCCTGGGTCACCGCATCCGCCGGCAGGTTCTCGTTGACCTGGTGCAGCGTCTCGCCGAACGTCGTCGCGTAAGCGGTGAGTTCGCCGAGTGCGGCCTGCTTGGCGGCGTCGTCGCCGGCAGCAACCGCCTGGGTGTAGGCGACGAACTGCGGGATGTGCTTCTCACTCCGCCACAGGCCGTCGAACGCCGTACCGACCTCAGCCCCGTAGACGCTCCCGATCGCATCGACGAGCGCCGAAGTGTTGCTGTCGGTCGGGCCGTTCAGCGCCGTTGCTGCGGCCTCGAACTGGTCCTGGCGTCCGGCGAGCGCACCTTCGGTCGCAGCAGCTGCGAGCCACACGTGCTGACCCAAGAGACCGGTCAATCCAGCGCGCAACTCGGCGGCCGGAGCTTCCGCGTCACCGTCGAACTTCTCCGGGAACTTCGCGGCCGTCGCAACGGCGAGCACCTTGGCGGTGCCTTCCATGTGCGTGTAGGCGTCGTTGAGCGCCGTGAAGGCACCCGGCTGGTCGTTCGCCGCTTGCGCGTCGATGACCTTGATCAGCGTGGTGGCGTGCATCACGATGTCCTGGGTCACCGCATCGGCGGGCAGGTTCTCGTTGACCTGGTGCAGTGTCTCGCCGAATGTGGTCGCGTAGCCGGTGAGCTCGGCGATGGCCGCCTGCTTGCCGGCCTCGTCACCCTTCGCCGCGGCCTGCGTGTAGGCGACGAACTGCGGGATGTGCTTCTCGCTCCGCCACAGACCGTCGAACGCGGTGCCGGTCTCTTCGCCGTACGCCGAGGTGATCGCCGCCACCAGATCCGACGTGTTGCTGTCGGTCGGACCGTTCAACGCGGCTGCATAGGCGTCGAATCCGGCCGTGTCGCCGCGCAGGGCGGCGTTGGTCGCCATCGACGCGAGCGCAACATGCTCGGTCAGAAGGCCGGTCAGGCCCGCACGGAGCGCCGAGGCACCGGTCTGGGATGCCACTGTCGCGCCGGCCGATGCCGCACTCGTGGTCGTGGTCTTCTTCTCGGAACTCTTCGGCGCCGAACTGCTGCTACAGGCAGTCACCGCCAGGCTGAGGGCTACGGCCGGAACGAGCGTCCGGACGAGATGCTTGCGATTCATTGCGATGGACTCCTTGGTGAGGTTGGGGGGTGTGCTGAGGTGCGAGTTCGGTCGGTTTCGAACGTCACCGGACGGTGATCTCGCCTTGCATCGTTGCGGGGTGGATCTCACAGAAGTACCGGTAGGTGCCGGGTTCCGAGAACGTGTGGGCGAAGGTCTTGCCCGTGGCGAGCTCGCCCGAGGCGAACCGCTGATCGGGCTCCTCGGTGACGCCGGCGGCGCCCTGCGCCACCGTTCCCGACGTCACCGTGTGGACACCCGGGTCCATCTGGACCCAGGTGACCGTGGTGCCGGCCGAGACTTTCAGCGTCTTCGGCTGGTAGGCGATGAGCTTCAGGTCGACCTGGTTCGCGGCTGCCGGTCGGGTCGACGACTTCTCGGTCGACGCACTCTTCGAGTCGGAGGAGCCACAGGCGGCAAGGAGTGATGCTGCGGCCAGGAGCGCAAGGACCGAGGTCCCGCGTCGCCCGGGCTGGTGGGTGAGGAACTTCGTTGGGTGCATGGAGAGGGTTCGGTCTCACCCACTCCGCGGATGGCAGCACCCGAAGATTTCTTCGCGCGCCGACGCCCGGCGATCGTCAGCGGGCTGTCAGAACGTACGACTGACCGCGACCGGGTCCGTCGTCGGACGAACGCTGCCGCCCGCGGGCTCGATGCTGATTGCCACGAGCGTCGCGTCTCGCGGCACCCGCACGCGCTGTGAGCCCACCGATGCACCGAGCACGCCGGCCGACTGGAACCCGGCGTCCTGCGAAGTCCGGGCCCAGAGTTGGTAGACCCGACCTTCGGGTGCGGGGGCCATCGCCGTCGAACGGATCGTCCCGGTGCCATCCGAACGGATCGTCATGACCGCCGCTCGCGAGCCGTCGGGGGCCCGAAGCGCGACTCGGCTCAGTGCGACCGTTTCGGGCGGCCGGGACCCGGAGCCCTCGCCCGCCAGCAGCACGACACCACCGATGGCGACGAGGAGCGCCACGGCCGCGGCCACGGCGACCAACGGCTTCCAGTACCGGGCTGACCGCCCGACCCGGTGAGCCGCCAACGGGGCCACGGACCCAGACCCGGACGCCGTATCGGCAGCCAATGCTCGGGCGGCGTCGTCGGCAAGGTCC
>CAZJBJ010000012.1:0-43506 GCA_964544295.1 uncultured Bifidobacteriaceae bacterium
GGCCGAGTCGTTCCACTGTGACCAGTGCGGGTTCGCCCAACCGCCCGCCGAGTACCGCCTCGACGGCACGCGGCTGGTGACGCCGGACGGCGACTTCGAGCTCGACCTCGCCCTGGCCGGGGATTGGAACCGGATGAACGGCGCGCTCGCCCTGGCGGCCGCGATCGTCGGGTTCGCGGTCGATCCCGGCGTCGCCCTGAAGGGGCTGCGGAGCGTGGACGTCGTCTCCGGCCGCTTCTCGAACTGCCGGCTCCCCGACGGTCGTGACGCACGGGTACTGCTCGCCAAGAACCCCGCCGGGTGGACCGAGGTACTGCGCTGGCTCGAACCCCAGGACACCGCCGTGGTGCTCGCGGTGAACGCGCACGTGGCCGACGGGCGTGACCCGTCGTGGTTGTGGGACGTCCCTTACGAACTGCTGCAGGGCAAGCGGGTGGCGGCGTCCGGCGAGCGCGCGCTCGACGTCGCGGTGCGACTCGACTACGGCGGCGTGGAGCACGTGGTCGAACCCGACCCGCTCGCGGCTGCGGCCGGCCTGCCGGGTGAGGTCCACATCGTGGCGTCCTACACCCAGTTCACGCACCTGACCCGGGCGACGTGGTGATGCGGACGTCCGCGGTCCGGGTCGGACTCGTGTATCCGGAGCTGCTCGGCACCTACGGCGACCGCGGCAACGCGGTCGTGCTCGTCGAACGGTGCCGGCGGCGTGGGATCGACGCCGAGCTCGTCGAAGTACCGGCCGGTGATCCGATTCCCGCCGACCTCGACATCTACCTGTTCGGCGGCGGCGAGGACGACGCCCAGGTGATGGCCGCGGCGGGCATGCGAGAGTCGCGCGCGGCGATCGACGCGGCGCGCGCCGCGGGCGCCGTCGTCTTCGCGGTGTGTGCCGGATTCCAACTCCTCGGGACGACCTACGAGGCGAACGACGGCGAGATCCTCGACGGGCTCGGACTCGTCGACCTCGCGACCCGCGCCGGGGACGGACGCTGCATCGGCGAGTGCGTTGTCGTCCCCGAGGCCGCGACCGGTCTGCCGACGCTTACGGGGTTCGAGAACCACGGCGGCCGCACCACCCTCGGGCCCGGGGTTGCCCCCCTCGGCCGGGTCACCACCGGATACGGCAACGGCGTCGCCGCGAGCGACGGCGTCCTCGCCGAGCGCATCCTCGGCACCTACCTCCACGGTCCGGTCCTCCCCCGGAACCCCGCGCTCGCCGACCATCTGCTCGCGTGGATTCTCGACCGGGACGTGCTCACCCCGCTCGACGATCACCTCGTCGACGCCCTGCGCGCCGAGCGGTTGCGGGAATCGCAACTCACCGGACTCGCCGCCCGTCGTCGCGACTGGCATCTCAACCGCGGCTGAGGTCGTCGCCGTCGGAGGCGCCGACACCCGCGCCACTCTGGCGCGCGGAGCGCACGCCCTGGCGTGCAGCTCGTGTACGAGAACGGGGGTGGGGGTGGGTCAGTCGGCGGCGAGTTGGCGGATGCGGTCGATCTTCTCGTCGGCGTGGTTCACGTCGGCGCCCTGGGAGGTGATCAGTTCGACCCGGACGGCCTCGGCCTCGGCCGCGGCACCGGCGTCGGCTCCGGCGATGACCGCCTCGATGCCGTCGTCCATGATCTGCTTCGCGGTCGCCACCAGCGCGTCGACCATCTCGGCCTCGGGGACGACCCGCACGACCTGGCCCTTCACGAACAGGTGACCCCGACCGCGACCGGCGGCGATCCCGAGGTCGGCCTCCCGGGCCTCACCCGGCCCGTTCACGACGCAGCCCATCACCGCCACCTGCAGCGGGATGTTGAGCTCGCTCAGCGCCGCCATCGCGTCGCCGGCCACCTTGATGACGTCGACCTCGGCCCGACCACAACTCGGACACGCGATGAGGTCCAGGCCCCGCCGTTCGCGCAGCCCCAACGCCTCGAGCAGGGTCCGCCCGGCGCGGGCTTCCTCGACCGGGTCGGCCGTGAGTGAGTAGCGGATCGTGTCGCCGATGCCCTCGGCCAGCAGGGTCGCGATCCCGGCGGTGGCCTTGATCAACCCCGCGGGCGGCGGACCGGCCTCGGTCACCCCGAGGTGCAGCGGATGGTCGACGGTCTCGGACAGCAGCCGGTAGGCGTCGATCATCAGGGCGACGTTGCTCGCCTTCACCGAGATCTTGACGTCGTCGAAATCGACCTCGGCGAAGTGGGCCAGCTCCCGTTGGGCGGACGCGACGAGCGCCTCGGGGGTGAGGCCGTACTGCTGTTCGATGTCGGGATCGAGCGAACCGGCGTTCACCCCGATGCGGATCGGCAGGCCGCGGTCCTTGGCTTCCTGGGCGACGGCCTTGATGTGCGCGGGCTTGCGGATGTTGCCCGGGTTCAGCCGCAGGCCGTGGACACCGGCCTCCATCGCGGCCAGGGCGAGCCGGTATTGGAAGTGGATGTCGGCGATGATCGGTACCGGCGAACGCGGCACGATCTGGGCGAGTCCCTCGGCCGCCTCCTCCTCGTTGCAGGTGCAGCGCACGATGTCGCAACCGGCGGCGGCGAGGGCGTAGATCTGGGCCAGCGTGCCTTCGACGTCGGCCGTCTTGGTCGTGGTCATCGACTGGATCGTCACCGGGGCGTCGCCACCGACGGCGACGCTCGGGCCGGGCGGCCGACCGACCAGGACCTGACGGGTGAGGCGGCGGGGAACAGTCATCACGCCGAGCCTACGTCGGCGCCGTCGCACACCGGTCACGCCGTGACGATCTTCGCAAGATCCCCACACCACTGGCGCGGCGGCCGAATGTCGGGCAGTCTCGGTGGGTCCAGCGTCCCGCCCCGGAGGCCTCACCGCGATGCAAGAACTCATCTACCACCGTCAGCTGCTCCCGGCGGTCGAGACCCACGCCGACAAGATCGGCTTCGTCGACGACCGGTACCAGGGCAGCTACGCCGACCATGCCGACCGGGTGTTCCGACTGGGTCGGGCATTGGCCGACGAGCTCGGGGTCGGACGGGGTGACCGATTCGCGGTGATGGCCACCAACAGCCACGAGTACCTCGAGCTATACCACGCGGCGTTCCTCGGTGCGGGCGTGATCAACCCGCTGAACCTGCGGCTCGCCGGCAAGGAACTCGATTACATCGTGCGCGACTCCGGCACCGAGGTCGTCTTCGTCGACGCGATGTTCGCCCAGCACTTCGCCAACGCGATGGCGGCCTCGGACGAACCCAGCCCGATCCGCCACGTGGTGCTCATCGGCGACGGCGATGTGCCGCACACGATGAAGTACGAGGACCTCCTCGCCGCCGCGACCCCGACGACGCCCGAAGAACCCGACGAGACCGATCCGGTCGTGCTGATGTACACGGGCGGCACGACGGGTCTCCCCAAGGGGGTGCTGCTCGAGCACCGGGCCGAGATGTTGAACCTGTACCACGTGGCGATGCGGCTCGACTTCGAGCCGAACGCGGTGTACCTGCACCAGACGCCGATGTTCCACGCCGCGTCCATGGGCGGGATCCTCGGCACCCCTGCCGGTGGTGGCACGAGCGTGTTCATGCCGCTCTTCGATCCGGCCGGTGCCCTCGGGTTGATCGAACAGCACCGGGTCACCCAGACGGTGATGGTGCCGACGATGATCGCCATGCTGCTCAACCATCCCGAGTTCCGCCCGGAACGACTCGAATCGTTGGAGCTGCTGACCTACGGCGCGTCGCCGATGCCGAGCGCGGTGCTGGATCGCCTGATCGAGCTGTACCCGCGTCTGGACATCTCGCAGGGCTACGGGATGACGGAGTGCTCGGCCGTGCTGACCTGGCTCGACGCGGAGGATCACCGCGTCGGCGGCGATCGGCTCCGGTCCGCCGGGCGTCCGGTCCCCGGCGTGGTGTTGTCGATCCGCGATGGGGACGGTCAGGCCGTCGCTCGGGGTGAGACCGGCGAGGTGTGGGCCAAGGCCGGCAACTTCATGCGCGAGTACTGGCACAAGCCCGAGGCGACCGCCGAGGCGATGGCCGACGGCTGGTACCACACCGGCGACGCCGGTTACCTCGACGACGGCAACTACCTGTTCCTCGTCGACCGGGTGAAGGACATGATCGTGACCGGCGGCGAGAACGTCTACTCGGCCGAGGTGGAGAGTGCGATCTCCAAGCACCCGGCGGTGGAGCAGGTGGCGATCATCGGGATCCCCCACGACACGTGGGGCGAACAGGTCCACGCCATCGTCGTGCTCCGGGCGGACACCACGGCGACCGAGGACGAACTCCGCGACCACACCCGCGAACTGATCGCCGGCTACAAGGTGCCGAAGTCGTTCGAGTTCCGTGACACGCCGCTGCCGCTCTCGGGGGCGATGAAGGTCCTGAAGAAGGACCTGCGCGCGCCCTACTGGGAGGGCAAGGGCCGCGCGGTCAACTAGAGACTGCGGGCACGACCGCGGCGCGCATCACGGCCAAGCGAAGACCTGCGGACGACGGTCGGGCAGCGCGGTAACGATCGCTTGGATGTCGGTCACGTCACCCGTCAGGATCGGAAGTTGGAGTCGCACTGCGCTGCTCACCAGATGCGCGTCGACGACATCGGAAGTCTGCGAACGAGCGAGCAGGGCGCCCACGATCGCGCCGTCGTCCAGCGGCCGCACGACCACCGAGTCGAGGAACCGGGACAAGCGCGCCTGCCGGGCGCCGCTTCGCCACACTTGAGCGACCACGGGATGGGTCGTCGCGAGTGGCGTGGAGTGACGCTGCGCCGCTTCCAGGAACACCTGGGCCGCGCGCTCACCGCGGTCGACCGAGATCAGAAATCCGGCATCAAGTATCAAGGTGGAAGCGCTCGCTCACCACGGCGATCTCATCGTCGCCGACCGGGGCGGATTCGCGCTCCCAGTCGGCGAGGAGTTCAGCGAGCGCGGCCCGACGCTGGGTTTCGCTGGCGAGGAGGCGAAGGCCGGCGCGCAGCGCAGCCGATCGCCCGCCGTGGGCCGCGGCCAGCTCGTCGAGCGTCTGCTCTTCCTCGGGATCGAGCCGAACCGTCGTCGTGGCCATCGGGCAGAGTGTAGCACAATCGTGCTATACCCGCCTACAGGCTGCGGATGTCCAGATAGATCGCCGACAGGCCGAACATCAGGATCACCGCGACGACGACCGCCATCACCGGCATGAGCTTCTGGTAATTCGCCCGGACCTCGCGGCCGCGTACCTTCGAGGCGATGCCTTCGTAGATCGCCACCGCGGCGTGGCCGCCGTCGAGGGGCGGCAGCGGCAGCAGGTTGAAGAGGGCCACGAAGACGTTGATCGCGGCCAGGAGGCCGAGCAGCACCCACCAGTTCCCACCGATGATGTCGCCGCCGTCGGCCACGATGCCCACGACGGAGCGGGGCCGCTCCTGCGCGGAGAAGCCGCCCTTGGAGTTGGTCACGGTCTTGCCGTACCGCTCGAGACCACTCGCCGAGAACACCTTGCCGAGCGCGCCGACGGTTTCGCCCACACCTCGGCCGAAGGTCGTGATCGTCTGCGGCACCGCAGCCAGCGGACCCACCGGGTTCGCGACCAGCGTGGAGCTGATGCCGACCCGGGGCGCGCCGTCGATCATCCGCGGCGTCGCGCGCAATGTTTGCTGCACCCCGTCGCGCTCGACCACCAGGGTGATCTCCTTGCCGGCGTTCGGGCGGACATAGGTGCCGACCTGCTCCCAGTCGGTGATCGGGTTGCCGTCGATCGAGACGACGCGGTCACCCGGCCGAATGCCCGCCGCGGCCGCCGGTGATCCCTTGGAGACCTGGTCCACGGTGGTGGAGAGTTCCTCGGGACCGTGGAAGACGAGCAGTGAATAGATCAGCACGAGCGCGATCGAGAGGTTGACGATGATGCCGGCGAGGACGGTGATCAGTCGCTTGCCCGTGGTGGCCTGGCGGTAGGTGCGGGCCTCGTCGGCGGGGTCGACCTCCTCGAGGTTGGTCATCCCGATGATGCGGACGTACCCCCCGGCCGGGATCGCCTTGATGCCGTACTCGGTCTCCCCCCTGCGGAACGACCAGATCCGCGGCCCGAACCCGAGGAAGAACTCGGTCACCTTCATCCCCGACTTCTTCGCCGCGATGTAGTGACCCCACTCGTGCAACATGATCGTGAGCACCAGTCCCACGATGATGGCGATGGTCACCGCCAGCGACGGCCGGACGATGATGAGCGCGACCAGGGCCAGCACCGTGAGCCCGATCCCGGTGACGACCTTGCGGGGCTCCAACGGTGGCGCGTCGTCGCCGAGGGGGTCCTTCACGCTGCTGCTCGCTTCCTGATCGCTTCGGCCGCGCGGACGCGCGCGACCCGGTCGGCTTCCAGAACGTCAGGAACATCATCGACGTTCCCGGTCCCGTGCTGGAGTACGGCATCGACGACTTCGGCGATGCCGAGCCAGGGGATCTCCCCCGCGAGGAACGCTTCCACTGCGACCTCGTTGGCCCCCGACAGTGTCGCCGGTGCTCCCCCGCCGGTGCGGCCGGCCGCATAGGCCAGGTTCAGACAGGGAAACGCCTCCAGATCGGGAGGTTCGAACGTGAGGGTGCCGAGCGTGGTCCAGTCGACCGGCCCGAAGGCCTGGTCCAACCGGGCGGGAGCGCCGAGGGCGAGCCCGATCGGCAGCCGCATGTCGGGCATCGAGAGCTGGGCAATCGTGGCCCCGTCACAGAAGGTGACCATGCCGTGCACGACCGACTGCGGGTGGACGACGACTTCGATCCGGTCGAACCCGACCCCGAACAGCTCGTGTGCCTCGATCACCTCCAGGCCCTTGTTCATCAGGGTCGACGAATCGATCGTGATCTTCGGACCCATCGACCAGGTGGGATGGGCGAGGGCGTCGCCGATCCCCACCGTTTCGAGTTCGGTGCGAGTCCGCCCCCGGAACGGTCCGCCGCTCGCGGTGAGGACGATCGACGCGACCTCGCTCGTCGTGCCGGACCGCAGCGCCTGGTAGATCGCCGAGTGTTCCGAGTCGACCGGGACGATCTCGCCACCACCGGCGCGCCGCACCGCGTTGACGACCGGGCCGCCCGCGATCAGGCTCTCCTTGTTGGCGAGGGCGAGGCGTTTGCCCGCCTCGAGGGCCGCGATCGTCGCCGGCAGACCGGCGAAGCCGACCACGGCGTTGAGCACGACATCGGCGTCGGGCAGCGCCGCCAACTCGGCCAGGACGGTCGGATCATCTCCGGCGAGCCGGACCCGGTCGGCCGGGACACCGAACGCTCGGGCCTGGGCGTCGAGCATGGCGGCGTTGCGGCCGGCGGCCAGCGCGACGACCTCGTAGTCGTCCCGATGTGCTTCGATGACGTCGAGTGCCTGGGTCCCGATGGACCCGGTCGAACCCAGCAGGACGACCCGCTGCCGTTCGCTCAACCGATCTTCAACGCCCGGGCGAGGAAGTACACGGCGGGGAGGCAGAACAGGATCGCGTCGAACCGGTCGAGCACGCCGCCGTGACCGGGCAGGATCGCACCGAAGTCCTTGATGCCGAGGTCCCGCTTGAGCATCGACTCGGCGAGGTCGCCGAGGGGCGCCATGACCGCGATGGTCAGACCGAGCGCGAAGGCATTGCCCAGGTGACCCCACGGATGGATGTTCTTCACGACGAGGACGGCGACGATGATGGCCCCGGTTGCTCCACCGATCAGGCCCTCGACCGTCTTGTTGGGTGAGATGGCCGGGGCGAGGCGGGTCTTGCCGAACTGCGAGCCGATGAAGAACCCGAACACGTCGTAGGCGATCACCGGGATCGCCACCCCGAAGATCAACCCGACGCCGTTCTCGGACGTGAGGAGGAGCCCGGCGAAGGCGCCGAGACCGCCGGTGTACATGAAGCCACCGATCGTCGCAGCGACGTTCACCACCGGACGGGTGTGGACCACCTCGAACACGAACCACAGCAGGGTGAAGATCATCACCAACGCCATCGTGAACGGGAAGGCGAACTCACCCCGGTGGTACGCGAGCGGCACGATCGTGACCGCGCCGAGCAACGCGATCAGCGTGGCCGGGCGGAAGCCGCGGGTGTGCAGGGCCTGGAACATCTCGAACGTGCAGAGGCCGACGATGACGGTGGCCAGCACCATCGACGCCGCCCGACCGGCGGAGAGACAGACCAGTGCGAGTACGGCCATGCCGACGCCGGTGACCACCCGGATCATCACGTCCGGCCGTTCGGGCCCGAGATCGAGCAGATCCTCGTCACCGCCGTTCCGCGACGGGCGGGCGGCGGCGCTGGGCCGGGGGCGGGGGCTCGGCGTGGAGCGGACCCGACGGGCGGCGACCGCCCGCTCGAAGGCCACGTCGTCGTCCTCGGGCGGGCTCGCCAGGGCGCTCAGATCGAGTTCGTCACCGGTTTCGGGCGCGAACGCCTCGAAGCTGTCGAGTTCCTCGTCGGTCCAGCCGGACGACGCACCGGTGCGGAATCGCATGCCGGAACCCGGCTCGGCCGACTCGTCACCACCGATGATCGGCACCTCGCCCGTCGCCGGCTCGGTCCAGTGGGGCAACCCGGCTGCGGTCGCCGCGCCGCTGACGAGCTCATCGGTGTCGTCGTCAGCGTCGACATCATCGACCCCGACGGGGCCGGCGTCGGCGGCCAAATCTTCGAGTGCGTCGAACGGGTCCTCCTCCTCGACCAGGATCGTTTCGAGATCGCGCGTGGCGTTGGGGTCCCAGGGCTCGTCGGCGTCGAGTTCGATCGCGGGGTGTTCCGCGGTCGGATCCTCGTCGGCCACGGCGTCGCGGACCGGGCCGGGCGTCGAGTCACGCAAGCCGGTGAGGTCGGGACGTTCCGGAACGTCGCCGGGACGAAGTTCGTCGTCACCGAGACGATGCGCCACGGCCCCCGATTCGATGACGGCCTGGGCCTCTTCGGCACCGATGATGCGCACGCCCTCGCCCGCGCTCGCCGGTGGCGTCGCCCGTCTTGCTGGATGCTCGTTGTCTTCGTCGTGACGGTCGGTCACGGCAATACCCCCCGTGGCGCACGAAGAACTCCGCGCACCCTAGACCCGATGGGCCCGTCGAACCCGTACCTCACGGTCCGGGTGCCCCGATCAGACTTCCAAGAGCTCATGTTCCTTGTGCCCCAGGAGCTCGTCCACCTCGCCGACGACCTCGTGGGTCGCCTTCTCGAGGTCCTTCTCCAACCGATCCAACTCGTCGCGGGAGATCTCGCCGTTCTTCTCCAACGCCTCGAGTTCCTGACGGGCGTGCCGCCGCAGGTTACGGATCGCGACCTTGCCGTCCTCGGCCTGGCCCTTGACCACCTTCACCAGGTCCTTGCGTCGCTCCTGGGTCAGTTCCGGGAACACGAGGCGGATCACCTGGCCGTCGTTGCTCGGGTTGATGCCGAGGTCGCTCTGTTGCAGCGCCTTCTCGATCGCCCCGAGCGAACCGCGGTCGTACGGCGAGACCACGAGCACGCGGGCCTCCGGCACGCTGAACCCGGCGAGTTGCTGGAGCGGCACCTCGCTGCCGTAGTAGTCGACCCGGATCTTCTCGACCAGGGCCGGCGTGGCCCGGCCGGTGCGAACACTGGAGAACTCGCTCTTGAGGTGGTCGACCGCTTTCGCCATCTTGTCGCGGCAGTCGGCGATGATCTCGGCCGGGGTCGCCATCTCAGGCCTCCTTCGTGCTCACGAGGGTACCGATCGGCTCCCCGGTGAGCGCCCGGCGGATGTTGCCGGGGGTCGACACGTCGAACACGATGATCGGCAGTTCGTTGTCCATGCAGAACGTGATGGCCGTCGAATCCATCACCTTCAACCCCTGGTTGATGACCTCGAAGTGCGACACCTCGGTCAACTTGACCGCGGTCGGATCGAGGCGGGGGTCGGCGCTGTACACGCCGTCGACGCCCGAGTGCGTGCCCTTCAGGACGGCGTCCGCACCCATCTCGGCCCCGCGCAGCGCAGCGGTGGTGTCGGTGGTGAAGTACGGGTTTCCGGTCCCGGCCGCGAACACGACGATCCGCCCCTTCTCGAGGTGGCGGATCGCCCGCAACGGGATGTAGGGCTCGGCCACCTTCGCCATCGTGATGGCGGTCTGCACCCGGGTGGGCTGGCCGACGCCTTCGAGGGCGTCCTGCAACGCCAACGCGTTGATCACGGTGGCGAGCATGCCCATGTAGTCGGCCCGGGCCCGATCCATCCCGCGGGTCTTGCCCGCGATCCCCCGGAAGATGTTGCCGCCACCGACGACGATCGCGATCTCCAGATCGAGATCACGACGGGCGTCGGCGATCTCGGTCGCGATCCGCTGGACGATCGTCGCGTCGATGCCGAAGCCGATGTCTTCGGCGAAGGATTCACCCGAGAGCTTCAACACCACCCGGCGGAAGCGACTCCCCGCCATGGGTCAGTCCTCACCGACCTTGATGCGGGTGAACCGCTTGACGGTCACACCCGAACCGAGCCCGGAGACCAGCTTCGCGATCGTGGTCTTGGGTTCCTTGACGAAGCCCTGCTCGAGCAGGCAGTAGTCCTTGTAGAAGCCGTTGAGCCGACCGGTGACGATCTTCTCGATGACGTCGTCGGGCTTGCCCTCGTTGCGGGTCAGCTCGGTGAGGACTTCCCGCTCCTTCTCGATCGCGTCGGCGGGGACGTCGTCCTTGCTGACGAACCGCGGCGCCGCGCTCGCGATGTGGAGCGCGATGTCGTGGGCGACCTCCCGGGCTTTGGCGTCGTCGGGGCTGACCCCGGCCAACTCCACCAGCACCCCGATGGTGCCCCGGTCGTTCTGGATGTGCTTGTACCCGTCGAGGATGCCGTCGGCCGACTCGTACCGGGCCACCCGGCCGAGTTCGATCCGCTCGCCGAGCTTGGAACCCATCTGGGTGATGGTCTCGCCGACCGTCGACCCGTCGTAGGCCTGACCGGCCAGATCGGCGTCGCCCTCGCGGGCCACCTGGTTCGCCAGCGCCCCGACGAAGTCCTTGAAGTCGGCACCCTTGGCGACGAAGTCGGTCTCGCAGTTGAGTTCGACGACCGCGGCCACGCCACCCTCGACGACGACCTCGATCGCGCCCTGGTCCGCGGCCCGGCCCTCACGCTTGGCCGCGCCGGCCAGGCCCTTCTTCCGCAGCCAGTCCTTGGCCGCTTCGATGTCACCGCCCGTCTCCACGAGCGCCTTCTTGCAGTCCATCATGCCGGCACCGGTCAGTTTCCGGAGCAGCGCGACGTCCTTGGCGGCAATGTCAGCCATTCGTGCTCTCACCTGCTTGTTCGGGTGCCGCGTCCGCGGCGGCTGGTTCGGGTGCCGCGTCCGCGGCGGGAGTCGACGGGGTCACGGTCTCGCCCGAGGCCTCCGCGGCATCGAGCCCGGCGGCGTCGGTCCCCAGCACCGGCGCGTCGGTCGCGGCTGCGTCTGCGGCTGCGTCTGCGGCGGGGGCGTCGGCGGCCTTGGCCTTGGCTTCGGCGAGTCGCTGCTCGCGCGCCGCCTGCTGGGCCGCGGCCTCGTTGCGGGCCTTGGCCTGCGCCTCGGCCTTCGCCTTCTCCTCTTCGGGCGTCAGCGGCTTCGGTGCCACCGTCTCGGCCTTCGTGCCCGGACGCGCGCCCTTCTTCTGGGCGAGGTGGCGTCCTTCGTCGACCGCGTCGGCGATGACTCGACACATGAGGTTCGACGAGCGGATCGCGTCGTCGTTGCCCGGGATGACGTACTGGATGATGTCCGGGTCGCAGTTCGTGTCGACGATCGCGACGACCGGAATGCCAAGGCGGTTCGCCTCGGTGACCGCGATGTGCTCCTGCTTGGTGTCGATCACGAAGATCGCGCTCGGGAGCTTCTCGAGGTTGCGGATCCCGCCGAGGTTCCGATCCAGCTTGACGACCTCGCGCTTGACCTTGAGGCCTTCCTTCTTGATCATCTGCTCGACCTCACCGGTCGCCACGAGGCGCTCCATCTCGCGGAGCTTGGCCACACGGGTGTGGACCGTCTGGAAGTTGGTGAGCATCCCGCCCAACCAGCGGTAGTTCACGTACGGCATGCCGCAGCGCTGGGCCATCTGCTGGATGGGCTCGCGGGCCTGCTTCTTGGTCCCGACGAAGAGCACGGTGCCGCCATCGGCGACGGTGCTGCGGACGAAGCGGTAGGCGGTGTCGATCCGTTCCAGGGTCTGCTGGAGATCGACGATGTAGATGCCATTGCGTTCACCGAAGATGAACCGGCGCATCTTCGGGTTCCAACGGCGCGTCTGGTGACCGAAGTGCACTCCGGCCTCCAGCAGCTGTTTCATGGTGACGACAGCCACGGGTGTCCTTTCCTCTGGTTGGTCCTCCGCCCGGTCAGCGCCACCGGAGGGTTCCGGAGACGACCATTGGAGTGCCGGGCGTGCGAGATCTCGAATCACCGAGGCGACCGAGTCGGGCGGCAGTGTAGTCGGGACCCCCCGGAACACTCCCAGCCGCCCGACTCGCCTCGCCCCGGGCCTGCGGACGCCGTCTACCTGGCCCCCACCGGCCGCCGCAGCAACCCCGGTGCATAGGCGATGACCTGCCCGTATTGCACCCTCGACTGGGCGTAGACCACCCGATGGGTGGCCGCGCCGAGGCTGGTCGGCACCCCGACCGATTCGCGCGAGCCCAGCCGAGCACCCGTGCGGGCGTCGATGGTGTGGATCTGCGCGAACGAGTCGTGCACCACCATCAGGCCGTCGACCACCACCGGCGAGTCCGCCAGTACCGGCCCGGGGAGGGTGGTCCGCCAGCGGACGGCGCCGGTCTCGACCGAGACCGAGAACGCGGTGCCGAACGAATCGACGCCGATCACCGTCGGGCCGACCGGCACCAGGCCCATCGTCGCCTCCGCCCCCGACCGCAGGGGCCGGGACCAGCGCGACCGGCCGTCGGCGAGCGCGAACGCCCGCAACGCACCCGCATCGCCGTTCCCGGTGACCACGAGCAGGCTCGAGCCGACGACGGCCGGGATGCCGGTGTCGCGGTCGAGGGTCACACTCCACCGGACCGTTCCGGTCCGGGCGTCCAGCACCTGGATCCGGGTGTCGGTGTCAGTGCCGGAGCCGGCCACCACCGACATGCTCGCCGCATCGGCCACGAGCGGGCCGCGGGGCGGGGCCGGCTGTGCGGCCGTCCAGCGCACCGCCCCGGTTGCCGCATCGAGACCGGTGAGACCGCCGTGATCGGTGGCCGTGACCACGACCGCGTCCGGCCCGTCGCCGACGATCGCGACCCCGCGGGCCCGATCGGTCGGATCCTCGATCGGGTGGCGCCACCGGGAGGTGCCGTCGGCACGGGCGAGGAGTTCGAAGCCGTCGGTCGCGCCGACCGCGACCGCGTCCCGGTTCACGGCGAGGTACGGGTCCGCGTTCGTGACCTCGGCGACCCAGCGTTCTTCCCCCGAGTCGGCGGACAACGCCGTCACCGAATACGGGCCGGCGGCGTAGACGTCGGCACCGTCGACCACCATCGCGGTGGGGTCGGCGAGGAAGCTGTGCGACCACACCGGCTGAATGTCGGCACGGTGGCGGGTGTCGAACGGATCAGCGTGACCGACGCGGGAGCCGGCTGCGAGCTTGCGGGGCCCGTCCGAGTCGGCCAGACCGACGACGCCGAGGGCGGCGACCGCGGTCACGAGCAGGCTCGCGCCGACGATCCACGGCCACGACGAACGCCGAGCCGCCGGTCCTGGGGGTGCTGGTGGTGCTGGTTGCTGGTGCATGAGACCTCCATGTCTCGTGGGTTGGATTGGTACGGGTGGTGCGATCGCGACCGGCCGGGCTCAGCCCAGGCCGACGGGTTGGCCGGGGAGCGGCACGGGGATACGGGTCGCCCGGGCAATGGTGTGGCCGAGCGTCAGTTCGGCTCGCCGGATCAGGACCGGCTCGACCGCCCCCCGGACGCCCTCGAGCCAGCCGACACAACTCGGCGAACGTTGTTCGAGCGCCAGCCGGACCTCGCGCATCGCGGCGGGGTCGTCGACGATCGCCGAGTGGTCACCGATGCCGTCGGGATCGGTCATGACGTGACGGGCTCCCGGTGCCTCGGTCTGACCGGCGGGGACCACGACATCGTCGTCGGCCCCGACCGAGGTGAGGTCCATCTGCTCGGGCAGTGGCTTCCTCCACACCTTGCGCATCAGCCCCGAGTCCTCGGCCAGCTGGCGGGTCGAGCGGCCACCGGAGGGTGGCAGGGCCCCACCGGCCAAGGACTCCGCCCGCTCCAGGATCGCCTTCCCCTGGGGGCTGGACCCGATCTCGGCGGCGATGCTCGCCGCCGGGGCGCCCCGATGCGGCGAGGAGAGGGTGACCACGGTGCCGAGGGGCGGCAGCAACGAATCGGCCGGGTCGTACACCAGCTGCATGAAGACGTCGACGAGCACGCCCCCCTGCGAGTGTGCGATCAGGTCGACCTCCCGGCCGGGCTGGTCGTGCTGCATCGTCCGGAGCTGGTCTCGCAGCGCGTAGGCCTTGACGACCAGGTCACCCCACGTGTCCGACGGTGCGTACGCCGCCCCGTCCGGGGCGTAGGAGAACCACTCGGTCTCGTCGACGTGGTAGCCGAGCGCCTTGGTGTCGAGCCCGAACGTGTGGCCCGTCCGACGGTCGGTCCGGCTGTTGATGCCACCGACGGCCATCAGGCGGTGGCCGGAACCGCCACCACCGGGGCCAGGTCCGGCATCGGCCGGGCTCGTGCAGTCGGAGCGGGAGTGCACGTAGGCGGCGAATCGTGACGCCATGGCCCGGGCGTCGGACAGCGCGGCGCCGAGCGGGGTGTGGGCGAGGACGAAGCGCGTCGCCAGGACCGACGGTGTCGCGAGCACCGCGCCGACGCGGATCCACCCGCTGAAGAACGACCCGGCCGCCCCGACCGCCCGATCCCACCAGTCGGGCTCGGGTTCGGGTTCGAGGCCGGGAATCCCACGCGGCAACGACAGGCTTTCGGCGAGCGTGCGGGCCTCCCCGGCGGGCGAGCGCAGGCCCTCCTGCTCCGCGTGATGGGCGGGCACCAGGCGCACGACGGCCGCGAGGTCGAGCGGCACGAACAGTTGCATCGGATCCACGGAGGTCTCGCCGACGCGGAGCCCGAAGTGCACGACGCCGACCTCGTGGTCCGGGCCGGTGCCACCCGCCGCGCCGAGGACCTGGCCGCTCACCACCCGTTGGCCGCGGCGAACGTCGACCCGGGCGAGGAAGGACACCGAGGTGCGGAGACCGCCGCCGTGGTCGACGACGACGTGGAGCGAACCGGCAACCGAACCGGCGAAGCTCACGGTCCCGGCGTGGGCCGCGACCACCGGGGTTCCCGGGGCGGCGACGAGGTCCGCGCCCCGATGGCCCGGTCCGTAGGTGGAGCGGGGAGCGACGAACGGCCGGCGGACGGCACCGGGCACCGGACGCACCCAGCCCGTGGCGCCGACGTCGGCCGTCACACGGTCGGCGGCGGCAGCGTCGGCCGGCAGGGCGGCGCAGGTGAGCACCGCCGCCAGGGTCGCCGCGACTGCGGCGAGAACAGTTCTTCCACCCACTGGGCCCTCCCGGGGCGTGCGCGGACACGGGAGGGGAAAGTGCGAGGGGAAGCGGGCGAAGCGTAGTCAGCGCGACATACGCCGCGCCAGGGGTGAAACTGCTCAGCCGGCGCGGTCCGACGGCGGTTCGATGAGCCGGCCGCGCAGCTGCAGGATCGCCTTGGTGTGGATCTGACACACCCGACTCTCGGTCACGCCGAGCACGGTGCCGATCTCGGCCAGGGTCAGCGCCTCGTAGTAGTAGAGCGTGAGGACGAGCCGCTCGCGGTCGGGCATGCGGTTGATCGCGTCGGCGAGGAGGTGCTTCATCTCCTCGACCTCGAACGCGGCCACCGGGTCGTTCACCTTGTCGGCCACGGTGTCGCCGACCGTCGTGCTGCCGCTGCCCTTCTCCCCCGTGTTGACCACCTCGTCGAGCGCGACCACGCCGACGAAGCTGATCTGGGAGAGCGTCTGGGCGAGCTCGGCTTCCGAGATGCCCATCTCGGCCGCCATCTCGGCGTCCTCAGGGGCCCGCTTCAACTCGTTCTCGAGCTTGGAGTAGGCCCGCTCGATCGCTCGGGCCTTCGAGCGGATCGACCGCGGAACCCAGTCGATCGACCGCAACTCGTCGATGATCGCGCCCTTGATGCGGCTGATCGCGTAGGTCTCGAACTTGAACCCGCGCTCGGGATCGAACTTGTCGATCGCGTCGATCAACCCGAAGATGCCGTACGAGACCAGGTCGGACTGCTCGATGCTCTGCGGGAGCCCGGCGGCGACGCGGCCGGCAACGAACTTGACCAGCGGTGAGTAGTGCAGGATCAGTCGTTCGCGTGCGTCGTTGGTGGGATCGGCCCCGTACTCGGCCCAGAGCGCGGCGACCAGCTCGGCGGCGTCGGCTTTCGATGTCTCGAGGTCAGGCACGTGGATGCGTCGATTCGTAGACCGCCCGGAGGCGCTCGCGGGTCAAGTGGGTATAGATCTGGGTCGTCGCCAAGTCCGCATGCCCGAGCAGTTCTTGCACGGTCCGCAGGTCGGCTCCGCCTTCCAACAGGTGGGTAGCGTACGCGTGTCGGAGGGCGTGCGGGTGCAATGTCCGCCCATCGCCCAACGGATGGCGTTCCAGGACTCGCCGGGCGTCACGCGGCCCGAGGCGCCGCCCGAGCCGATTCAGGAAGACGGCCGGGGTCGATTCGCCGGGCCGTTCCAGGCGATCCCGGCCCTGCCGCAACCAGTCCGAGACCGCCGTGGTGGCCGGATCACCGAGGGGCAGGCGGCGGATCTTGCTGCCCTTGCCGAGCACCGTGATCATCTGGCGGTCGAGGTCGACGTCGGGCAGATCGAGGCCGCAGCACTCCGAGACCCGCAGCCCGGCGCCGTAGAGGAGTTCGAGCACGGCGAGGTCCCGGCGGGCGACCGCGAGGGCGATCTCGTCGGGCCCGTCCTCTTCCTCGCTCGCCTTCGGTGGGACTCGGGTGGACGCGAACGCCCGGTCCAACATCGCGTGGGCCTCGGTGATCCGGGGCACGCGTGGCAACCGGCTCGCGCCCTTCGGCGACCGGAGCGTCCGCCCCGGATCCGCGGCCAGGACGCCCCGGCGGGTCAGGTACCGCAGGAACGACCGGACGGCCGCGGCCTTGCGCGAGATCGTGGGTCGCGCGAACTGACGCGTGGTGAGGTAGGCCAGATACCGGCGCAGGGTGACGTGATCGAGGGCGTCGGGACCGGCACAGCCACCCCGCTCGGCCCAGTCGACGAACTGGCGGACGTCGCGCTCGTACGCCTCGACGGTGTGGGCGCTCGACGCGGTGAGCGAGGTCACGAACCCGTCGACATCCCACGTCATGACCCTCGACGCTACCGGCGCATCGGTCGCCGGCGGCCGATGCTCCTCCGAGCGCGGCCCATCGACGCCCGTCCGGGGCGTCAGAGTGCGGCGAGCGCCTTCTCCGCGACCGCGCGAGCGGCCGCGAGGTGCGCGTCACCCGACGTCGAGCCGCTGATGGTGACGTCGACCAAGCCCTGCGCCGAGCACACCCGCAAGGTGCCGATCGTCGAGGTCGTGCCGGCGTCGACCCAGGACCACACCGCCGACGAGCCGATGCCCAGCACCGGCGTGGAGGTACCGGGATACGGGAGACACCCGGGGTCCTGTCCGCCGTTGTCCTGCTTCCGACTCACCTGCAACCGCACCTCGTCCACCTCGCCGGTCGCGCTCCAACTGCATTCACGCGCGGTGAACGTCACCGTGTCCTCGGTGACCTGGTTCGTGATCGCGTCGCCGGGATCCACGGGGTTGCCGACGATCTGCCCCAGGTCGGTCTCGGTGACGAGGTCGCACGGGAACTCCGTGTCCCCGGCGGACGTCGTGCTCGTCGTGATCTTGCCGCCCCGGGAGGTGATGTCGACCGTGTGGCAGACCAGATCGTCCGATCCGAGGCCGGACGCGGTCACCGCCCAGTCGGCGCTCCCACCGGGAGTCACGACCGCGGTGGTGTCCGAGCCGGTGCCCACCTGCTTGTCGCTCTCGTCGAAGAACCCGATCGTGATGGTGTACGCCACGGTCGTCGATCCCTGGTTCTCGATGGTGCCGGTCGACGTCCCCGTTCCCCCGGAGTTGTCGCACGTCTCGATATCGACGAAGGCGTCGGTCGCCGACTTCCCGCCCCCCGCCGGCTTCGCCGTGGACGAGGGACTCGCTTTCGAGCCGTCACCCCCGCTTCCACAGGCAGCGAGCGCGAACACCGCACTCATGGCCACCGCCAAGCGCACACTCCGAGGCTTCATGGGTCGATCCTGGTCGTGACCGTTGCGCGGGGCCAGGACCGAAAGTCCCGATCACCACTGCGCTCCGGTCCCCATCTTCGATGTCACACCATCCGGGTAGGTTCCGACCACCGTCGAGGTCGCCGCGGTCACGGCCCTCCGCCCGTATGTGCAACCAGCGGAGAGAGCGGCCATGCTCGCCACCATTCCCAGTGCCACCCTGCTCGGCATCGACGGTCACCGCGTCGACGTCGAAGTCCACGTTTCGGGCGGCCTGCCCGGCTACACCGTCGTCGGACTCCCCGATGCCGCCGGCCGCGAATCCCGGGAACGGGTGCGCGCCGCGCTCATGTCCTCCGGCCTGGCCTGGCCCCAGAAACGGATGACGGTCAACCTCTCCCCCGCCACCCTGCGCAAGTCCGGCGCCGGACTCGAACTCGCCATCGCGCTCGGGCTGCTCGTGAGCGAGGAACAGATCCCGGCCGCGGCGCTCGACGGCGTCGCGGTGCTCGGCGAACTCGGCCTGGACGGGTCGATCCGCCCGGTCCCGGGCGCGCTGGTCCTGGCCGACACGCTCGCCCGCGCCGGCATCGAGGCGGTGATCGTGCCCGCCGCCAACGCTCACGAGGCCGCGCTGGTCACCGGCCTGAAGGTGCGGAGTGCGCACACCCTCGCGATGCTCGCGGCGTGCCTGCTCGGCGAGGAACCGTGGCCCGACCCGGATCCCGTCACCGCCACCGAGGGCGAGGAGGACGACGACCCGGTCGACCTCGCAGAGGTCCGCGGTCTCGCGACCGCCCGGCTCGCACTCGAGATCGCCGCGGCCGGCGGCCATCACCTGCTCCTGAGCGGACCACCCGGGTGCGGCAAGACGATGCTCGCCCGGCGGCTCGCCACGATCCTGCCGCCCCTCGACCCGGACGAGGCGATCGAGGTCACCCGCATCGGTTCGGTCTGCGGCGGCACGCCCGTCACCCGACTCGCGACCGACCGTCCCTTCCGTGCCCCGCACCACACGTGCAGCACCGCAGCCCTCGTCGGTGGCGGCTCCGGCCGGCCCCGCCCCGGCGAGGTCACCCGCGCCCACCGCGGGGTGCTGTTCCTGGACGAGTTGGGCGAGTTCCCACCGGTGGCGCTCGACGCGCTCCGCCAACCGTTGGAGGAAGGCGTCGTGCGCATCGCGCGGCAGGGCGCGAGCCTGGTGTTCCCCGCATCGTCGGTGTTGATCGCGTGCACCAACCCGTGTCCGTGCGGCCGGGTCGCGAGCGAGTGTCGCTGCTCGGAACCGCAGAAGGCGCGGTACGCGCGCCGGCTTTCCGCGCCCCTGCTCGATCGTTTCGACCTGCGGCTGCGCATCACCGGCCCGACCGCGCAGGATGCGGCCGGCGAGGATTCGGACACCGTCGCCGCACGCGTGGAAGCCGCGGTCGCCCGGCAACGCCATCGCTACCAGCGGTACCCGTGGCGGTGGAACCGTGAGATCCCGGCGAGCGGCCTCGATCGTTTCGCGACGATGGACGCCGACGCGCGCGGCGCCTGGGCGCTCGTGATCGAGTCCGGGATGTTGACCGGCCGGGGGGCGGGCCGCGTGCGACGGGTCGCGCGCACGATCGCCGATCTCGCCGACCGACCCGAGATCACCGGTGAGCACGTCATCCTCGCCGCGTCACTGCGCCAGGACATCTCGTGATTCCCACCGCAGACGGCGCGGACTCGGCTGCCACCGTGGACGACGCCGACATCGCCGCGGCGGCGATCGCCGGTCTGCCCGGCGTGGGGCCCGCGACGCTGCGGCGGCTGTTCGAGGCGTGGCCCGACCCACGCGACGCGATCCGTGGAATCCAGTCGGGGCGGGCAATCGAGGTGCTCACCCGTCGGGATCGGGAGGCCGCGGTCCGGCGCTGGCAACGCGAACTCGACTTCGCCGCGACCGCCGAGGTGCTGAGGCGGCGCGGCACGCGCATCTTTCGCGCCGGCACACCCGGGTTCCCCATCGACACGGGCCTGCGCGATCACCCGCTCGTCCTCTTCGGCGAAGGCGCGCGGCCCAATGCGCTGGCGCGACCGCGCGTCGGTGTCGTCGGCACGCGCGCCGCGACCCCCCACGGCCGGGCCGACGCCTACGAGTTGGGTGGGGTCCTGGCCCGTGCCGGGGTCAGCGTCGTCAGTGGGCTGGCGATCGGGATCGACGGGGCTGCGCACGAGGGCGCACTGGACGCCGGCGGACTCGCGATCGGCGTGCTCGGCACCGGGGTCGACGTGGTCTATCCCCGCCGCCACACCGACCTGCACCGGCGCGTGCGCGACCAGGGCATCCTGCTCAGTGAGTATCCCCACGGCGTCGGTCCGCATCCCTCGCGGTTCCCGGTGCGCAACCGGATCATCGCCGGCCTGGCCGACGTGCTCGTCGTGGTCGAGGCCACCGCGACCGGCGGTGCGCGCATCACCGCACAGCAGGCGTACGAATACGGCGTCGACGTCTGCGCCTACCCGGGCAGTCGGCGGAACCCCTCCGCCCGCGGCTCGAACGAACTGCTGCGCGACGCCCACGTGATCCTCGACCCCGAGGACGTGCTGAGTGTCCTCGGCCTCACCCCCGGCGACCGTCGATCGCCCGGCGCCTCCGGCTCGGACCCGGACGGGATCGGACCGCCCGCGACGCTGGACGAACAGGCCGTGCTCCAGGCGCTCGGCGGCGAACCGGCGACCGCCGACGAACTCACCTCGCGCACCGGCCTCGGTCCCGGCCCGGTCGCGGTGGCGGTCGCCGGACTCACCCGGTCGGGCCACATCCGCCGGGCCCACGGCGTCTACTGGCCCCGGTAGCGACGGACGTCCGGGGCGCCGGTGACCCCGACTGACCTGCGGAAACGCCGGTTCCGTCAAGTTCGGCGGACCGGTGGTCGATGGATGAGCGATGAACTTGCAGCGCTGTCCCTACGACGGGACACCGATCGACGTCGAGGCGTACTCCGGCGGTTCGTACCTGCTCACCTGCAGCGGCTGCGGCGCCGAATGGGAAGCGCACAACTCGCTCGTCCGGCGCACCGGAGAACCCGATTGGGACCGCGTCAGCGTGACCCGCACCGCACTCGCGAAAAGCCGCAACATCGCGGCCACCGTCTCGCCGCGCTGAGTTCCCGGTCACTCCCGGCCGCCGGCACCCGCCTGACCTACGGTACGACGATGGGTATGGATCCCCGTCGCCGACGCGTCCCCCACCGCGGCGACCTCGCGTTCGTGATCAGCGGTGTGGTGATCGCCGTCGCCCTCCTGGTCTGGGCCCTCTTCGGCTCGTGAACGAGCCCGAGTTCACCGTCCGGCACATGCAACCCTACGAAGCGGTCAAGCACTACCGCTGCCCGGGCTGTGACCACGACATCCGTCCCGGCGAGGGCCACAAGGTCGTGATCCCCGTCGACGCCCTCGAGGATCGCCGCCACTGGCACACCGGCTGCTGGCACCGCGAGGAACGCCGGAGGAAGTAGCAAAACAAGAGGCCTGACCCGCAGGGTCAAGTTCTCTAGAACGCGGCTTCGTAGACGTCGATGGTCGGGGGGCCGTTCCGGGGCGCGAGGATCGACACGACGTCGAAGCGGAGACCGCGCGCCGACCGATCGTGGGCGCCGAGCCACTCGCCCGCCAGGCGTCGGATCCGCTGCTGCTTCTCCCGGGTCACGGCCTCGACACCGGCGCCGAACGCGTCGGACGTGCGGGTCTTGACCTCACAGAACACGACCACGCCGTCGAGTTCGAGGACGAGGTCGAGTTCACCCTGGCGCGTTCGCCAGTTGCGATCGAGCACCACGTACCCGCGTGCCGAATACCACTCACTCGCCCAGGTCTCGCCCTGCGCACCGAGGGCGCGCCGGTTCACAGGTCCTTGCCTGCGAGCTCCTCGATGTTGACGTCCTTGAACGTCACGACCCGCACGGTCGCCACGAAGCGCGCCGGCCGGTACATGTCCCAGACCCACGCGTCGGCCAGTTCGAGTTCGAAGTACAGCGAGCCGTTCTCGGACCGGGCCTCCATCTTCACCGAGTTGGTGAGATAGAAGCGGCGCTCGGTCTCCACGACGTAGGAGAACATCGGGAGCACATCGCGGTACTCGCGATAGAGCTGGAGTTCGATCTCGGTTTCGTAGCGTTCGAGATCTTCCGCGCTCATGGCTGCCCCTCACACATGGGTGCCGGATGCATGGACGCAGTGTAGGGGTGGGGACCCCGACGGAGAGGTCAGAACCGCTTCTCTTTGATCTTCGCGGCCTTCCCGATCCGGTCCCGCAGGTAGTAGAGCTTCGCCCGCCTGACGTCACCGCGGGTGGCGACCTCGATCTTGTCGACGATCGGCGAGTGGACCGGGAACGTGCGCTCCACGCCGACGCCGAAACTCATCTTGCGGACCTTGAAGGTCTCGCGGACGCCGTCGCCCTTGCGGCCGATCACGACCCCCTGGAACAGCTGGATGCGCTGCCGGTTGCCTTCGACGACCCGGACGTGCACCTTCACGGTGTCGCCGGGCGCGAACTCGGGGATGTCGTCGCGCAGGGCGGCGCGGTCGACCAGATCGGTGGGGTTCATGGCGCGTGGAGTCCTTCGGGCGAATCGGTGGAAGCGACGATGCTAGCCGGACCCGTCCGGTTTCGAGAACTCGTCGAGCAGGGCCTGGTCGGCCGGTTCGAGGCCTGCAGCTCCGCCCGGGATCAGGTCGGGTCGGCGGTCCAGGGTGCGGCGCAACGACTCGGCCCGCCGCCACCGTTCGATCCGGCCGTGATCGCCCGATCGGAGCACTTCGGGCACTTCCCAGCCCCGGAACTCGGCCGGTCGGGTGTACTGGGGATATTCGAGGCGGCCCGCCGCGAACGACTCCTCCACCCCCGACTCGGCGTTGCCCATCACCCCGGGCACGAGCCGGGTCACGGCCTCGATGACCACGAGCGCGGCGGCCTCCCCACCCGCGAGCACGACATCGCCCACCGACAGTTCGCCGTCGCAGAGGTGGTCCGCCACCCGCTGGTCGACGCCCTCGTACCGGCCGCACAGCAGCGAGAAGCCGTCGAGCTCGGACAGCTCACGGGCCACCCCCTGGTCGAACCGACGGCCCCCGGCCGCCAGCAGGAAGAGTGGACGCGGCGGATCGACGGCCTCGACCGCGGCGAAGAGCGGCTCCGGCATCATGACCATCCCCGGTCCCCCACCGAACGGCGCGTCGTCGACGGTCCGGTGCGGGTCGGTCGCAGCAACGCGCAGGTCGTGGAGGCGGACGTCGAGCCGTCCGGCGTCGCGCGCGCGTTGGATCAGCGACAGTGAGAGCGGGCCGGCGAGATACTCCGGGAAGATCGAGAAGACGTCGATGCGCATCGGTCAGTCCCAGAGCCCGTCGGGGGGATCCGCGGTCAGGCGGCCCGGCGCGTGGTCGGTGACGAACACGAGCGGCAGGAGCCGGTCGCCGTCGAGGACGAGCAGGTCGCTCGCCGGGTTCGCTTCGACCGCGATCACGGTGCCGAGGGTGGTGCCCGCCGGGTCCTGCACGATCGCGCCGATCAGTTCGTGCACCCACAGCTCGTCACCGTCGGTCTCGATCGGATCGGCGTAGAGCAGTTCACCGCGGAGGGCTTCGGCGGCGTCGCGGTCGGCGACCCCGTCGAAACGGACCAGCCAGCGCTGCTGATGCCGGCGGGACGCGCTGACGACCAGTTCGCGGTCGGCCGCGGTCCGCAGTACGGCGCCGGGCGCGAGCCGTTCGGTGCGTTCGGTGCTCAGGTGGACCGCGAGCTCACCGCGCAAGCCGTGGGCCCGGCCGATGCGGCCCACCTCGAGGCGGGCGGCCGCGGTCATCGCCTATTCGACGATATCGACCGACGCGCGAATGCCCTCGGCCGCACCGGCGGCGCGGGTGACCTGGCGCAGTGCCTGCACGACCCGGCCCCGCTTGCCGATGAGCCGGCCCATGTCGGACTTGTCGGCGTGGACCAGGATCGACACCTCGCCGCGCCGTTCGATCAGGTCGACCTCGACGGCATCGGGCTCGTCCGCGATGGACCGCGTCACGTGCTCGACGACGGCCTTGGCGCGTCCGCCGATGATCAGGTTGCCTTCGGCGCCGACTTCGTCGTCGTCGTCGAAGTCGTCGTCGTGATCGTCGTGGTCGCTCACGCGTCGCCCTCGGCGGACTCGGCGCCATCTTCGGCCGGAGTCTCCTCGGCCGGAGTCTCCTCCGCAGCAGCGGCTTCCTCGGCGGCCTTCGCCTCCGCGGCCTTCGCCTCCGCGGCAGCAGCATCTGCGGCAGCCTTCGCCTCGGCGGCGGACTTGGCGTCGGCATCCGCCTTCGCCTTGGCGGCCTCGGCCTGCGCGGCCGCCTGACCCTTGGCCCGGCGGGCGGCGACCTTCGCCGCGGTCGACACCGACGAGCGGGTCGACTCGTACTGCTCCCAGATGCCGGCGTTCACGAGGAGGCGGTGCACCTGCTCGCTCGGCTGGGCACCCTTGGCCAGCCAGTCCATGACCTTGGCGTCGTCGATGGTGAAGCCCGACGGCTCCTGGCGCGGCTGGTAGTGACCGATGATCTCGATGTAGCGGCCATCACGGGGGCTGCGACCGTCGGCGACGACCACTCGGTAGCTCGGCTGCTTCTTCTTGCCCACGCGCATGAGGCGAATTTTGACGGACACGTGCTGGGATTTCCTCTCCGAAAGGGACTGCGCCGCCGGGCGACGCGAACGAGCCAGGCTAGCGGTTGGGACCGTGTGCATGCCGGGTCGGCGGGCGATCCGGCACCCGACGATACGCGCCGGTCAGTTGCCGCCCTGCAGCTGGCTCAGATCCATGCCGGCCAAACCCCGCAGTTTGGGACGTTTCCCGCCGCCGGTGAGCTGCTTCATCATCTGTTGGACCTGCTTGAACTGCTTCAACAGCGCGTTGACCTCGGACGTGG
This sequence comes from uncultured Bifidobacteriaceae bacterium, assembly GCA_964544295.1. Taxonomy (GTDB): domain Bacteria; phylum Actinomycetota; class Acidimicrobiia; order IMCC26256; family JAENVU01; genus JAENVU01. The sequence continues at coordinate 25,167 of CAZJBJ010000012.1, forward strand.
AGGTACCGCTCCCCTGCGCGATGCGCACCCGGCGTGATCCGTTGATCACCGACGGGTCCCGCCGTTCGGCGGCGGTCATCGAGCAGATGATCGCCTCGATCCGGTTGATCTCGCCCTCGTCGACCTCGGCGTTCTTCATCTCCTTGGGCATGCCCGGCAGCATCTTCATGATGTTGCCGATGGGTCCCATCTTGCGGACCTGGCGCATCTGCTGAAGGAAATCCTCGAGGGTGAACTGCCCGGTGCTGAGCGATTCCTGCGCGCGCTGGGCGACGTCGGCGTCGAAGTTCGCCTCGGCCTTCTCGATGAGCGTGAGCACGTCGCCCATGCCGAGGATGCGGCTCGCCATGCGGTCCGGGTGGAACGGTTCGAAGTCGTCGAGCTTCTCCCCCGTTCCCACGAACAGGATCGGCTTGCCCACCACTTCCTTGACCGAGAGCGCGGCACCGCCGCGGGCGTCACCGTCGATCTTGGTGAGCACCACCCCGTCGAGCCCGACGGCATCGTCGAACGCGGTGGCGACGTTCACCGCTTCCTGACCGGTCATCGCGTCGACGACGAGCAGCGTGTTCGTCGGGTTGACGACGTCGCGCACCTGCTTGAGTTCGAGCATCAGCTCGGTGTCGATCTGCAACCGGCCCGCGGTGTCGACGATGACGACGTTGCGGCCAAGGCGGGCGGCTTCGTCGAGGGCGGTGCGCGCCACCTCGACCGCGTCCTGCGGGCCGTCGTCCGGCGCGGACCACACCGGCACGTCGACGCGCTGACCGAGCACGCGCAGCTGCTCCACCGCCGCCGGGCGTTGCAGGTCGGCCGCGACGAGCAGGACCTGGAGGCCCTGCCCCTTGAGTTGGCGCGCCAACTTGCCCGCGGCCGTCGTCTTGCCCGCACCCTGGAGGCCGCACATCATCACGACGGTCGGCGGCTTCGGACTCATCGTCAACTTGCCGGACGTACCGCCCAGCGTGGTGATGAGTTCCTCGTGGACGATCTTGATGACCTGCTGGGCCGGGCTCAGGCTCTTCTGCACCTCGGCGCCGTTGGCGCGTTCCTTCAGCCGGGCGATGAGCGCCTTGACCACCTTGACGTTGACGTCGGCCTCGAGGAGAGCCAGGCGGATCTCCCGGGCGACCGCGTCGATGTCGGCCTCGGTGAGCTTCCCGCGGCTGCGCAGGCGCGAAAAAATCCCGTCGAATCGTTCGGAGAGGGCGTCGAACATGAGACGGCGAGTATACGGACGGCACTCCCGCCGCCGGTGACCGCGCCCGCTCAGAACAGCGCGGCCACGAACTCCTCGGGGTCGAACTCGATGAGATCGTCCGCGGTCTCGCCGACGCCCACCACCTTGACCGGGATGCCGAGCTCGGCCTGGATCGCCAGCACGATCCCGCCCTTCGCGGTCCCGTCGAGCTTGGTGAGGATCACGCCGGTGATGTCGACGGTCTCGGCGAACTGGCGGGCCTGGGACAACCCGTTCTGGCCGGTGGACGCGTCCACGACCAGCAGCACCTCCTGGAGCGCACCCTCGGTCCGTTCCACGATGCGTCGAAGCTTCTTCAACTCCTCCATCAGGTTGACCTTGTTGTGGAGCCGCCCGGCGGTGTCGACCAGGACGACGTCGGCCCCGCGCGTGGATGCCGCACTCATGGCGTCGAACACGATCGAGCCGGGATCGGCACCGTCCTGGCCGCGCACGATCTCGGAACCGGTCCGCGCCGCCCAGGTGGCGAGTTGCTCCGCGGCCGCGGCCCGGAACGTGTCGGCCGCCGCCAGGACGACGCGGTGACCCTCGTCGACCTCGCGCTGCGCGAGCTTGGCGATGCTCGTGGTCTTGCCGACCCCGTTGACGCCGACGAACATCCACACGCTCGGACCCGATACGGCCCGACCGAGGGTGCGATCGCCGTCGACGAGCAGGGTGACGAGTTCCTCGCGGAGCAGCTCGACGACCCGCTCGGGGTCCGAGACCTTCTCCTCCTTCACCCGGGCGCGCACGTCGTCGATCACCCGGGTGGTGGTGGGCACCCCGACGTCGGCGAGGATCAGCGCTTCCTCGAGATCGTCCCAGGTCTCGTCGTCGATCTTGCCCCGGCTCGCGATCCCGGCGAACGCCCCGGTGAACGCGGCGCGGGTCTTGCCGAGCCGGTCCCGCAGCCGCGGCTTGACCCGTTCGGGCTCGGGCTCGACCGCAACGTCGGGCACGACCCCGGGTTCGACTTCGGGTTCGACCGCGACCTCGGGTTCGGCGACCGTCGGCGTGGGCGCGGGCCGGGTGGGGACCTGGAGGTCCTCCTCCACCCCGGGGCGCGAGCGACGGGCGAGCACCAGCCCGCCGATGCCCAGGACGAGCACGAGCGCGACGATCAGAACGAGCAGCAAGGGGTCCATCGGGAGCGGAGCCTAAACCTGGGCTCCGGGTGGCTCGGGAACCGTCAGGCGCTCGGGGTGCCGGGGCCGTCGTGGCGTTCGGGCGGCCGGTAGCGCACGACGTTCGGCCCCAGCGGTTGGACGTCGACGGCGTCGAGCGCGGCCTTCACCGCCACCCGCAAGGCGCGGGCGACCCGCCACTGTTCGAGGGGCAGGGTCTTCACCCCCAGCCGGATCACGACCTGGTCGCTGGTCACGTTCTCCACGCCGAGCACCTCGGGCGGTTCGAGGACCACGCCGGCGTACTCGTCGTCGGCGACGACCGCCTCCGCGGCTGCCTGGATGGCGTCGATCGCGGCCTGCAGGTCGGCGTCGTAGGCGACCGGGATGTCGAGGACGGCGCGCGCCCACTGCTGACTCTTGTTCCCCACCCGACGGATCTCGCCGTTCGGCACGTGCCACACCACACCCTCGACGTCGCGCAACCGGGTGGTGCGCAGACTCACCCCTTCGACGGTGCCGGCCGCGACCTCGAGGTCGACCACGTCGCCGACGCCGTACTGGTCCTCCACCAACATGAACAACCCGGAGATGAAATCGCGTACGAGCGCCTGGGAGCCGAAGCCGATGGCCACGCCGACGATGCCGGCGCCGACCCCGATCGCCGCGAGGTTGACCTTGAGGGTCTCGAGGATCATCACCGTCGCGGTCGCCCAGATGATCGCGGCGACGACACTGCGCATGACCGCGCCGATGGTCTCGGCCCGCAACGCGCGGCGCACCGTCGGGACCGGGCCGGTGTCGAGCAACGCCACGCCGGTGCGGCGGCGGAGCTTCGCCATCGTCTCCTGGGCCTCGTCGCGTGAGAGCCGCTTCACGACCCGGCGGATCACCAGACGCGAGATGCGCACCAACAGGTAGGCGACGAGGAGGATGACGAGGATGCGAAACGGCTTGGCGAGGTCGTCCGCGACGCGCGCCGCGGTGGCGCTGCCGGTGATGTCGTGCACCGTCGAGCAGAGCCAGGCCTGCTGCCCGTCCGGACCGCAGGCGTTGATCAGCTCGAGGTCGTTCGCGGCGTCGAGCGGGAGGGTCACGGCGACCTAGGTCAGCACGATCTCGCCACGCATCCGCTGGCTCACGACCTTGGTCGAGCCACCGGGCGCCATCGAGACCCCGTAGAGACAGTCGCCGGCTTCCATCGTGCGCTTCTGGTGCGACACGACGAGCAGCTGCGCGTCGTTGCGGAACTCGTGGATGAGATCGAGGAACCGGTGCAGGTTCACGTCGTCGAGCGCGGCCTCGACCTCGTCGAGCAGGTAGAAGGGCGACGGCCGGGACCGGAACACCGCGAACAGGAACGCCATCGCGGTCAACGACCGCTCACCACCGGAGAGCAGCGAGAGTCGCTTCGTGTTCTTGCCGGAGGGCCGCGCCTCCATCTCGATGCCGGTGTTCAACAGATCGTCGGGGTCGGTGAGGAAGATGCGCCCCGACCCACCCGGGAACAGCGTGCCGAAGAGTTGTTCGAAGTTGGTCTGCACGTCGGCGAACGCGGTCTCGAACACGGTGACGATCTCGATGTCGACCGCCTTGATGACCCGTTGGAGTTCGCGGCGGCTGTTCTTCACGTCGTCGAGTTGCTGCACGAGGAAGTCGTGCCGCTCTTGGAGCGCCTCGTACTCCTCGAGGGCCAACGGGTTGATCGGGCCCATGAGGCGCAGATCCCGATCGAGGTCCCGCGCCCGGCCGGCGAGCGTGGTGCCCTCGGGGACCTCGGGGGCCGGCGCGTCGATCGCGGCACCGGGCTCACAGTCGAACTCGGTGCGCACGCGTTCGACGGCCGCCTCCAGCCGCATCCGGTTCTCGGCTTCCTCGACCTCGCGCCGCTGCTGACGTTCGCGCACCCCGGCGAGTTCCTGCTCCTGGGCCTGGCGTTGGCTGCGCAGTTGTTCGAGTCGGCCACCGGCGGCGCTCGCCTTCTCGGCCTGGATCCGTCGTTCCTCGCGCACCCAGCCGTAGACGGTCTCGATACGGGTGCCGAGGTCGTCGAGGCGACCGCCGACGCGCTCGTAGGCGACGCCCTTCGCGGTCAGCGCAGCGCGGTAGCGCTCGGCCGCGGCCTTGGCCTCCGGGTCGCGGGCGAGCCGGTCCTCGACCTCGGCCAGGCGCCGTTGCAACAACATGCGCCGTTCGTCGAGCGCGGCGGCCCGCACCGAGTGATCGCGGCGCACCGCGCGCAGGGCGGTCTCGCGCGCGTCGAGTGCGGCGCGTGCAGTCGCCCGATCGGCGGCGGCGGCCTGCGCCGCGACCTCGGCGGCTTCCAGCTCCGGCAGACGCGCGGTGAGTGCCGCGAGCGTCGCCTGTTCGGCGGAGAGCGCGTCGAGCAACGCCACCCGGGACGCCTCGGCCGCTTCCAGCTCCTGGGCGCGCTCGCGCTGGGCCCGGGTGAGGCGCTCGGCCTCGGACTTGGTGCGGTCGTGCGTGCTCCGAGCGGTGCGGGCCGCCTCGGCGGCCTGCTGCTCGGCCTCACGGGCCGCGCCGAGCGCGACGCGAGCCGCGTCGACCGCGGTGCGCGCCTGATCCCGAGCGGTGAGCGCGACTTCGGCCGCGGCGATGGCTTCGTCGAGCGCGGCGCGGGTGACCCCGGCGGTGTGATCGCCGCCGAAGCGCCACGGGCGGCCGCCGCCGAAGCGATCGCCGGCGCGGGTCATGACGGTGAGGTCGGGGTTCGCGATGGCGAGATCCATCGCGGCGCGCCAGTCGCCGTCGCTGAGGACGACCCCGGCGAGGGTGCGGGCCAGCGTCGCCTGCAGGCCGGGCAACGTGCCCCGGACACAGCTCGCGAGCGGACGGGCACCTTCCGGCGCGAGGGTCGCGCCGGACGTGACCGCGGTCTCGCTCGCATCGAGCACCAGCAACCATGCGCCCACGTCTCCGTCGGCGAGGCGCCGGATGGCGGACTGCGCTTCGTCGCGGCCCGAGACGATCACCGAACTCATCGCATCGCCGAGCGCCGCGGCCACCGCGACCTCGGCACCGGGATCGATGACCAGGTGGTTCACCAGCGAGCCGGCCACCCCGACCATGCCGTCGAGCACGGCGGCGGCTTCGGCGTCGCTCGCGGCGTCGAGCGCCTGCGCCAACGCATCGGCGCGGGCCTGCCACCGGCTGGCCTCCGATTCGGCTTCCCGCCAGGTGGTCTCGGCCGCGGTCAGCCGTTCCTCACCCGCGGCGCGGGCACTCGCGGCAGCGTTCGCGGCGGCCACGGCATCGGGCAGGGTGGCCTCGACCGAACCGAGCCGCTCCGACGCCTGGCCGAGCTCCAACTGCAACTGGGTCTGGCGTTGCGCGATCCCCTGGGCGCGCTGGTCGAACCGGGCCAGCTCGTCCTCGATGCGGGCGAGCCCGTCGCGCCGGGCGGCGAGTTCCCGCCGGACCGCGTTCGCCTCGGCGACCGGATCCTCACTGGTCGAGACCGCGTCGAACGCGCGGCGCTCCTCGGCCAGGTCCCGTTCGGCCGCTTCGATCTCGAGTTCCTGTTCGGCCAGCTCGCCCGACTGCGGCTCCAGCACATCGAGCTCCGCGCGCACGGCACCGGCGTCGGCCACCAACGTCTCGACCACGCCTTCGTCCGCCGCGGCGACGAGTTCACGTTCGAGGCTGCGCCGCCGCTCGCTCACCAGTGCCCGCAGACCCCGGGCGCGCTCGCGGATGGCCTCGACGCGACCCAACGCGTCGGCAACGTCGCCGTGACCGACGTCGGTCAGCGCCCGTTCGGCGTCGAGGACCGAGACGTCGAGCTCGCGCAGCCGGGCCTGGATCGTCGACTCCTCGCGCGCGAGTTCGTGGGACTGGTCCTTGAGCCGGGTGGTCTTGAGTTGCAGCCCGGCGAGTTCCCGACCGACGAGGTGCAGGCGGATCGCGCGCAACTCGTCGACCACGCCGTCGTGGCGACGCGCCGCGTCGGCCTGCTTCTGCAGCGGGCCGAGCCCGCGGCGGACCTCGCGCAGCAGGTCGTTCAGGCGCACGAGGTTGCCCTCGGTGGCTTCGAGGCGGCGCTCGGCCTTCTCCCGCCGCTTGCGGTACTTGAGGATGCCGGCGGCTTCCTCGATCACCCCGCGGCGGTCTTCCGGGCGGGAGTTGAGGATCGAATCGAGTTGGCCCTGGCCGACGATGACGTGTTGCTGGCGGCCGATGCCGCTGTCGGAGAGCAGCTCCTGGATGTCGAGCAGGCGGCACGGCGCGCCGTTGATCGCGTACTCGGAGTCACCGTTGCGGAAGAGCGTCCGGGTGATGGTCACCTCGGAGAACTCGATCGGCAGCAGGTGGGCGGTGTTGTCGATCGTGAGCGACACCTCGGCCCGGCCGAGCGCGGGACGATCCGACGTGCCCGCGAAGATGACGTCGTCCATCTTCCCGCCGCGCAGGGTGCGGGGACCTTGCGCGCCGAGTACCCACGCGACCGCATCGACGAGGTTGGACTTGCCGGACCCGTTGGGACCGACCACGACCATGACGCCGGGTTCGAACTCGAGCACGGTCTTCTCCGCAAACGACTTGAACCCGCGTAGGGTCAGCGACTTCAGGAACACTCCGCAGCTCCTCCGTGACTGTTGCCCGAGCGTATGCGCGGTTTCACCCGATTTCGCGGACCCGGCCGGGGATGAGCGAGCAGAGGCGGTCCGGTCACGGCGCCGGGCACAGGGGTGCTGCCGACGATCGCAAGTCTCGTGCGATCTTCCCGGCGGAGTGAACGCGCGCTGCGCATTGGGCCTGGGAGAGGCCGGGTGGTGAGGGTCGACCTGTAGAAGGAGGGCTCGCGGGACCGGGCGACACAGATCACGTCCTCACGGAACTCCTTCGAATACGGCTTGGGCATGGTGAAACATCCTTCCAGCAGCACCTCTCGGCACCACAGATCAGATGTCACCAACCGCGCGGCAGTCCCGTCCGTTACGGGATGAGTTCGAACGCGGTGCAGTGCGCGGGGCGCACGACCGTGAAGTCGCGTTGGTTCAAGCTCGCGAGGGTCGTGACCTTCAACCGTTCCGCGATGGCGACGATCGCCGCGTCGACGTCTCGGCCACCACCAGAGACACCACGTTGAGGTCGCCGCGATGTTCGGCGAGCAACTCGGCGCAGCGTTGATGATCGCGGTCGGTGCTGTCCGCGGCGGCGAGCAGCACGCCCGTGTCGACCAGGAGCATCAGCAGAGTTAGAAGTCGCGGGCGGCAGTGCCCGACGTCTGCTCCGCGCGGATCTCACGGTGTCGGCGGCCGAGGTCACCCCGGCCCGACGCGCCTGACCCGATGAACGCTGCGAGCGGGTCGTCGGTATCGGCGGGGAGCTGCGCGGCGAGCTCGGCGATGACGGTCTCGACAGTCACGCCACGGCGGGTGGCTTCGGCGCGGAGCCGGGCGAGGACTTCGTCGGAGAGTTCGACCGAGGACATGTGCCCCATTCTACGACCCGCCTGCGACCGGCGGAGCCGCGTTCAGGCCGGGGACAGGACGCCGGTCATTCCCGCGTGCGCGCCGGAGCGAAGAGAGGTGGGCGCGGGCGGCTGGGCCTCCAGGTGCCGGCGGCCGGCCCGGAACGCCCGGTCACACCTGGCAGAAGGGGCAGTAGAAGGTGGAGCGGCCGCCGACCTTCTCGCGCACGATCTGGCGGCGGCACCGCAGGCAGGCCTGCCCGTCGCGGGCGTAGACCTGGTGATGCTCCTGGAAGCCGCCGAGCTTGCCGAACAGGTCGACGTACTGTTCGTCGGCCAGCGACGAGCCGCGGTACTTCACGCCGTCGTGGAGCACCTCCCCCACCGCGCGGTACAGGCGGCGGATCTCCTCGGGGCGAAGTTCGTTGCTCATCCGGTCCCACCGCAGCCCCGCGTGGTGGAGGATCTCGTCGGAGTAGATGTTGCCGATCCCGGCGATGAACTTCTGGTCCATCAGCAGCGGCTTGAGCTTGGACTGCCGTTGTGCGACCAGTTCGCCGAAGTAGTCCCAGCTCACGACCGTCTCGAGCGGGTCCATCCCGAGGTGCGCGAGTTCCTCGACCTCGGTCTCGATGCCGTCGAGTTGGGTCACGAACATCTCCCCGAAGGTGCGCGGGTCGATGAAGCGCAGCTGGCCGCCCTGGGTGAAGGTGATCACCACGTGGGTGTGCTTGGCCAGCGGTTCCTTGGTGCCCGCCGCCCGCCGCAGCTGGCCCGACATGCCCAGATGGATGACGAGCACGTCGCCGTTGTCGAGCTTGGCGAGCAGGTACTTGCCCCGCCGTTGGATGCCGGTGATCTTGGCGCCTTCGAGCGCGCTGATGAACGGCTTGCGCTGCTTGTACCGGCGGATCGTGCGCATCTTGGTGACGTCGACCGACTTGATCTTCTTGCCGACGATCTCCTTCTCGAGATCCCGACGCATGACCTCGACTTCAGGAAGTTCCGGCATCCTGATTCACCTCCAGGCCTTCGACGGGCAGATCACCGGCCGAGATCCGGACCCACGCCGCCCGGGCGGCAGCCTGTTCGGCCTGCTTCTTCGATCCGCCCTCGCCGTTGCCGTAGGCCTCACCGTCGAGGCGCACGGTGGCGAAGAACCGTTTGGCGTGATCGGGGCCTTCGTCGCGGACCTGATACCGCGGCAGCCGGTCGAAGCGACGCGCGGCCAACTCCTGGAGGCGCGTCTTGTAGTCGTCGCCGCCGGGTCCGGTCGCGGCATCGATGATGCGCGCCTCGAACAGGCGGAGCACGACGGCCCACGCGGCCTCCATCCCACCGTCGAGGTACGCCGCGGCGATGACCGCCTCCATCGCGTCGGCGAGGATCGACGGCTTCTCCCGCCCGCCGGAGTTCGCCTCGCCCTTGCCGAGGCGAAGACACGCACCGAGACCGATGCGCGCCGCGACGTCGGCGAGCACGTCGGCGTTGACCACCGAGGCCCGCACCTTGGCCAGCTCGCCTTCCTGGAGCGACGGGTAGGCGCGGAAGATGTGGTCGGTGACGATGATGCCGAGCACGGCGTCGCCGAGGAACTCGAGCCGTTCGTTGGAACTCTCGTCGGGGTGTTCGGCACACCAGGAGCGGTGTGACAGGGCCTGCGCGAGCACCGCGTCATCCCGGAAGCTCCAACCGAGGAGCGACTCGAAGTGAGCGCGGTCGTCGGGTTGCATGCCCCGAGCGCGGCCCTCAGGCCGCGCCGGCCCCCAAGCGGGAGACGACGTAATCGACGGCGTCACGCACCGTCGCGAGGTCACCGAGATCCTCGTCGTCGACGGTGAAGCCGACCGTGCGCTCGCCGAGATCCTCCTCGAGGGCCTCGACCAGTTCGATCAACGCCAACGAATCGGCGTTGAGGTCCTCGGCGAAGTTGGCGTCGAGCGTGATCGTCGCGTCGTCGATTTCCAGGATCTCGCTGAGGTGGGTGCGCACGGTGGCGAACACCTCGTCGGGACCGATGGGTTCGTGGGTGGAATGAGTTTCAGCCGGCATAGGCCTCCTCTCCGACGATGGCGGCCTGCATGCGCTCGAAGAAGCCGCCGCGCACGCAGTCGGTCGCGAGGGCCACCGCGTTGACGATCGCACGGGCACTCGACGAACCATGGGAAATCACACAGACCCCGGACACGCCGAGGAGGGCGGCGCCTCCGATCGTGTCGGGATCGAGGTAATCGGTGACACCCTGGAGTAGCAGCGGGGCCACGACATCGGCCGCGTCCTTCGCCTCCGGCGACCCGAGGGTGGTGAACACGAGACCGGCGGCGGCCTTCAGCGCGCCCTCCACGGTCTTGAGCGCGACGTTGCCGGTGAAACCGTCGGTGACGATCACATCGGGCTTGCCCGACATGAGGTCCCGGCCCTCGACGTTGCCGACGAACCACGGCTGACCGTCGAGCAGGGCGAAGGTCTGCTTGCGCAGGTCGTCGCCCTTGCCCGGCTCCTCACCGTTGGAGAGCAGCCCGACGGTGGGTTCGTCGATCCCGAGCCGCAGCCGGGCGTAGGCGCGGCCCATCTGGGCGAACTGGACCAGCCACTCCGGGCTGCAATCGACCGTCGCCCCGCCGTCGACCAGGAGATGGGGCTGGGCGAAGGGCACCGGGATGGGAACGCCGATCGCCGGCCGCGCCGCGCCCTTGATCCGACCGAACCGCAGCAGCGCCGCGGCCATCGTCGCCCCGGTGTTCCCCGCGCCGACCATGGCGTGCGCGTCACCGTCGCGGACGGCTTCAGCGGCACGCACCACCGACGCATCCTTCTTCTTGCGGACGGCCGTGCCCGGCTCGTCGTGCATGGCGATGACCTGGCTGGTGGCGCGGATGGTCACGCCGACGGGCAGGGTGCCGTCGGGCAGTTCGGCGCGGATCGCGGCCTCGTCGCCCACCAACAGGACGCGCACGCCGAGTTGGTCGACGGCATCGAGCGCGCCGGCCACGATCGCGCCGGGCGCGTGATCGCCGCCCATCGCGTCGATCGCGATCGTGAGCACCGTGGGGTCGGATTCCCCGTGCCGATCCGCGGTCATCGGATCACTGGGTATCGAGCACCTGGCGGCCGCGGTAGGTGCCGCAGTTCCCGCACACCGTGTGCGGCAGCTTGACGGCACCGCAGGTCGGGCACAGCGACCGGGCCGGGGTCGCGATCTTCCAGCTCGAAGCCCGGCGCATCCGGGTCTTGGAACGGGGGGTCTTGCGCTTGGGGACGGCCATTGCTTGCTCCTCAGTGGTTCAGTCGTCGAAGGTCAGGGCGCGCAGAGCGTCCCAGCGGGGATCAGGGGGGTTCGGGTCGCACGTGCAGTCGGATTCGTTGCGGTCGATGCCACACACCGAGCACAGGCCGGCGCAATCATCGCGGCACAGCGGTGCTGTGGGCAGATCGAGGAGCACGGAATCTCGGACCGGCAGCTCGAGATCGATCTCCTCGCCCTCCAACGGGTAGGTCTCGCCGTCGATCGGCTCCCGTTCGAACAGCTCGTTGACCGGCACCGAGAAGGAATCGTGGACCGGTGCGAGACAGCGACTGCACTCGCTCTCGTACTCGGCGGTGACGGTGCCGTGGATCACGATCCCCTCGGGGATGCGCTCCAGCATCACCGCGACCGTGAGCGGCGCCGAGGAGAGCCGGGCACCGGCGACGCCACCGAGTTCGCTGCCGGGGATCGCGATCGACACGGCGCGGCGCGCGGCCGGGTGATGCAGCAGATCGGACACGTTGCAGCGGAGCGCAGTCATCGGCCTCGGTGGGCGCCCGATTCTCTGCCGGGGCGCCGGAAAGCGGCGATCGGCACGTACGCCGAACGGGTGGATCCTAGCAGGTCACGGCGTTTTCCCAGGAATTACCAGGCGACGTTAGACGTCCTGGTCGAAGAAGCTCGCTTCCTCGCCGGTTTCGGCGACCTCGACCTCCGTGGCCGGGATCACGACCTGGAGCCGCTCCCGGCCCTTGACCACCGCGGTCATCGTGCGTTCGAGCACCACCTCGAAGCTCGCGAGCTTCTGGTCGATGTAGTCCTCGGCCTCGTGCTTGAGGTCCCGGGCGGTCTTCTCGGCGTCGTCGACGATGCGACGGGCGTGCAGATTCGCCTCCCGCACCACCTCGGTCTTCTCGACCATCCGCTGGGCCTGCTGGCGGCCGGCGTCGATGATGTCCTCGGCCTCGCGCCGGGCCTTGGCCAGGAACTCCTCGCGCTCCTTGAGCAACCACCGGGCCTGACGGATCTCCTCGGGCAGCGCCGCCACCGCGTCCTCGAGGATGCCGACGAGCTCGTCGCGGTTCACCATCACGCTGGCGCTCATCGGGACGGACCGGGCCGTGTCGATGTGGTCCCGGACGGTCAGGATCAACTCTTCGGTGTCCGGGGGCAGCTCGTCGTAGTGCTCCATGTCATTCACGAGGAACTCCGTTCTGCGAAACGCTCCGCGAGCCGTTCCCGGACGAGCGGCGGCACCATGCTCGACACGTCTCCCCCGAACTTCGCGACCTCCCGCACCAGACTCGACGAGAGGAACGAGTGTTGCGGGCTCGTCGAGATGAAGAACGTGTCGATCCCCGACAGGCGCTGGTTCATCTGCGCCATCTGGAACTCGTACTCGAAGTCCGAGACCGCCCGCAGGCCCTTGACGATCGCGGCCGCGCCGTGGTCGCGGGCGAAGTCCACGAGGAGGCCCTTGAAGAACTCGATGGACACGTTGTCCAGGTGGGCGGTCACCTCGTGCAGCATCTTCTGACGCTCCTCGAGGGTGAAGAGCGACTGCGACTTCTGCGGGTTCCGGATCACGGCCACGATGACGTGGTCGAAGTGGCGAGCGGTCCGCTCGATGATGTCGAGGTGACCGAGGGTGACCGGGTCGAACGAACCCGGGCAGAGGGCGGTGGCCACAGCGGCAGGAACTCCTGATGTTGGATCGGCGTCAGGCCGGGTGGCCCTCGGGACCGTCGGCATCCGGACCGACGAGCACCACGAGCGTATCGCCGTAGACCCGCTCCCACGAGACTCCCCAGCCGGTCGGCAGGCTCGGCGGACCGGCCGTCGCGCTCCGTTCGATCACAATCGCGGCATCTCGCGCCAGCCAGCCCGGCGCGGTGAGGAGTTCGAGCACCCGCGCCAGCTCGGGACCGGTCATCTCGTACGGCGGATCGAGAAACACCAGGTCGAACGGGGTCGTCGGCGGATGTCCGGAGAGGTAGGACGCCAGCCCCCGCCGGCCCACGGTGGCCTGATCGGCGGTCCGGGTGCTCAGCAGGTTGCGGCGGATCGCGTCGATCGCGCGCGGATCGCGATCGATCAGCGTGGCCCGGGCCGCACCCCGGCTCAGCGCCTCGATGGCGAGCGCACCACTGCCCGCGTACCCGTCGAGGACCACCGCCCCGGCCAGGCGGGCATTCCCCAACGCCGCGAACACCGATTCCTTCACGCGATCGGCCGTCGGCCGGGTGCGGGACCCCTTCGGGGCGACGAGTCGGAGCCCACCCAACGCTCCCGCGATCACGCGCAGGCCCCGACCGGCACTCTGAGGACCTCGACGCATGAGCGGATCGTACGGGCAATCCCCGCCGACCGGCCCCACCGACGCCCTACGGTCTCGGCATGGACGGGGATCTCGATGCACCGGTCCGGCGGGTGGCGGATGCGCTCGGGGCGGAGGATGCGGCGGAGATCCTCGCGGATCGGGTGAGCGGTGCAGACTTCACCAGCTTCCTGCTCGACGTGATGCGTCGGCGCGCCGAGCGGGTCACGCCGGCCGACGTGATGCGCCAATCCGGCCGCGACCGGTTCGTCGAGGTCGGGACCGTCGACGCCCGCGCCCTCCACGGAACGATCGCGACGATGATCGCGGCGATCCCCACCGCGTTCGAGTTCGTCGAACTCGCGCCGGTGCTCCCGCTCGGGTCCCACACCGCGCTGGCCCCGGTGCATCAACACAAGGTCGTCTCGAGCGTGCGGTCCCTCGAGGTCGCGGCCGATCCGACGGTGGCGTTGGCGATCGTCGCGGCGCAACGCCGGGCCGCGGAGTCGACGCCGACCCTGCACCTCGGCGCGGTCCAGCGGATCGTGCGCGCCCAGCCCTTCGGCGCCCAGGGTCAACAGCACTTCACGGTGCTGGCACTGGTCTCGGCCGGGCGCGACACCGGCCATCTCGCGTTCGAGACCGCGGCGATCGGCGACCATCTCCGCGCGCTCGCGACCGCGGTCGGCGCGGTCACGCAGGCTCCCGTCGAGATCCGGCTCACCGACCTGAGGAGCGACGGGCGTACCGGCATCCTCGACGCCGCCCGCCAGGCGTGCGGCGCGACTCCGAACGTCGCCGTGGTCGAGGACCCCGACCGGGTCGCGGGCCGGGGGTACTACCGCGACCTCTGCTTCAAGGTGATCGTGCACCCGGGTCCCGACGAAGTGGAGATCGGCGACGGCGGTTTCACCGACTGGACCGCGCAGCTCCTCGGCAACCGGAAAGAACGCCTGCTCACGAGTGGCCTCGGCCTCGACCGACTGGTCACGGTGGGCGCACGCGGCGCGGCAGAATGACGGGATCGACCGCCTCGAACTGCTCGACCAGATCCAAGCCATCGCCCGGACCGGGCTGCACTACACCACCGATCCGTACGACCGCGAGCGCTGCACGCGTCTGCTCGACCTCGCCACCCGCGGGTACGCCGAGGCCCTCGACCTTCCCGAGCCCGACGTCCGGGCGCGGCTGACCGCCGAGACCGGCTACGTCACGGCCAAGGTCGGTGCCGACGCCGCGATCTTCGACGCCGACGAGCGCGTGCTGCTCGTCCACCGTGCCGATGACCACAAGTGGGGCCTCATCAGCGGCTTCGTCGATCCGGGCGAGACCCCGGCCGACACCGTCGTGCGCGAAGTCGGCGAAGAGGTCGGCCTCGACGCGACGATCGTGGAACTCGTCGACGCGATCGGTCGACCCGCGAACTCCGGCTACGGCCCGCATGGTCTCGTGGCCATCGTGTTCCTCTGCACCGTCGCGCCGGGCGAGATCGTGATCTCCCACGAGTCGGTCGACGCCCGGTACCGCCACATCGAGGAGGTCCCGGCCGAGGACTGGCACGCCAACCACCGAGCGCTCGCGACCATCGCCCGGGCGCGCCACCGGGAGCGAAGGGCGCAGTCCTGACCCCGGGACCGGCCGACGGACCCGACGTCGTCGCGCTCGCCGTCCGGGCGAACGCCGCGTGGTGCGACACGGTCTGCCGGGTCCACCGCCTCGCGCCGGTCGCCGACGGGCGGCTCTGGTCGTCACCGCACCGCACACCGCCGCTCTACCCCGACGCGATCACGCTCGACCCCGGCGTCCACGAGATCGACGTCCTCACGCGGATCGCCGACGGTCCGGGCGCATCGGTCAAGGATTCGTTCGCGACCCTCGACCTGGCCGACCAGGGCTACGCCGTGCTGTTCGACGCGACCTGGATCGCCCGACCTCCTGGCACCCCCGCGCCCAATCCCGGCGGGTTCGAGGTCGTGCGGGAGAAGTTCCCGTTCGCGGCGTGGCGCCGGGCCTGGGGTGGGCCCGAGGACGTGTTGCTCAACGGCCTCCGCCGGGCGCCCGGCGTGACGATTCTCGGCCGGGCCGACTCGGCCCAGTTCACCGACGGCGCCATCCTGCACCGTACGACGATTGCGGACGTGGAGGTGGTCAGCGTGTCGAACGCATACGGCAACGTCGCCGACGTGGCCGCCGCTTCGATCGCCCGTCATCCCGAGGCGTGGATCGTCGGGTACGAGCGGGGTGCAGACCTCGACGTGATGCTCGGGGTCGGCTTCGACGCGATCGGCCCACTCCGGGTCTGGGCGCGCTGAGACGCGACGCTCAGGTCGGGGGCGGTGCGGGCAGGCGAGCCAGGAACTCGGCCGCGGATCGGGATGCCGGCGCCGCTCGATCGGCGGCCGCGGCGAGCGCCTCGCGCATCAGCAACTCGTTCACGGGGGTCCGGATCCCGTGCTCGATTCCGACCCGCACGATCTCGCCGTTGAGGTACTCGGCTTCGATCGTCCCGGTGCCGCGAGCGAGTGACTGCCACGACGATCCCCCGAACCGCGCGTGCCCGTCGATCTCGCCGAGTTGGAGCAGCGAGCCGCGCCGCTCGCGCTCCTCGTCGTCGCTCGCGTACGCGATGCCGGCCCGATCGAACACATCCTTCGCTTCGGCCCGGGCGCGCAGCACGAGTTCGATGCCGTCCGGATCGAGGCCACACAGCGCTTCGACCGCATTGCCGACGTTCATCAGCAGCTTCGTGTACTTCCAGCGCATGACGTCGGGGACCACGCGGGCGTCGAAGCCCGCCGCCGCGAGCACCGCGACGAGATCGGTACACCAGTGGTCGACGCCCGTCGGGTAGCGGCCGACGTCGAACAACGCGGGGATCGGCGCGGCATAGGCCTCGACCCGCCCGGGAACCGTGTGGGCGGCCGGCAGCATGACGACGACCGCCAGCACGGTGGTGAAACGCTCGGCGGCGGCCCGCTCGTTGGCCACACCGTTCTGGAAACACGCGATCGGAGGATCGATCCCCAGGCCGGCCAGCTCGTCGAGGACGGGCGCGGTGTCCTGACCCTTGACCGCCAACGCCACGAGGTCGTCGGGACCGATCCCCACCTCGCCCACGCGATCGAACACGTCGACCGGGACCGTGACGGTCCGCGCCGGATCGATCAGCGTCAGTCCGTCGCGGCGCATGACCGCGGCGTGCTCACCGCGCGCCACGACCGCGACCTCCGCATCGCACTCCACCAGCCGGGCCGCGACCACTCCCCCGACGGCACCGGCGCCGACGATCACCACCCGCACGTCGACGCCCCGATCAGACGCAGCGCGTCGCGTCGGTGGTCGAAACGCCACGCCGACACGACTGTTGGGCACGCGCCTTGCTCACGACCCAGCCCTCGTCGCCGGGTTCGAGGGTGATCTCGTAGTCGACGGCCGCGATCGAGTCGTCGGGAACGTCACGCTCACGAATGACGACGACCGCGGGTTCCCCCCGCTGCACGGACACCACCTCGACGATCCCCACTTCCGACGTGTCGCCCCCGCGCCAGAGCGCAGCCAGATCGTCGGCCGCCTGCTCGGGATCGGAGGCGAACGGGGTCGGCGCCAACGTCTTCCACCGGTCGGTGGCGTCGACCCACTTCGTGCGGCCTTCGACGATCGGCTCGGGAATCGTGGTCGACGATCCCGGGGCGACGGGGGCCGAGGTCGCAGTGGTGGACGGCGTCGCCTTCGGGTCGGACGACCCGCAGGCGGCGAGGCCCCCCACGGCCACCACGATCGTCAGGCTCGTCAGGCACCGGGTCCGGGTTCGCATCGTTCGCCTCCGTCAACTCTTGAACAGGAACTCGACGTCGTCGCCGAGGAGATCCTCGACTTCCTCGGCCAGCGCCCGATTCTTCGCCAACCCGGGATCGGCGTCGAGGATGTCCTCCGCGGCCTGACGGGCGAAGAGGACGTACTTCTCGTCGCGTGGGAGCTTGCCGAGCTTGAGATCGCCGAGACCGGCTTGCCGTTCGCCGAACACCTGCCCCGATCCGCGGATCTCCAGGTCACGCTCGGCGAGCACGAACCCGTCGGTCGACTCGACCATCGCGGCCATGCGCGCCTTGCCGTCGGGCGTGTTCGGATCGGCGAAGAGGAAGCACCACGATTCGCCGCCGCCGCGGCCGACCCGGCCCCGCAACTGGTGGAGCTGGGACAACCCGAACCGGTCCGCGTCCTCGACGATCATCACCGTGGCGTTGGGCACGTCGACGCCGACCTCGATCACGGTGGTCGCGACCAGCACCTGGGTCTCCCCGGCTCGGAACGCGGCCATGGCTGCTTCCTTTTCCACCGACTTCATCTGGCCGTGGAGCAGACCGAGGCGCAGCCCGTACAACTCGCCGCCGGCGAGCTCCTCGAACTCCTCGGTCGCGGCCTTGGCCTCGATCTTGGGTGAGCCTTCCACCAGCGGACACACGACGTACGCCTGGCGCCCGGCGGCCACCTGCGCCCGCAGCCGGTCGTAGGCGTCCTTGCGATCGTGCGGGCTCGGGCCCACCACCTCGGTCGTGATCGGCGTGCGCCCCGGCGGCATCTCGTGCAGCTCGCTGCGGTCGAGGTCGCCGTAGACGAGCATCGCGGCGGTACGCGGGATCGGCGTCGCGGTCATCACCAGGACATCGGGCGATTCGCCGAGCCCGCGCAGCAGCGCGCGCTGCTCGACGCCGAAGCGGTGTTGTTCGTCGATCACGACGAGGCCGAGCTTCGTGAACGGTGCGTCGCCGTAGAGCAGCGCGTGGGTGCCGACGACGACGTCGATGTCGCCGGCCGCGAGCCCGGCCGCGATGCGACGTCGGTCGGCGGCACCGACCTTGTTCGTGAGCAACGCGACCGACACCGGACGTTCAGGAAGCAACGTGCCCTCGCTCGGCACGACGAGGGAGGAGAGCGGGTCGGTGGCCACCGCGTAGAACTGGTCGGCCGGCACCTC